>CAYMTG010000136.1:0-5274 GCA_964393305.1 uncultured Ruminococcus sp.
TTTTCTTATTCCAAATCAGGCTTTTTTACCGTTTTCCAAAGAAGCTTGCTTCCCTCGAAAACACATTCCATCTCGCCGTTTGATACCAGCCACGAGAGATAGCTTCTCGTTGTGCTGCCGATCAAGGCGTACTGCATAAGATAGAGCTTTATCCCGAACTCCGCGAAAATTTTCTCCAGCAGCTCGTCGATCGTAAGTCCCGGCTCGCAGAAACGCTTAATCACGTCCGCGACCTCGTAAACGCAGGCGATATTCATATCGACAAGCGCCTTGACGTCCTTCATCGGCTCGTCGTGCGAGGGGATAAACAGATCTCCCTCCAGCGTTTTCAGCTTTTCGAGAGAGCGCAAATGCTCCGCAATATCGTACAGGAACGCGATTTTATACTTCTCGACGGTTTTCTCGCTTACCGTACCGTCCGCAGTGAACCACACCCCGTCCGCCGTCCTGAACGCCGCCTGTTCAAAATCATGACCGTCAATATGCGTGAACGTCAACCCCTCGGGAAGCGCCGCCTCGGTAAGCTCCGCGCACTCGCACGGCTTTGCCATCAAAAACTTTGACCGCAGCTCCTTAGAGGGAAATCCCCCGTACAGCACGGACGGCAGCAGATAGGGATCGCGCACGATCTCCGCGCAAACTCCCGGCGCGTACACCTCGCAGCCTGTACGCTCCCTAAGAGTTGCGCAGCCGCCCGTGTGATCCGCGTGACAGTGCGTACAGAACACCTTTTCAAGCGTCCACCCCCGCGCCTCAACGTGCTTCAAAATCTTCTTTGCGGCATCCTTGTCGTTTCCGCTGTCGATAACGCAGCACCGCCCGCCGTACTCATACAGTCCGATATTTGTGGGACTGTCGATATAGTAGGTATGCTCGCCTACTTGGTTTAAGTCATACATAACTGTCGCTCCTCTAATGTCATATTTTCCATAAAGTCCCATCAACGCTTAACTTCGTTCTTAAGCTCCCGCCCGTGAATATAGTCGTCGAAGTTCTTCAAGGTGATCTCCGCGATATTGCGCAGCGCCTCATCTGTGAGAAACGCCTGATGCGAGGTGATGATCACGTTCGGGCGGGAAACCAGCATTGAGATCACCTCGTCCGTGACGATTTTATCGGAATTGTCCTCGAAGAACAACCCGCTCTCCTCCTCGTAAACGTCCAGCGCCGCGCCGCCGATTCGCTTGTCGTTAAGCGCGGAGAGCAGCGCCTCCGTATCGATAAGCTGTCCGCGTGAGGTGTTGACGATAAGCGCGGATTTCTTCATCAACGAGAGCGCCTCCTCGTCGATGATATACCTCGTCTCACGGGTGAGCGGACAATGCAGCGAGATAATATCCGACCGCTTGAACAGCTCGTCCTTGGAGACGTACTCCATGCCTTCTATCTCAACGGGGTGCGGGTCATACGCGATAACCTCCATCCCGAAGCCCTTGCAGATGTCGATAAACACGCGACCTATCCGTCCCGTGCCGATAACTCCCGCAGTCTTCCCATGCAGATCAAAGCCGGTAAGTCCCGCTAAGCTGAAATTGAAGTCGCGGGTTCTGATATACGCTCTCGGGATCTTGCGGTTCAGCGCGAGAATAAGTCCCATCGTGTGCTCCGCGACTGCATACGGCGAATACTCGGGAACTCTCAGCACCTTGATCTTCCCCTCGGCCGCTGATAAAGCCACGTTATTGAAGCCCGCGCACCGCATTAGGATAACCTCTACGTGAAGCTCGACAAGCCGCTCAATGGTCTTGGCGTTTATCTCGTCGTTGACGAACGCGCAAACAGCGCGGCAGCCTTCGGCGAGCTTGGCGCTCTCGGGACGCAGTCTGCCCTCAAAGTAACGGATCTCAAAATCGGTGTTTATCTTGTCAAACCACTCTCTGTCATAAGGCTTAGCGTCAAAAAAAGCTATTTTATCCATAAAATCCTCCCCGCCTTGAATAGGCGAAATTCGTTTTATGGATAGTGTATGCGAAAAATCAGCCGCTATTCACGAATTCAGGGAACCTCAAGCAGCTTGATATAAAGCGGGATCGCCGCCTCGAAATTCACCCCGTAGAACCGCCGTTCGGGATCGTCTGCGGTAATGGCGACCGCCTCGGAGGTGAAGTCCTCCGCGATTTTCAGCGCCTCGGAGAACCCTTTCCCCCTCACCATCGCCCCCAGCATAGCGGACGCGAAAATATCCCCCGTACCCATGCACGGAATATCGTACTTCTTCGCGAATGACTTGAAGATACGCTCGCCGCCGTCACGCTCTATCGCGTACCAGCCGATCCGTCCCGCGTGAAACGGATCGTGAATTCCCGTGATAACAGCCTTTTTCGCGCCCAGTGCTGTCAATCCGCGCAGCATTTCTTCTATCTCCGATTCGGTGGGATTTTCGTGATACTCTCTGCCGAGCAGCAGGCACGCTTCCGTGAGATTTGGGGTGATAACGTCCGCTTCCGCGCAAAGCAGCCGCATTTTCTCGGAATAATCATCGGTGATCCGCTCATAAAGCCTGCCGTCGTCACCCATAACCGGATCTATCAGAACAAAGGCGTTCTCCCGCTTAAACTCTCCGATAAACCTCAGCACGTATTCCACCTGCGAGGAAGTCGCGAGGTATCCGGTATAGATCGCGTCAAACGTTATCCCGTTCGCCTTAAACTCCCCCGAGAACTTACCGAGATCGTCCGTTAAATCTCTTGCATAAAAGCTCCGAAACCCCGTGTGATTTGACAGCACCGCCGTCGGAACGCAGCAGCACTCCACCCCCGCCGCCGATATTACGGGCAGCGCCACGGTAAGACTGCACCGCCCCACACAGGAAAAATCCTGAATTGTCGCTATTCTTTTCATGCCATTCCTCTGATATTATCCCAGCTCTACTACGGTAACCCCCGCTTCGCCCTCGCCGTAAGCGCCCTGACGGAAGCTCCGGACGCCCGGCATTCTCCTTAAAGCCGACTGCACCGCCTCACGCAGCGCGCCCGTACCCTTGCCGTGAATGATCACCACCTGCGACAGCCCCGACATCAGCGCGCTGTCGATAAACCGCTCGACCTCCATAACGCCCTCGTCGCCCATCATTCCGCGAATGTCAAGCTCCATGCCGCCGCGCCTGTTCATATTCGAGGTGACGGACTTCCTGATCTTGCCCGACTGCGGTCTGCCCGCGTTTTGCTGCGGGGACGGCTTCTTCTCTACCAGCCGCAGATTAGAGGAGGTCGTTTTCACCTTCATAGAACCGATTCTCACATAGCAAACGCCGTTGATATTCGGCGCGGTCATAAGCGTTCCCTCGCGGTCGGTATCGGCGAGCTTCACGCTGTCGCCCTGCTTAAAGGGACGCGGCGGCACGTAATTCTCAACTCTCCGCTCTATCCCGGGGTTTGCCGCGTCGTGCATTTTGTTTATCGTAGAATTCGCTCTTGACTTTGCCTCGGAAATGCCCTTTTTAAGTTCTTCCTTGTCCTTTACCTTCTTAAGCTCGTCAAGCTCGTTCAGCAGCCGATTAGACTCCGCTCTTGTCTGTTCTACTATGGTGAGAGCGCGTTGTCTTGCCCCCTCAAGCTCCTTCTCCTTCTGCGCCTCCAGCTCGGACAGCTTCTGCTTAAGCTCGCTCTCGGTGAGCTTTGCGTTTCGCTCCGATTGAGCCATGCTCTCCCGCAGCTTCTCCACCTCTCGGCGCGAGTCCTCAAGCTGTCCGATGATCTTCTCGAAGCGCTGATTTTCGGTGCTTACGAGTTCCTTTGCGCGGGATATGACCGCCTCGGACATTCCCAGCCTTTGGGAGATCGCGAATGCGTTCGACTTTCCGGGAACTCCAACGATCAGGCGATAGGTGGGTCTGAGCGTTTCCACATCGAACTCACAGCTTGCGTTCTCCACACCGTCAGTCTCAAGGGCGAACATCTTGACCTCCTGATAATGCGTTGTCGCCAGCACCTTTGCGCCGTGATCCTTAAGCTGCGTGAGAATGGAGACAGCAAGCGCCGCGCCCTCAACCGGGTCGGTGCCGCTGCCCAGCTCGTCTATCAGCACCAGCGATTTTTCGTCCGCGTTGTTGAGAATACCGACGATGTTCGTCATATGCGAGGAGAACGTAGAAAGGCTCTGCTCGATCGACTGCTCGTCGCCGATGTCCACAAACACCCGCTCGAAGAAACCGATCTCGGTACTGTCGCCCGCCGGCAGCATTAGCCCGCAGTATGCCATAAGCGTGAGCAGCCCCGCCGTCTTGATAGCGACGGTCTTACCGCCGGTGTTCGGTCCGGTGATGATGAGGCAGTTGTACCCCCCGCCGATCTCGATTGAGACAGGCACAGCCGTATCACGGTCAAGCAGCGGGTGACGCGCTCTGTCAATGCGCACACTCGGTTTCTCCACGAGCTTGGGAGCGACCGCCTTCATCTTCGCGCCGAGGTTAGCCTTGGCAAAATACAGCTCCAGTATCTGCGAGATCCTGAAATTCTCGGAGATCACCTCCGCGTTCGAGCCGATCTCTGCGGAAAGCTCACGTGTGATGCGCTCGATCTCCGCCTGCTCCCGCGCCTTAAGGATACGTATCTCGTTGTTCGCCTCCACAACGGAAATCGGCTCTACAAAGAACGTCTGACCCGTAGCCGACGTGTCGTGAACCAATCCCGGGACGTCGTTCTTATGCTCGCTGCGCACGGGTACAACATAGCGACCGTCGCGCATTGTCACCACCGCGTCCCGCAAAAAGGAACGTGTGGTCTTGTCCTTGAGCATTCCGTCAAGCTGCTCACGGATATTTAAGCCCTGACGCGCAATCCTCTTTCGGATAGACGCAAGCTCAGGGCTTGCCGCGTCCGCCATCTCTTCCTCCGAGATAATACTTGTCGAGATCCGCTGCTCAAGCGCCTTGATCGGTGAGAGTCCGCGGAAATACTCGGAGAGCGAGGTCTCCATATTCTCACACTGCGAGAACCAGTCGCACAGCATAGCCGTTTCGCGGAGAACCGCCGCCGCGTCCAGCAGCTCGCGGAAGGACAGCATACTGCCCGTCTGCGCCCGCTTCAGCGACTCCGAGATGTCCTGTATCTTCCGAAAGTGCGGCGTACCGAACTTCGCCGAAAGGGTAAATGCGTCGTCCGTCCTCGCAAGCTCGGTCTTTATCCTATTAAAGTCACGGAGCGGCTGAATTTTCAATGCCTTTTCACGGCAGCAGCCGCTCACCGTCTCATTCGCCAAAAGCTCCAGAATTTTATCCAATTCCAGCTTTTTGTAGTACTTATTCATAGAAAAATCCTCAATTATTTGAAATAA
>CAYMTG010000137.1:0-5093 GCA_964393305.1 uncultured Ruminococcus sp.
ATCTGACGAAAAATCTGCTGGCGCAACTGCCGTACAATCTTCGTGCGGTGTTGCCCTAAAACGAAAGGAGGAGGACCGATGCCGGCGCCTAACAAAAAACCTATTACACCTACGCCGATTATCTGTCGTTTGAGGATGATGAGAGAATGGAGATCATAAGCGGAGAAATTGTTATGATGTCGTCTCCCGGGACCATTCATCAAAGAATTTCCGGAGTATTATTTAATCAATTGGCTAATTTTCTTGATGGAAAGCCCTGCGAGGTTTTCTCCGCGCCCCTTGACGTCCGCCTGTTTGAAAAAGCCGGAGACGATCCCAAAGACGTAGATACGGTAGTGCAGCCGGATATTCTCGTTGTGTGCGATAAGAATAAGATCGACGATAAGGGCATAAAGGGCGCCCCCGACTTAGTAATTGAAATCTTATCCCCATCCGCACAATCGCACGACTGTTTTGTAAAGCTCAATCTCTATCAGCAAGCCGGCGTTCGTGAGTACTGGATAGCAGACCCCGAAACCGAAACCGTCAGAGTTTTCCTGCTTGACGACGAGGGAATATACCGCACCGCAAAGGCGTATAAGCGAACCGATATTGTAAAGGTCAGCACGCTGAACGGCTGCTTTATCGAGTTGGGCAAGGTGTTCCCGGGCGAATGACCCCGCGTTAAACAAAAACTCGTCCGGCGGACATAGGGCGCGTATTTCTCCGAACGAAGAAATATTTTACAAAAAGCCCTTGACAAAACGACCCGAACGTGTTATAATGAAATTTGTCAATCGCTGCCGGACGTGTTTTCGGCGGCGGTTTACCCCTTTCCCGCACGACAGGGCGCGGGATATATATCCATAAGGAGGTGCTAAAAAATGGCAAAGCTTAGCGAAAAGTATGAGGCAATGCTCGTGTTCTCCCTTAAGAAGGACGAGGAGCAGATCAAGGCTCTCGTAGCCAAGTTCTCCGACCTCATCAAAGCTAACGGTACGCTTACCAACGTTGACGAGTGGGGCAAGAGAAAGCTCGCTTACGAGATCAACTACGAGGGCGAGGGTTACTACGTACTCTACAATTTCGAGTCGAAGCCCGATTTCCCCGCAGAGCTTGAACGTATTATCAACATTACTGACGGCGTACTGCGTTCAGCAGTAATTCTCGCGAAGTAATTTCGCGGGAAAGAAAAGTAGGATTTGTGACGGTTAATGATTATTGGAGGTAATGCGTATGTCTTTTAACAGAGTAATTCTAATGGGCAGGATCACGCACGATCTGGAGCTGAGAACAACGCCGAACGGAATCAGCGTGTGCCACTTCCAGATGGCGGTCGACAGACGCTATCAGACCAAGGGCGAGGAGAGAAAGGCTGATTATATCAGAGTCACCGCTTGGCGTCAGACAGCGGAGTTTATCACACGTTACTTCAGAAAAGGCAGTATGATCCTTGTTGAAGGCGAGCTTCAGACCGGCTCTTACACAGATAAAAACGGCAGCAACGTCAACACTATGGAAGTAGTGGTTGACCAGGTAAGCTTCACCGGTGAAAAGGCAAACAACCCCCAAGGCGGTACAAATTCCTACGGAAACGCAGGCGGATATCAGCAGAACGGATATAACAACGGCTATGCCCCGCAGGGCAATACTCCCCAGCAGGGCGCACCTGCTCCCCAGCAGTCCGCGCCGCAGCAGCCCGTCGAAAATGACGGCGCTCCCGCTGATTTCAAGGGCGCGACCGACGACAACTATCCGTTCTGACGCTCACGTTTTAAGAAACGAAAATTCTAACAGGAGGTAAAGTACCATGGCTGAAAAGATGGAAAGATCCGCTCATCCCGTAAAGCGCCCACGCAAAAAGGTGTGCCAGTTCTGCGCGGCAAGAGCTGAATTTATTGATTACAAGGACACCGCAAAGCTCAGCAAGTTTATGACCGAGCGTGCGAAGATTCTTCCCCGCAGAGTTACCGGTTGCTGCGCGTTCCACCAGAGAGAGCTTACAACAGCTATCAAGAGAGCGAGACAGCTTGCTCTTCTCCCTTATGTGGCTGACTGATCGAATAGCTTACTCCCCCCGAGCGATTGCTTGGGGGATTTTTGTGTACTGCCTATCTCCGCGTAAAAGAAATGCCCCGCTATTCACAGGGCATTTCCGAAAAAACAAGGGGACGCACAGGACGCTCTCATACTAATGCGCCGGATTGTTCACCCGCAATCAGCTTCTTGTCTGTGCAATTTATTCAATCACCTTGTAGTCCTTGTCCTCGACGGCTTTTTTCAAGACCTTGAAGTCGGTTGGCGCGGAGAGCTTGACGACTGCCGTACCGTCGGCGTGGGAGACTGCCGCCTCGGTCACTGTCGGGATAGCCTCGAGTGCCTTCTTGACCGTCGCCTCGCAGTGAGCGCACATCATGCCTTCGATTTTCATTGTGATTTCCATATTCTTATCCTCCTTATTGTTAAGCGCTTTTGCGCTTGGTTTTCTCTTGCGTATGGGTCTGTCCGATCTCGGGTTGTAGATATTCAGAAAGTTCAGGCGAAGTGCGTTCGTCACCACGCAAAAGCTCGACAGGCTCATTGCCGCCGCGCCGAACATGGGGTTCAGCCGCCACCCGAACGCCGCTATCCACGCTCCCGCCGCGAGCGGGATACCGATCACATTATAAATGAACGCCCAGAACAGGTTCTCCTTGATGTTGAGAAGCGTCCGCCGCGAGAGCTTGATAGCCGCAGGGACGTCCGACAGGCGGCTCTTCATCAGCACGATGTCCGCCGCGTCAAGCGCGATGTCCGAACCCGCGCCGATAGCTATTCCGATGTCCGCACGGGTGAGCGCGGGCGCGTCGTTCACGCCGTCGCCTACCATTATAACACGCGAGCCGTCCGCCTGAAGCTCCTTAACTACGTCCTCTTTGCCGCCGGGGAGTACTCCCGCTATCACCTCGTCCACTCCCGCGAGCTTGCCCACAGCCTCCGCTGTGACCTTGTTGTCGCCTGTGAGCATAATGGTGCGTATTCCCATTTTCTTCAGACGGGAGACGGCGGCGGGACTGTCGTCCTTGATCTTATCCGCGCACGCGACTATGCCGATAAGCTCCTTGTCGCGGCAGAAGAACAGCGGCGTCTTGCCCTCGGCGGCGAGACGGTCGGCAGCCGCCCGCATTTCCTCCGGAATATCGCAGTACGTCTCGGAAAGCCGCAGATTTCCAGCGATATAACGCTTGCCGCCGAGCGTCGCGGCTATTCCCGAGCCGCGCAGCACCTCAAAATTTTCCGGTTCTTTTTGGGAGAAGCCAAGCCCCGCCGCGTGCTTCACCACGGCTTTGGCGAGCGGGTGTTCGCTTCGCGCTTCGATGGAGAGCGCGGCGCAAAGCAGCTCGTCCTCGGAGATCCCGTTCGGGATAACGTCCGTTACAGCGGGTTCGCCGCTTGTGATAGTGCCTGTTTTGTCGAGAAGCACCACGTCGGTCTTTCCCGTGTTCTCAAGAGTGACCGCCGTCTTGAAGAGAATACCGTTCTTAGCGCCCATACCGCTCCCCACCATGATCGCCACGGGAGTAGCAAGTCCCAGAGCGCACGGGCAGGAGATGACAAGCACGGAGATCCCGCGCTCCAGCGCAAAGCCGAAGCCTTCTCCTATACTCAGCCACACCGCGATAGTCACCAGTGCGATCGTGATAACGGCGGGTACAAACACTCCCGATACCTTGTCGGCAATTTTCGCGATGGGCGCTTTGGTCGCCGCCGCGTCGCTGACCGTCCTGATTATCTGCGCGAGAGAGGTATCCTCGCCCACGCGGGTGGCGCGGCAGCGGATATATCCCGACTGACTGATGGTAGCGGCAAATACCTCGTCTCCGGCTATCTTATCGGCGGGAATACTCTCGCCTGTGAGCGCGGATTCGTTTATCGCCGCTTCTCCCTCGACGATAACGCCGTCGGTCGGTATGCTGCCGCCCGCACGGACAGCGAAAACGTCCCCTATCCTCACCTCGTCTATCGGCACGGTGACCTCTTCTCCGTCACGGACAAGAACCGCCGTCTGCGGGGCGAGCTTTATCAGGCTTTTCAGCGCGTTGGTGGTCTTGCCCTTGGAACGCGCCTCAAGCAGCTTTCCGAGAGTGATAAGCGTGAGTATCATACCCGCGCTCTCAAACCACAGGTCGTGCATATAGCTCATGACACGCTCGTGATCCCCCGCCGCCTGCGCGTTCGACATCATAAACAGCGCGTACACGCTGTACCCGAACGCCGCCGCCGAGCCGAGCGACACCAGCGTGTCCATATTGGGCGCACGGCGGATAATACCCTTAAAGCCGCTTATGAAGAACCGCTGATTTATCACCATGATCACGACGGTGAGCAGGAGCTGCGCCAGACCCATCGCCACGTGATCGTTCGCGAGGAACGGCGGCAAGGGAAATCCCCACATCACCGCGCCCATCGAGATATACATCAATACCGCGAGAAAACCCAGACTTACGAACAGACGCAGCTTCATCTTAGGCGTTTCCTTATCGGCAAGCTCGTCCTCCGAGGGCGCTGCTTTCGGAGAAGCGCCGCCCTTTACAGACGCGCCGTAGCCTGCCTTCTCCACCGCGCTAATGACGGCGGCGGGGGAAGCCGTACCCTCCACGCCCATGGAATTCGTGAGCAGCGAGACGGAGCAGCTTGATACTCCCGACACCGCCGAGACCGCCTTTTCGACGCGGGCGGAGCAGGCGGCGCAGCTCATACCCGTTACATTATACTGAACCATAGTATCACCTTACTTCATCATCTTTTGGAGAGTGTTGACCAGTTCTTCGATGACCTCGTCGTTCCCTCTCCTGATATTTTCCGCAACGCAGGTGCGAATATGCTCGGCAAGCAGCTCCTTATTAAAAGAATTGAGCGCCGCCGTTGCCGCCGACACCTGAATTAAAATATCCGTGCAGTAGGCGTTGTTCTCCACCATGCTCCTGATGCCGCTTATCTGCCCCGAAATGCGGTTAAGGCGGTTTATCAGGCGCTTCCGCTCCTCGGGAGCGCGCTCCTTCTTCTTGCAGGATTCCCCGCAGCAGCTACACTTCTCGTCCATTGTATTGCTCCTTTCGTGAGAGCTTTTTCTT
>CAYMTG010000138.1:0-2916 GCA_964393305.1 uncultured Ruminococcus sp.
CTTGCGTAACCCGACTCCATAACTTACGTTACGGTCTGTTCAGTTTGTACTGTAGATTTATATGCAGTGCAAAGAGTAATTGTATTATAACATATGCTCGGGAGTTTGTCAAGGTGCTTTGAAAAATTTCAAAGGTCTGCCAGTTTAGTTCAGTGCGCCTTTTCAAACATAATACAGGTAGTCCCGCACAGCGTTTTCTTATCGCTGTGCGGGATTGTTTTTGCGTTTAATTGCGCGGCGCTGCCTTACTGAACGGGTACCCCCGCCCAATGAAGCTCTAGGGCAACACCGCGCAAAGACCGCGCTCCGCGCTTTGCCGCCTAGGTCGCTTGGTTGGCGGCATCCGTGCCGCCCTTTGGCGACCTTGCGACAACATCGTGTTGTCGGCATTTGCTTGCATCTTTTCCGTCATATTGCACAAAAGCTCCTTGAAATACGCCAGTATTCCTGCGTCGCTTTTGCACAATCTGACGAAAAATCTGCTGGCGCAACTGCCGCACAATCTCTGTGCGGTGTTGCCCTAGTCCTTTTTCATATTTGCGTTAAACGCCCATACAGACGCAATAACGACCACTACGGTATACCCCGCCGCCACCAGCAAATTCACGCCGCAGTCGCCGATATTTCCCGATACCGCAAGCCGCGCCGCCTTTACCGAGTGGTAGAACGGGAGAATATTGCACACCGTCTTGATAGCGCCGCCGATAGTCTCCACGTCCATCCAGATACCGCCCAGAATGGAAGCGGCGGAGATAATGATCGAGCACAGTCCCGGCGCCGCCTTGTCGCTGAACTTGCTCCCGAAGAACAATCCAAAGCCGATAAACAGCACCATTGAAGGAATTAGCGTCACGATCGCCAGAAGGACGTTTCCTATATTCAGCGAAACGTCGGATATTGCCGCTATTATCAGCGAAACGCCAAATGTTACTACGCACTGAATAACCGCCAGTATCATAAGCGGCAGATAGTAGCCGCCGATAAAGTCAGCCGCCGTCATAGGCGAAGCGTACAGTCTCGTAAGAAACGAGGTGCTTCTGTCCTTGGACGAGAGCAGCGCCGCCATCAGCATCAGAAACGTCAGTCCGAACACGGTCACGCCCGCGCAGAGGTTGTCGATACGGAACACCGTCACATTCGCCTCGGGGGGAATGCTCTTATTGATGACGGTCATTAGTATCAGCATAATCACCGGGAACCCTAGGCAGAACACGTAGCAGAGCGGGTCGCGGAGTATTTCTTTTAGATTTCTTCCTGCAAATGCCGTCACTCTCATTGGTCATTCTCCTTTCCCGAGTTTTCTCCCCATTTTTGGGCGATCTCGATGAACGCATCCTCGAAATTATCCTTGCCCGCCGCAGCCTTCAGCTCCTCGGACGTTCCCACAGCGCGGAGCTTGCCGCCCACCATTATCGCTATCCTGTCGCACAGCGCTTCGGCTTCCTCAAGATAATGCGTCGTGAGAATAATCGTCATCTTGGACTTTAACGCACGGATAACGTCCCACAGCTCACGGCGCGCAAGTACGTCAAGTCCGAGTGTCGGCTCGTCCAGGAACAGTATCTCCGGCTCGCTGATAAGCGCCATCGCTATGCTCACCTTGCGTTGCCAGCCGCCGGATAGGGTCTTTGTACGTGCGTTTTCTTTTTCGTGAAGCGAGAAGTCGCCTATCAGCTTGTCGGCGGCAGCTTTGGGATCTTGGATACCGTAGATCTTCGCCATAAATTCGAGATTTTCGCGCACGGTGAGATTAGGCGCGACTGCGGTCTCCTGAGTGGAGATATTGCTTATCCGCTTTACCTCGGCGGACGCGGTGAGAATACTGTGTCCCATCAGCTCCGCGCTGCCGCTTGTAGGCTTCGACAGGCAGGAGAGCATACGGATAGCAGTGGTTTTCCCGGCGCCGTTCACCCCAAGCAGTCCGAACAGCTCGCCCTTGCCGATTGAAAGGCTAAGTCCGTCGACGGCGGTGAAGCTCTTGAATTTTTTGGTGAGATCTTTTATTACAATAGCGTCCATAGCTGTCCCCTTCGTCAATTAATTCCGTCGAACCTGACCATTGCCATTCCTTTTTTCACATCGCCGAGCAGCAGCACCGAGTCGCCCTCCTTGATCTCAAACATCCGGAGCGCTTCTTCGGGAATGACTATCCTCCCGCCCTCATACACCTTTGATACCCCGAAGCAGTATCTCCCGTCCTCGCCGTTGGAGGCTGACATCTCCTCGACAGACTCATTGACAAGCGCGTCCAGCGAGACCTTGTAGAGCTTGGCGAGCTTCACGCACTTCTCAATATCCGGGAACGACTCGCCGCTCTCCCACTTCGCGACGGACTGCCGGGACACGCCGATAATTTCCGCAATATCTTCCATAGAGTATCTTTCGCGGACTCTCATCCTTCTGAGATTTTCGCTTAATCGAATAGCCATTTTTTCCGCTCCTTTCGCTGCCTGATTTCCGTCAGGCTAATCACATTATACCGCAATCAGGCAGAAAAATCAACCAACCGAAAATAACAAAGTGTGTTAAAAACGGTTTACGGGGGATAAGTCGGGATTTTCCGGTAATCGGGGAGTAATCGCCCTGCACAGAACGATATTTTTGAGACGTTATGCGAAAAACCTCTTGCAATTTCTCCATAAAAGTATTATAATGGGAGGTGAGAATAATTATCACCTCTGATAAGAAAGAACCTATATTATCGGCGATACCGCCTTGAAAGGAAATATTATGAAGAAAGCATTAGCCTTAATTCTTGCCTGCTGCCTTCTTACTGGCTGCAGCGTCAACTCCGAACTGAAAGATTCCGGGGAGTCGTACATATCGTCGCCTGTTTTTTCGGAAAACAGCAATTCTTCTGAGCCGGAAACCTCTCAAAGTTCGTCAAGCTCATCAATTTCGTCAAGCTCATCAAGC
>CAYMTG010000138.1:3016-5024 GCA_964393305.1 uncultured Ruminococcus sp.
TCGTCAAGTTCGTCAAGCGTTACTTCGAGCGAGCCTGTTGAACCCGAGATTATAGGACCTTACGAGCAGCGCGCTCAGGAAGCTTGGGAGGTGGAATTCTCGGACGAGGTCTTCCGACTTACCAATATTGAACGTGTCAATAACGGACTTCCCGAATTCAAGCGGATGCCGCTCCTTGACGAGGTTGCGAACCTACGCGCATGGGAAATTATCACATATTTCGATCATGTTCGCCCCGATGGAAGCAAATGCTTTACAGCATTTGAAGAAGCGGGGATAGAATACTCCTACGCTGCGGAGAATATCGCTGCCGGTCAAAGAACGCCCGAAGAGGTAGTGAACGCATGGATGAACAGTCCCGGACATCGCGCAAATATCCTGAACCCGGATCTCGAGTATCTTGGGGTGGGTTTTTATTATGATAACTCCGGTACCGGCTATCACTATTACTGGTCGCAGAATTTCTGCTCAACATGGGATTGATCTCCCACTAAAAAAGCGGATAATCCGATTTATGGAGAAAAATGCTCCCCGATGCCGGGGAGCAATAGGGATCGATTTTCTCTCAAACAAGGTTTTTGGAGGCGACCAATTGTTATGTTTGAAGAATACTGTCAGAGAAGCTTCCTGTAAAGCTCGGCGATCTCCTCAACGGAGGTGTCGCGGGGATTGCCGGGACGGCAAGCGTCGGCATACGCGGACTCCGACAGGAACTGAATATCATCCGGCTTTACTATGTCTTTCAGATTGTCGGGGATCCCAACGTCCTTGGAGAGCTGCTTAACAGCGTCTACAGCGGCTTTTCTGTACTCCTCCTGAGACATAGCGTCCACGTTCTTAACGCCCATAGCGCGAGCGATCTCACGGTACTTCTCACCGGTGGTGGGCGCATTGTATTCCATAACAGTCGGCAGAATTATCGCGTTTGCGATACCGTGGGGCGTGTCATAGAGCGCGCCGAGCGGATGCGCCATGGAATGTACGATGCCAAGTCCCACATTGGAGAAGCCCATTCCGGCTACATACTGTCCGAGCGCCATTCCCTCGCGCCCGTCGTCGGTGTTCTCGCAAGCGCCGCGCAGACTTCTCGAGATGATCTCGATCGCCTTCAAATGGAACATATCCGAAAGCTCCCAAGCGCCCTTTGTGATATAACCCTCGATCGCGTGAGTGAGCGCGTCCATACCGGTTGCGGCGGTAAGGCTCTTAGGCATAGTACTCATCATATCGGGGTCTACTACCGCCACTGCGGGAATATCGTGAACGTCTACGCAAACCATCTTGCGGTTCTTCTCAACATCGGTAATAACATAGTTGATGGTAACCTCAGCCGCCGTACCCGCCGTTGTGGGGACAGCGATGATCGGGACAGCCGGCTTCTTTGTCGGAGCGACTCCCTCAAGACTTCTCACGTCGGCGAACTCGGGGTTGTTGATGATAATGCCGATCGCCTTTGCGGTATCCATCGAAGAGCCGCCGCCTACCGCGATAAGGTAGTCTGCGCCGCTCTTTTTGAACGCCTCAACGCCGTGCTGAACGTTTTCGATGGTGGGATTAGGCTTGATGTCGCTGTAAAGCTCGTAAGCAAGTCCCGCGCCGTCAAGAACGTCGGTGACCTTCTTTGTCACGTTAAATTTGATAAGATCCGGATCCGAGCAAAGCAGCGCCTTCTTGAAGCCTCTCGCCTTAGCTTCATCGGCAACGGCGGCAAGCGCGCCCTTTCCATGGTAGGAGGTTTCGTTAAGTACAAATCTGTTCATAGCATTCTTTCCTTTCGACGTTTGAGCCTGTGCAATACCCGCGAGAGGCACCGACTGCAGCTCATAAATTACAATACTATTATACACCGTTTTTCCAAAAAAATCAAGAGCTTTTTTGTTAAATTTTGCTGTTTACAATTAATTTTGTGTGAAATTTTAGTTAATTCTGCATAAAACGGTTTGCGGCTTCGCAGATGGTATCACAAAGTCTTTCAACAACCTTGTCAAGAGTTTGAAAGGCTCTCCCC
>CAYMTG010000139.1:0-4974 GCA_964393305.1 uncultured Ruminococcus sp.
GCAAGGCTTGATGCCTTGCGAGGAGGTTTGACGACGCAGACGGCGTGCCCCGCACATTTTCTCTCAAACAAGGTTTTTAGAGGCGACCATTAGTATTGACGGCTTTTTCGGCGGCTTCGCCGCCACCGCCGTGCTTTGCACGGCGGCATCAAACAGTAGACTTTGTCTACTGTTTGATTGTAAAATGGTATAAATCCGAAAGGAGGGCGCGGAATGGACAATATCGAGGATCTGCTCCGCGCTCTCGCGGAGGATGACGATGAACAAGACGACTCATCCGCTCCTTGCAGCGGGCAAGGCACTTGCGACAAGGATTCTTCTTCGGAAAATAACGCTCAATCGGGCGGGTTGTTTTCCGACTTGGATCCGGAGATGCTGATCAAGCTGTTCGGGATGTTTGAAGCACTCAATCAACCCGATGATAACGAACGCTTCCTGCTTGCGCTGAAGCCGCTTCTCCGCGAGGAAAACCGCGCCAAAATCGACTCCGCACTCAGGCTTATGAAGCTCTTCTCCCTGCTCCCGCTCTTAAAGGACAGCGGGCTGCTGAACGATCTCGGAAAACTGCTTTGATAAAGGAGGAAATATGGTCTGGAATACTACGCAGTCCTCGCTGTACAGAGCAGTGAGCAACTACAACGACGAAATCGACCGACAGGAATGCCGCGTCCGCCAAGAAGCGCCAACGGAATGCCATCCGGACGAAAACAGCGCCTCTCACAACTCGGAACCACACCAAGCCCCGCATTGCCGAAAATGCGCGAATTGCCCGAGACATCACACTTCCCCAAAAGGTAACGCTCCAATATCCGGCAATTTCAATATCGACAGCGATTTTCTGCTTTTAGCCGGACTGATCTTCGTTTTATACAAAAATGGAGCCGATAAAAAACTTATACTTGCACTGGTTATTGCCTTGCTTAGTTAATTTGCACAAATTTTCTGTAAAAAACGCCTTGATTTTAGTCTTTTAAAACGCTTGTATTTTAATGGGAAATTTGATATAATTAATAAAGTACAGTATTGGCGATTACGCAGATGTCACCTTCGTACCGACCGGTACGAGGGTTTTGTTTTTCTAGGAGAATATATGTTTGACCGTTTAAAGGAAGAAATCGCGTCAATAAAAGCTCGCGATCCGGCAGTTCGCTCGGCGTTCGAGGTGCTCTTCCTCTATCCGTCCTACAGAGCGATCAGAGATTACCGCCGCGCTCACTGGTTCTACGAGCATGGCTGCTTCTTTATAGCGCGATGGATCTCCCAGCATTCCCGCCACAAGACGGGTATAGAAATCCACCCCGGCGCAAAAATAGGAAAGAACCTCTTTATAGACCACGGCGCCGGCGTAGTTATAGGCGAAACGACCGAAATCGGCGACAACTGCACGCTTTACCAGAATGTAACGCTTGGCGGTACCGGTAAAGACGTCGGAAAGCGCCACCCCACGCTCGGAAATAACGTAATGGTGGGCGCGGGCGCGAGAGTTCTCGGCCCATTCAAAATCGGGGATAACTCCAAAATCGCCGCGAACGCCGTCGTTCTCGAGGAAGTTCCCCCGAACTGCACCGCTGTCGGCGTTCCCGCACGTGTGGTAAAGCGCGACGGCGTGAGAATTTCCAACAGCGAGCTTGACCAGATCCACATTCCCGACCCTGTTTCCGAGATCCTTTGCAGGCACTTGATCCAGATTGAACGTCTGGAGAAGAGAGTACGGAAATTAGAGTCGGAGCTTGAAAAACAAAAAAATTCCAATCGGGAGTAAAGATATGAAAATTTACAACACCATGACCCGCACCAAGCAGGAACTGACCCCCGTTACCGAAGGGACTGTAAAGATTTACTGCTGCGGTCCTACGGTCTATAATCTTATCCACATAGGAAACGCACGCGCTTTGTGTGTGTTCGATACGCTGCGAAGATATCTTGAGTTTCGCGGCTACAAGGTGTTCTACGTACAGAATTTCACCGATGTGGATGACAAAATCATTAAAAAGGCGAACGAGCTTGGCAAGACCGCGTCCGAGGTCTCCGAGAAAGCTATCAAGGAGTATTTCACCGATGCGGACGGGCTAAACGTCAGACGTGCGGACGTTCACCCCAAGGTAACCGAGTGCATGGACATTATCATTGATATTGTCAAGACGCTCGTAGACAAAGGGTTTGCTTACGAAGCGGACGGCGACGTATACTTTGAGACTTCCAAGTTTCCGGAGTACGGAAAGCTCTCACATCAGCCGCTTGACGACCTAAAGGCGGGAGCGCGTATCGAGGTCGGCGAGAAGAAGCGCGACCCGATGGACTTTGCGGTATGGAAAGCCGCAAAGCCGGGCGAGCCGTATTGGGAGTCTCCATTCGGAAAAGGGCGTCCCGGCTGGCATATCGAATGCTCGGCTATGTCAAGACACTTTATCGGCGATACCATCGACATTCACGGGGGCGGAGCGGATCTGATCTTCCCTCACCACGAGAACGAGATCGCCCAGAGCGAATGCGCGACCGGCTGTCAGCTTGCGAATATCTGGATGCACAACGGTATGCTGAATGTGGACAACAAGAAGATGTCCAAGTCGGCGGGCAATTTCTTCCTTGTGCGCGATATGGCAAAGAAATTCGGCTACGAGCCTATACGCTTTATGCTGCTCTCCGTGCATTACAGAAGCCAGCTCAACTACACAACCGAGGTGATCGAAAGCTGCAAGGCAGCGCTCACCCGTCTGTACAACTGCCGCGACCTTATCGAGCGTACTCTCCCTACGGCAAAGGAAGGCACCGCTTCCGAAAAGACCGCTTCGCAGATAAAGACGGTTCGCAAGAGCTTTGTTGACGCGATGGAGGACGACTTCAACACTGCGGACGCGATTGCCGCAGTATTCGAGCTTGTTCGCGCAATCAACACCGCGCTTACCGCCGACCTGCCGGAAATGACTAAGGGCGATATTGAAGCTTATCGTGACGAATTCACTACGCTTACGGGCATTCTCGGTCTGCTGTACAGCAAAAAGGACGACGAGATCCCCGCAGAGGTACAAGCGCTTGTCGATCAGCGTAAGGAAGCGCGCAAAGCGAAGAACTTCACTCTCGCGGACGAACTCCGCGACAAAATCACTCAGATGGGCTACATCGTTGAGGAAACCCGTCAAGGAACTATTATCAGAAAGGCTTAAAATGAAACTCAAAAATAAAATTATGGCAACACTTCTTACAGCAGCCATGCTGCTTGCGGGTTGTAAGGAAAATACCACAAGCTCCGGAAGCGGCAGCAACGGCACCGACGGCGAGAACAGCTCCGTACCGTCGTCAACTCAATCGGAAGGAGAAGACAATATGGGTATCGTAAGCGAAAAACCGCAAGAAATCGAAGGTTTTTTGGGCAACACAGTAGATGTTATCCCCAAAGCGGGCGACCTTATAGCGACATTTGAGATCGAAAATTTCGGCACGATCAAGGCTGTACTCTTTCCCGAGGCTGCGCCGATCGGCGTGGAGAATTTCCAAAAGCTCGCAGAGTCGGGGTACTTCAAGGGACTCACCATTCACCGCGTTGTCGAGGACTTTATGCTTCAGGGCGGCTCGCTTAACGGCGACGGCACGGGCGGCGAAGCACTGGTAAACGGCGGCGAGTTCGGCATTGAAACAGCGCAGAACGCCCGCCACTTCTACGGGGCGCTTTGCTATGCGAATGCACAGGGAAGCAATTCCACGCAGTTCTACATTGTAAATAACAAGATCCCGCAGGATCTGGACGACTTTGATCTCGTTCGTTACCGTGAGATAGTTGAAGAGGGCAAGTCATATATTGAGCAGTCGCAAGAGGCGGGAATTACGGCGGCGGAGGACTACTACCGCTTCCAGACGCAGTATTATCAGAATACCATTGATTGGGTAGAGGGTGCTTCAGACGAAATCGCCGCGCTCTACAAGGAAAAAGGCGGCACTCCTTTTCTGGACGGAAATTACACTGTTTTCGGACAAGTCTACGAAGGCTTTGACGTAATCGACAGCATATCCGCTGTTGAAGTAGAGGACAACGGCAGCGGGGAGGCAAGCAAGCCTGTACAGACTATCACAATAAAGGACGTTACCGTCACAGAATATGCCGAATAAGGAGGGGATTTAAATGAAATTCAAAAACGCGGTAATAAGCGTTGGGCTTGCTATTACCTGCCTTGTAACCTCGGGTTGTAGCGGTAAATCGCTTCCGGGCAATATCGGCAATGAAGTCACTTTTGAAGACGGAGATCTTATCGCGGAAATTGAAATCGAAGACTACGGCACGATAAAGGCAAAGCTTTTCCCGGATCTGGCTCCGAACGCAGTTGAAAACTTTGTCCTGCTCGCCGAAGCAAAATATTACGATGGATTAAAAATCAACCGTGTCGCGAAGGATATGTGCATTCAGGGCGGTTCGCTTTATGAGGACGGCACAGGCGGCACGGCACTTATAGACAATGACGGCACTTTCGCGAACGAGATCAGCTTAAACGCCAGACATTTCTACGGCGCTCTCTGTTCAGCAAATCAGGACGGAAAAAACACCACCCAATTCTACATTGTAAATAACAAGACCCCGCAGGACATATCACAATATGACCCGGCGAAAATACTCGAAGAGGCGGCTAAATATACAGCCGCAAAGGAAGGCATGGACACCTATGATCCGGAGTACGATTATACCGTAGCTCAGGAGGCGTATTACACACAGCTTGCGGCTATGATCTCCGGCGCAACCGACGAGGTCAAGGCAAAATATGCCGAAAAGGGAGGCTATCCCCTCTGGGACGGTATGAGTACCGTATTCGGTCAGGTGTATGAAGGCTTTGATGTTTTAGAGAAAATTTCCGCTGTGGAAGTCACCACCAACAATCTCGGCAAGACCGAACGCCCTAAAACTGCCATAATCATCAAAACTGTAAGGATCACCACCTATGTAACTCCCGAACCTGTTGAGGAGACCTCATCAACCTCCAAGAAGAA
>CAYMTG010000140.1:0-4943 GCA_964393305.1 uncultured Ruminococcus sp.
GCGGATGATCGGGTTTGTCCTCCCCTCGGTACAGCAGCTTAAGCAGAATGGGCGCGGCTACCGAGCTGCACAGTATAAGCAGGATAACGGACGTGAAGTACTGCGGCTCTACTAAGCCTACCGCCAGTCCCTTCTGGGCGACGATAAGGGCGACCTCGCCCCGCGTCATCATACCAACGCCGATTTTGAGAGAGTCCTTAAAGCCAAATTTCCAGATTTTAGCCATAGCACCGCAGCCGATCACCTTTGCGATAAGCGCGACTGCGACGAATGCCAGCGAGAACAGGAGCAGATGCACGGAGAACCCGTCAAAGTTGGTTTTAAGCCCGATCGACGCAAAGAACACGGGTCCGAACAGCATATAGCTTGAAATATCCATCTTGCCAGCGATGTATTCAGCGTCGCGCAGATTGCACAGAATAATTCCCGCGACGTACGCGCCGGTAATATCCGCGATCCCGAAAAAATGCTCCGCGCAGTACGCCATAGTGAAGCACAGCGCCAGTCCGAAAATCGGGATCCTGCGGTGGTGGAACGAGCGCTTGTCGAGGAACTTGAACAGCCAGTATATCAAAAATCCGATCACAATGCTGAATACGATAAACAGCACGGTCTTGAGGACTACCTCTGCGGGTTTTGCCTCGGCGGACTTGAAGCCTATAACGAACGTGAGTACGATAATTCCGATTACATCGTCGATTATCGCGGACGAGACGATTATCGTTCCCACCTTGCCTTTGAGGTGACCCAGCTCTCTGAGCGTCTGGACGGTTATGCTGACGGAGGTCGCCGTCATAATCGTTCCGATAAACACTCCTCTGAAGAACTCCTCCGAGCCTATCGGCGCAAACCCGAAGAACGCGCCGTACAGCGCATAACCCATAACCAGCGGCACAAACACGCCCGCGCACGCGATGGTCAGCGCCACGGGGCCTGTCTTAACCAGCTCCTTGAGGTTGGTCTCCAGTCCTGCCGAGAACATCAGCAGCACCACGCCGATCTCCGCGAGAACAGAGATAAATTCGCTCTGCTGAACAAGTCCCAGCACGGACGGTCCTATAAGCAGACCTGCCACGATCTGTCCGACGACCTGCGGCGCTTTGAGCTTCTTAGCGCACAATCCGAGCAGCTTCGCCGAAATTATAATTATAGCAAGGTCTTTAAAACATTCATAACTCTGCATAGCAAACGCTTCCTCTTCATATTTATTACCCTATACATTATAGCTTTTTTAAAAATCTAATTCAAGTTAAAAACTCCACAATTTTTTCGGGAGAAAGGCGGGATTTTTGGTTATCTTGCTTTGGAAATGGGAAAACCGCCTTGACAATGGGCGGGGTGGTGTGCTATAATAAATTCGGAGCGTTTTATTAAAACAATGGGGAGAGACCGTGTCCGGCACAGCGATAGGCATGGGATCTCCGCAAATGTATAAGCATTTCAATGAGATATTAGTTTAAGCGTTGGTATATCAGAGGAGATGTGGAATTATGAACAATAAGGGTTATTCGGGGGGATATTCAAATGTTTTAAATGCGGGACGTTCCGGGTTTTCCGCGTCCGGCACATATAGAGCGCCCTATAAGCTCGAGCCGCTTGTTACCGGTCTGATCTGGGGTATGGCAGTCGTTCTGTCGGTGATTTCAGCGATTTTTGCGATGAGGTTTGTGCGGGTGAACTGGAACGCTGATTCCGGCGATATGATGCTGGTGTTGGCGATGGCCGTTGGCTTTATTATCGCCGAAGCATTGATAATCGCTGTATGTACGGTTCTGGTACGGATCGCCGGGAGCGGCTACCGGTGCAGCTACATCTCCGATGACGAGCGGTTTGTCACCCAAGAGGGCGATAATTCCCGTACCATCTATTACAGTGACGTGCAGGCTGTGTATTTTGTTCCGAGAAGCGTTTTCGGAAAAATCCGGGGATATGAGGTTACGGTGGTTCTTAACGGCTATCAGGAGCGATATGCGGTGATTTCGGAGGGTTTTATCTCGGAGAAATCCACGCCATTCTACATTATCACCGAGCGCGTGGAGCAAATTCGCAGAGTGCAGTCACACGAGCGCTATGAGCAGGAGATGTCCAAGCTGGGAGTATCCGAATTAAACGCCCGAAACCAAAAGAAGTCCTCCGAAACAGCAGCTAACAGACTGGGTCAGGACGTTGCGATGCCCGGTTTAAATCTGTCGGCTATGGCAGCCGCCGTAGAACAGGAAAAGCTTTCCGAAGATACAGATAAGATCCCTGACTCCTATATTGATAAGGACAGGCGCGAGCGGTCATACAATGAGGTTATCGGCTCGGGAAGATTTAAGGTAGTGTGCAGTCTCCAAAAAGCAGTGGTGCTTGCGGTAGTTGCCGCTGCGGCGATTGCCTTGTCCGTGTATTTCACCGCAGTGTTCTATAGGAGAATGACGGTTACGATGCTGTATACCTTCGGAGCGGAGTATGCGGCGCTGCTGCCGGGAATAGCGATAGCGGGACTGATGGCGATTATTTTCATGCTCGGCGATGAGTGCACTTATCGTGCGAACGGACGGGAGTTTGTCGTTACCAACAAAAAGGGCGGCGAGACCCATATCGCTTACGAACACGCGCAAGGCGTACATTATTTTAACACGCTGCTAGGCTACAAGGTGGAAATTCTCACGGTCTACGGGGTCATCACATATAACTGCGTTGACAGGCGCGGGAGAATTTACGAGAAGCCCGAGAAGCTTCCGTTTGACATAATCTCAAAGAACATCAGAAGATAGGGGAACCTCTGGAAACCGATTTTCTCTTTTCAAACCGGTTTCTAGAGATTCCCGGAAGATAGACAAAACCCCGCAGTTCAAAGCTGCGGGGCGTTGTTATGCAATTTTTCGGCAATCAGCCGTTTACCGCTTCGTATCTTGCAAACTCGCCGGTGAATTCGCCGAGACCCTGAGTGATCTGGCGAAGCACGAGGGCAAAGTCCTGCATTTCCGCTTCGGGTGCTTCGGCGGTAAGCTCCGTGCTTCCATCGCCGAGACTGCTCATTCCGAGAACGGAGCCGCGCCGCTTGGACAGTACGCTCATCACATCGCCCTGCTTATCGTCGGGTACGATTATCGTGTAGGTGTACAGCGGCTCGAGAAGGTACGGGTCGGCGATCTTCATACAATCCTTGAACGCCATGGATGCGGCGGTCTTGAACGACAGCTCCGAGCTGTCTACCGGGTGATACGAGCCGTCAAGCAGCGTCGCCTTAATGCGAACAACCGGGTAACCGCCGATGGAGCCTTTCTCGGCAGCCTCCTGGAGTCCCTTCTCGATGGCGGGGAAAAAGTTCTTCGGGATAGAACCGCCGAAAATCTTCTCCTCAAATGTAAGGTCGTCCGTTTGGGACGGCGTAAATTCGATCTTAACGTGACCATACTGTCCGTGACCGCCCGACTGCTTCTTGTACTTCGACTCGATGGTGACCGTCTTTCTGATCGTCTCGCGATACGCTACCTTGGGAGCGTCCAGCTTTACGTCAATGCCGAACTTCGACTTGAGCTTTGCCGCCGCCACGTCGAGATGCTGCTCGCCCAAGCCGCCGATAATGCGCTCGTGCGTCTCGTGATTGTGTACGTATTCAAGGGTTCTGTCCTCCTCGAGAAGTCTGCGGATCGCGGTGGAAAGCTTGCCCTCGTCGCCCGCGCCCGCAAGCGTTATCGCACGGAAGTAGCAGGGCTTCGGGAACTCGATCGGCTCGAACGCTACGCGGTGAGCGGCGTCGCAAAGCGTGTCGCCCGTGTTTGCCTCAAGCTTGGTGACGGCGCAGATGTCTCCCGCGAGAACCTCGGATACTTCCTCCTGCTTTTTGCCGCACGTGACCACAAGCTTGCCGAAGCGCATTTCCGTCCCTTGCGAGTTGACGGGGACGCTCTTTGCGGTGAGCTTGCCCTGAACCACCTTAATATAGCTGATTTTCCCGACAAACGGATCCGCGACCGTCTTGAAAACAATGCCCTTGAACGGCGCGTTTTCATCGTAATCAACCGGCTTGCCGCCGATGGTTTCGAGCTGTCTCTCCTTCGGAGAGGGCAGCATTGTGGCTGCGGCGTCGAGCAGCATATCCACGCCGGACAGCGTGTCGTTTGCGCAGCAGACAACGGGGGTGATGGTGCCGTTTGCGATGCCGTCGTGAATACCCTTTACAAGCTCTTCGTGGGTGAATTCCTCCTCGTTGAAGAATTTGTCCATAAACGCCTCGTTCGTCTCGGCGACAGCCTCTGCCATTGCCGCACGCAGACCCGCGATACGGTTCTCGGAGGCGGGCATCTCGACCTCGGTGGGAACGCCCTTGTTGTCGTACTTGTACGCCTTCATCGTGATAAGGTTGATGTACGCTTCAACGGGACCGTTCTTGTCATATGGAACGACGATCGGGCAGACAGACGGACCGAACGTAGTTTTCATCTGGGTGAATACGCGGTAGAAGTCGCTGTTTTCAACCTCCATGCAGGTAACGGCGAGCATACGCGCCTTGCCGTACTTGCAGGCGAGCTGATACGCCTTGACGGTACCGGGGCAAACGCCGTCCTTGCCGTTTACGGTGACGATCACGCTCTCAGCCGCACGGAGACCCTCGTACATTCCCGCGACAAAGTCGAACTGACCGGGCGCGTCGATAACGTTGATCTTCTTGCCCTGCCAGACCATATTGACAACAGAGGCGTTGATGGAGATTTTGCGCCTGATCTCTTCCGCGTCAAAATCGCAGATCGTGCTGCCGTCGTTGGTGCTGCCCATCCTGTCGATCGCTCCGCACTTAAAGAGCATAGCCTCCGCGAGGGCGGTCTTGCCGCTTTCGCCGTGACCCGCAAGCACGATATTCCTGATATTGTCGGCTGTGAATGTGTTCATTGAAGTGTACCTCCGATTAAATTTCCGGCAATTCCGCCATATGGGACGGTATAGCCTATGTATTA
>CAYMTG010000141.1:0-1231 GCA_964393305.1 uncultured Ruminococcus sp.
CTACAGTACAAACTGAACAGACCGTAACGTAAGTTATGGAGTCGGGTTACGCAAGTAACAGTGGAATTCACACCCACGGGACAGTTGCTGATTACTGCCCGTGGGTATTTTTGTATCCTCGGATAGCGGCACAGAGCAATTCGATAGGAGGAAACATTATGAGAAACAAAAAAACCGCCGAACCGGATTTTCAAGCTGCGGCAAACAAGGTGGCGACGGTCACTATTATCGAAAACGCGGCGCTTTCTGCTCTTAAGCTGTTCGCGGGACTGTTCGCACACTCCGGCGCGATGATAAGCGACGCTGTCCACTCCGCGTCGGACGTATTCAGCACGATCGTGGTAATTATCGGAATAAAGCTCGCGTCAAAGAAGCCGGATAAAGAACACCCCTACGGTCACGAGCGTCTGGAGTGCGTGGCGGCTATTCTGCTGTCGATGGTGCTGTTTATCACGGGTCTCAGCATTGGGGTCAAGGCGGTGAAAAACATCGTCAGCGGAAATTACAGCGATATTGCCGCGCCCGGAATGTTGGCGCTTATTGCGGCAATTATCTCTATCGCCGCAAAGGAGGGAATGTATTGGTACACGCGGTATTACGCGAAAACAATCGATTCGAGCGCGCTGATGGCGGATGCGTGGCACCACCGCTCTGACGCTTTTTCCTCGGTTGGAGCTTTGGTGGGAATTTTGGGAGCGCGGCTGGGTTTCCCGATAATGGACTCAGTAGCCAGTCTTGTTATCTTCGCGTTTATCGCAAAGGCTGCGTTCGACATCTTTAAGGACGCAATGAACAAGATGGTAGACCGCTCCTGCGACGAGGAGACGGAAAAGGCCATCTATGACTGTGTAATGACGAACGAAAGTGTAATGGGCATTGACCTGCTGCACACCCGGGTGTTCGGCAACAGGATTTACGTGGACGTGGAAATACAGGTGGACGGCTCGTACACCCTCCGTGAGGCGCATAATATAGCCGAGGTCGTCCACGACAATATTGAAAAGACATTCGTAAAGGTCAAGCACATAATGATACACGTTAATCCTGCCAACGCTGAAAAAACGGATGAGAAGGAAGCATAAAAATCTCTTGCTCCATATTTACTATCGGTTTAATCATCACTGTTTTTTACAATCTGTAGTCTTAAACCCCAAAAATATTGTCTGCCCTTACCCCGAGCAGAGGGGTAAGGGCAGACTAAAAAGAAATCTGTAATATATTTTTCATAAAA
>CAYMTG010000141.1:1331-4892 GCA_964393305.1 uncultured Ruminococcus sp.
CGCGGAGTTTATCTTCTCACAGCTCCGAGCTTTTCGGCGAGTGCCGAAACGACGGTCTCGGTCTCCTTGTCCGCGATCTCGTCCGTGATATTTGCGGTATTGTCCGCGTAGGTCACGGTGAAGGTAAGGGACTTTTTGCCGAAGCCGAGCTTCTCATTCTCATAGAAGTCGAGAAGCGCCACATCCGCCGCCAGCTTGCTTTGCGCCCTGATAATATCCTCAATCTCGCCGCATTGAGTCTTCTTATCCACGATAAGCGAGATGTCGCGCTTGAGCTTTGTGAAGCCGCTGTCGGGGGTGTACTTGATCTCGCGCTTGAACATTCCGGCAAGCTTCGAGTAGTTCAGTTCCCCGATGATGATGTTCAGATCGGGCTTCTTGCCCTCCTCGATATTGAGGTTCTCCACAACCTCATAACGGAGCTTGCCCATTGTGCCGATAAGCTCCCCGCCGCAGAAGATCTCTGCGGAAATGCCGGGGTGCAGGTATGAAACGGCGCTCTTCGGCTTCTCAAAGCGGAACTCCAGCCCGTTCGCCAAAGCCAGTGCCTCAATGGTTTCCTTCATTGTGAAGAACGTCTCGTCAGCGCCAAACGCCCCGAGACAGAGTACCTTGCGCTCCTCGGGCGGCTCTGTCAGCGGGAGAGCCTTCGGCAGGTAGACGTTCGCGATCTCGAAAAATCTGCCCTCGGAATGATCCGTCTTGATGTTATCGACGATAACGTTTATCATACAAGGCGTCATCACGGTACGCATAATCGAGAGATTATCGGTGATCGGGTTAAGCAGCTCAACGACCCTTCTCTCGGGAGCGTCCTCGGGAAGCATAATCATATCCAGCTCACGCCTGGAGTACATCGCAAGCGTCTGGATCTCGTAATAGCCCTGTGTGCAGAGGAATTTCTTGACGTTAAGCTCCTTGTTCTGGAGATAGGAAAGTCCGCCGTTCGTGACCTTTGCGCTGTCGAGGAATTTCGGGACAACGTGCTCGTAGCCGTACTCGCGGATAACCTCCTCCGCGATGTCCTGATAATTCTCCACGTCGCCGCGCCATCTCGGGATAGAGATCTCAAGAGCCGCGCCCTTGTCCTCGCACCCGAACTGCAACGCCTTGAGAATATCGCAGACCGCGTCCCTCGGAACTTCAATCCCGAGAACAGCGTTGATTTTATCTGCGGAAACGCTGATTTTGCGCTCACCGCTGTCCTCGCCAGCGTTCACATCAAAACGCATCTTGCCGATTTTAGCTGCGCCAAGCTCCTGTACGAGAGCCAACGCCCTGTCCATACCCTTTTCGACGCCGTACTCGTCAACGCCCTTTTCAAAGCGCGCCGCCGCGTCCGTGTGAAGACCCAGAGAACGGGAGGTACGGCGCACGTTGTCGCGGCGGAACTTCGCCGCTTCAAGGAGAATTTCCGAGGTCTCCGGCTCGATCTCGGAGTTGAGACCGCCCATAATTCCCGCGAGACCTACGCCCTTTTCCGCGTCGCAAATCAGCAGATTTTCCGTCTTGAGAACGCGCTCCTTCTCGTCAAGAGTGGTTATCTTCTCGCCGTCCTTAGCGCGGCGCACAATAATGGACTTGCCCGCCAGCGTACTCAGATCGTAAGCGTGCATAGGCTGTCCGATTTCGAGGAGAACGTAATTCGTAATATCGACGATAGCGTCGATCGCGCCAAATCCGCAGACCGACAGTCTGCGCTTCATCCAAACGGGACTCTCGAAGTGCCGTACATCCTTGATATAGTGACCGAGGTATCTCGGGCAGAGATCCCTGTCGATGATCTCCACGGAGATCTCCGCGGGAGTTTCCTCTGTTACATTGTATGAATAATCCGGCTCTTTAAGCGGCTTCCTGAGGAACGCCGCAACCTCTCTCGCGATACCCAGCACCGACTGGCAATCGGGTCTGTTCGCCGTGATGGAGATATCGAAAACATAATCGTCAAGCTCCAGATACTTCACAATATCCTCGCCCACGGGAGCGTCATCGGGGAGAATGAGAATTCCGTTCACGGACGCGCCCTTCTGCCAGTCCTCGCTGATACCCAGCTCCTCGCCCGAGCAGAGCATACCGTATGACATCATATCCTTCATCTTTCTGGGAGCTATCTCCATGCCGTTGGGGAGCTTCGCTCCGACCACGGCGGCAGGCACCTTCGCACCCTTGAACACGTTGTCAGCGCCCGTGAGAATAAGGTTGTCCGCGCCGTAGGAGCCGCAGTCGACGCGGCAGATATACAAGTGCGTACCCTCGTACTTCTCGATGGACTTTACCTCGCCCACTACGATCTTCTCAATTCCCGCGCCGAGATAAACCGTCTCCTCAACCTCAAATCCCGCGCCGAACAGCTTCTTCACAAGCTCGTCCGTCGGAATATCTATATCCACATATTCTTTGAGCCAACTCTGTAAAATCTTCATTTCCGCTCCCCCTTACGCTTTGAACTGCGCCAAAAAATCGCTGTCGTTCTTGAACAGCACGCCCATATTCGAGATGCCGTACTTAAGCATTGTGATACGCTCGATACCGATACCGAACGCCAATCCCGAGTACACCTCGCTGTCAACGCCGCAGTTTTCGAGAACTTTCTTGTTTACCACGCCGCCGCCGAGGATCTCGATCCAACCCGTACCCTTGCACAGCGAACAGCCCGCGCCGTGGCATTGGAAGCAGCTCACGTCAACCTCAACGGAAGGCTCCGTGAACGGGAAGTAGGACGGGCGCAGACGGGTTTTCGTGCCGTCTCCGAAAATCTTCTGAACGAATTCGTCCAGCATACCCTGCAAATCGCACAGAGTAATGCCCTTATCCACGACAAGTCCCTCCATCTGACTGAACATAGGGGAGTGCGTAGCGTCGCTGTCCGAGCGGAACACCTTGCCCGGCACAAGCACCTTGATAGGCGGCTTCTTGGAATCCATCGTGCGTATCTGTCCGGGAGAGGTATGTGTTCTGAGCAGGAGGTCGTCCGTGAGCCAGAACGTATCCTGCATATCGCGTGAGGGGTGATCCTTCAGCACGTTCAGACGGGTGAAATTGTGGTCGTCGTCCTCGATCTCCGGACCCTCAAACACCTCGAAGCCCATACCCGCAAACACGTCTATCATCTGCTGCTTGATAAGCGTTATCGGGTGAAGATTACCCAACGGACGGCGAAGAGCGGGCATAGTAACGTCCACCGCCTCGCGCTCATAGCGCTTCTGAAGCTCGAACTCTCTGATCTGCGCCTGTTTCTCGTTATATAAGCTCTGCGCCCACTCGCGCACGTCGTTGACAGCCTTGCCGAACAGCGGCTTTTCCTCTGCCGCGACGGTCTTCATTTCCTTCATCAGACCCGAAATAACGCCTGTTTTTCCGAGGTAGCTCTGCCAGAACTCGGAAAGCTGCACCGCGTCCTTGACGTCGCCGATTTTCGTTTTGATCTGCTCCTTGATTTCACTGAGATCCTTCATAGCCATACTCCTTTACAAAGCAAAAATATACATAATAATTTTAGCACTATTTCCCGCTTTTGTCAAGGGGTAATGGGGAAAAAGATAATATAAACATAACACGAGT
>CAYMTG010000142.1:0-4832 GCA_964393305.1 uncultured Ruminococcus sp.
CGATTTTGCTGAGAACAAGGAAAAACGGCGCAGAAATACTTGATGTATTTTAAGGGAACCTCTAGAAACCGGTTTGAAAAGAGAAAATGAGTGGAGTGCGTCGGATGCTAGGAAAGCCGACGAAGCAAGGCTTGATGCCTTGCGAGGAGGTTTGACGACGCAGACGGCGTGCTCCGCACATTTTCTCTCAAACAAGGTTTTTAGAGGTGACCTAAGGAGTTTTGACGCTGTTATCGGCAAAGTTTGCCAAAATGACGTGTGCGAAGACATTCTGAATAGGCTCTCAGGGGAAAGGCAAGGATTTGATTTGGGAAAGAGGCTTGTTATGGGGAACAACAAAAAAAGATTAAGACTGCCGTTTGCGGGGAAGCTATGCGCGGCGGTACTCAGCTCGCTTTTGCTGCTGTCTGTGGTAGGCGATAACGCTGTAATGATTGCGGGCGCCGATATGAAATCGGAGATCGATGCGCTTGAGGATGAGATTAAGAAAATCAACGAAAAAAATCAGGAGCGCGAAAATCAGATAAACAATCTCAACGGCGACATTGCGGACAACAAAGAAGCGATCGCGGTTGTAAACGACCAGATTGACGGCATTAATGCAGAAATTCAGAAGTACGGCGAGCTTATTACATTAAAGATGGAGGATATAAACAACAAGCTTGCTGAGATTGACGCTGTAGAGCTTACCATCGCGGATAAGGAAAACGAGATCAAGGAGAAGCAGCAGCAGATAGCAGAGCTTGAGGAGCAAAACAAGGAAAACCTTGCCAAGTTTGCTAAGCTTGCGCGTGCGATGTATATGGCGGACTCGTCGAATGTGATACCCGTGCTGAATGGCTCGGACGACTGGTATGATTATTTCGTTTATTCGGACGTTGTTCGTAATATAAGCGGACAGAACGCGGAGTTTATGCTTCGCCTGCAAAATTCGATCGAGCATCAGGAAACGCTTATCGACTCATTGAATGACGATATAGCGGCTCTTGAGGCTGATAAGGTGAATCTCAACCAACAGAAGAGCGATTACCAAAATCAGTTGACGGCATTTGAGCAGGAGAAGAAAGACCTCCAGGCGTATGCCGATGAGAAGCTTGAGTATCTGAATAATCTTGTTTCTCAGAACCAATCGCTTCAGAGCAAGGTAAGCGGTCTGCAAACGGAAATTCATGACAGTAATGACGAAGTCGAGGAACTCAACAAGATGATTGAGGAGTTGATTCGGCAGGCGCAGCAGAATGGAACGGGCGAGGTCTACAGCGACAAATATTTATGGCCGGTAAACGCGAAATTCCAGAACATAAGTACATATTTCGGATATGATGCATGGCGCGGCGGAAATCACTATGGAATTGATATCTGCGGCGGCGGTATCGGCGGTACGGATATTTATGCAGCACAATCCGGCACGGTTATAACGGTCAGCAATACATGTACTCATTACAACCCTAAGAATTACAAGGATTCCTGCGGAGGAGGCTATGGAAACTATATTGTCATTGACCACGGCGGCGGAATGAGTACGCTGTACGCGCACTGCGCAAGCATCAATGTTTCTGTGGGTCAGTTTGTCAATCAGGGCGATGTTATCGGAGCTGTAGGGTCAACCGGCTGGTCGACGGGTTACCATCTTCATTTTGAGGTGCGTAAGAACGGTACCGCAACAAATCCGTTTGACTATAAGCCTTATATCTATAAGTACTGATTATTAAAGCGGGGGCTTTGCGGCTCCCGCTTTTTTCGGTAAGAATGTGAAAAAATTCGCAAAAAATTCGTTTCTGTGCTTGACAATTGGGGAAAGGTTTGCTATAATAGAAATAGTTTGGATTATTTGATCAGCCGGATTAGAAAAACAGCAGAACGGCGGAGAGGATGTTGACTTTGGCAAGCGAACGTATGACGGTTGCCCGTGCGATGGTAGAATGTCTGAAAGCAGAGGGAATAACTCAGCTTTTCGGATATCCCGGCGCGGCTATCTGTCCATTTTACGATGAATTATATAACAGTGAAATTCGCCATGTTCTTGTAAGACATGAGGTGAACGGCGGTCACGCGGCAAGCGGTTATGCACGTATTTCCGGAAAACCTGCGGTTTGTGTAGCGACCAGCGGCCCCGGCGCGCTGAACCTTATCACGGCTATTGCGACAGCGTATATGGATTCTGTTCCTATGGTGATAATTACCGGTCAGGTAAATTCCGACCAGATAGGCAGAGATGTGTTCCAAGAAGCGGATATTACAGGTTCCGCAGAGCCGTTTGTAAAGCACAGCTATCTGCTCAAACACCCCGAGGATACTGCGGATGTGTTTAAGAAAGCGTTCTACATTGCGGGTACCGGCAGGCGCGGTCCCGTGCTTATCGATGTACCGTTTGATATTCAGCAGGCGGAGATCGATTTCGAGTACCCGGAGACTGTTGATATTCGCTCCTATCGCCCAAGCACCAAGGGCAACGGCTTCCAGATTAAGCGTGCTGTCGCGGCTCTTAAGAGCGCGAAAAAGCCACTCATCTGCGCGGGCGGAGGACTTTTTACCGGAAATGGCGCTGCTTTGATGCGTACTTTCGCAAAAAAAGCGGACATTCCGGTGGTTTCCACAATGATGGGACTTGGCGCAATGCCGTCCGACAGTCCCTTGTATTATGGTATGATCGGTATGCACGGCAAAAAGGCGGCGAATATCGCGGTCAATACCTGCGACGTACTGTTTCTGCTGGGCGCGAGAGTGGGCGACAGGGCGATCGCAGCGATGGAGCAGCGCAAGGATCTTACGGTTGTCCACATTGACATAGATCCCGCCGAGATAGGCAAGAACATTGAGGCGAATGTTCCAATCGTCGGAGATATTACATTAGTTCTCGATCAGCTTCTGGCGCAGCTTGAAGCCGATAACGAGAGCATTACCCATAGTGATTGGAGGCTGGAGCTTGACAAGAATCGTGTTGATATACCTCCTGAGGAGGTTGAGCAGGGCTGCGTAAACCCCAAGTGGTTTATTCAGGAGCTGGACAAGAAGCTCCCAAAACACTCTGTCATAGTATCCGATGTAGGACAGAACCAGATCTGGGCGGCTGCCAACATCTCCCTGAAGGACGGACGTTTTCTCACATCGGGCGGTATGGGCACGATGGGGTACTCCATTCCTGCGGCGATCGGCGCAAAGTCTGCTGACAGCTCGGCTGAGGTCGTAGCTATCTGCGGCGACGGCTCCTTTCAGATGGAGTTTAACGAGATTGCGACGGCAATTCAGCACGATGTTAATATCAAGATAATCGTTATGAGCAACCATTATCTGGGTATGGTGCGAGAACTTCAATCGCGTGCGTACGAAAATCGTCTGATTGCCGTATCGCTTGAAGGAAGTCCGGATTTTACCAAAATAGCCGACGCTTACGGAATTGAGAGTATGAGGGTTACAGACAAGGACTCCGCGATTGAGGGGATCGACAGGCTTATCGCTTCGGACAGGCCGTTCCTGCTTGATGTAGTGGTTCCCGAGCTTGAAAAGACTATTCTTTGATGGAGGCGCCATGAAGCATACAATTTCAGTTTTGGTTGAAAACCATGCGGGCGTTCTTGCGCGTGTGGCGGGATTATTCGCACGGCGCGGCTTTAATATCGACAGTCTTGCGGTAGGCGTGACGGACGACGTGAATGTCTCGCGAATTACGATTGTTGCGGACGGAAGCGACTATACGCTTGAGCAGATCGAAAAGCAGCTTAACAAGCTGATTGACGTTATCAAGGTAAAGACGCTTACACCGGACAGCATGGTACCTCGCGAGCTTATTCTCATAAAGGTCAGCTGCACCGCGAAGCAGCGCCCGGAGATCATCAGCATATGCGAGCTGTTTCATGGGAAAATTTCCGATATTTGCGCGTCATCTATGACGATCGAGATGTCCGATAATTCCCAGAATATCAACAATTTTGAGGAGCTGCTGCGTCCCTACGGAATAAAGGAAATAGTCCGTACGGGTACTATCGCCATTCAGAAGGGCGAGCAGGCGGTTTCTATCAAGAACTAAATCGAGTCAACAACGCTTAACGGCGCTAAAATATTATATGTTATAAAGGAGATTTTACCAATGGCTAAACTGTATCATCTGGAAGACTGCAACCTGTCCATGCTGGACGGAAAGACCGTTGCTATCATCGGCTACGGCTCTCAGGGTCACGCGCATGCCCTTAACCTCAAAGACAGCGGCGTGAAGGTAATCGTTGGACTTTACGAGGGTTCCAAGAGCTGGAAGAAGGCTGAGGCTGCGGGTTTTGAGGTTTACACAGCAGCGGAGGCTGCAAAGAGAGCTGACATCATCATGATCCTTATCAATGATGAGCTTCAAGCTAAGCTGTACAAGGAGAGCATTGAGCCGAATCTTGAGGAAGGCAATATGCTGATGTTCGCTCACGGCTTCAACATTCATTTCGGGTGCATTGTTCCTCCGAAAAACGTCGACGTTACCATGATCGCGCCCAAGGCTCCGGGTCACACCGTAAGAAGCGAGTTCCAGGCGGGTAAGGGTACTCCTTGTCTGATTGCTGTTGAGCAGGATTACACCGGCAGAGCAAAGGATCTCGCGCTTGCTTACTCCGCAGGTATCGGCGGCGCAAGAGCGGGCGTTCTTGAGACTACATTCAGAGTTGAGACCGAGACCGATCTTTTCGGTGAGCAGGCTGTTCTTTGCGGCGGCGTTTGCGCTCTTATGCAGGCAGGCTTTGAGACCCTCGTTGAGGCAGGCTACGATCCCAGAAACGCATACTTTGAGTGCATACACGAGATGAAGCTCATTGTAGACCTTATCTATCAGAGCGGCTTCTCCGGAATGCGTT
>CAYMTG010000143.1:0-4824 GCA_964393305.1 uncultured Ruminococcus sp.
CGGCTTTTTCGGCGGCTTCGCCGCCACCGCCGTGCAAAGCACGGCGGCATCAAACGGTATAAGAAAGCAAAAGGGAATTTCCGGAACCCAAAAAAAATCGCTTCGATGTCTGCCTTTGTCCCGTGCAGCGGAGCGGCAGATCGGAAAAGAGGATTTTAGGGATTCCCTAAAATGAGAAAAATTTTATTGTCCTCCTATCATCAGAAGATAGGAGGACTTTGCTGTATCGTGAAAATTAACAAAAGTACCCAAATAAATTGTGAAGATTGACAAAATTATAAAAATCGCTTATAATTATATAAAAAAATGACCGACAATCATCAAAAAAGTTGTCTGTAATATTAGAAAATGAAAAGGTGGGAAAGGATGGAAGATAAAAATATTGTTGCGCTCTATCTTGAACGCAGCGAAAAGGCCATATCTACAACCTCGCAGAAATATGGGAGATATTGCGAGGCAATCGCTTACAACCTGCTCGGCAATCACGAGGAAGCCGAACAGTGCATAAACGACGCTTTGCTGGACGTCTGGAACTCGATCCCGCCTAATAATCCAAACAACCTGCGTGTTTATATCGGAAGAATTGTAAGGAACAATGCGCTTAACATTATAAGGGGTATGACGGTTAAAAAGCGCGGCGGTAAAACCATTGACGCTGTTCTGGACGAGCTTTCCGACATATCGTCGGAATATTCCGTTGAGGCTGTTGCGGAGCGGCATGAAACCCTTGAGGCGGTAAACGACTTCTTAAAAAGTCTCCCAAACAAAAAGCGCGATGTGTTCGTGCTGAGATACTGGTATTGCTGCAATGTATCTGAGATATCCGCCTCTACCGGCTTGACTGAGTCGAACGTCTATAATATACTCAAGCGAGAACGCAAAAAGCTGTTGGAATACTTAGAGAAAAGAGGTGTATTAAATTGAAAAACGAGGATTTTCTGGATCTGCTTAACGAAATAGACGAGAAATACATCGAAAGCGCAAACAAAAGGCTTGAGGAGCTTCACCAATACAAAGACCTTGAATTTGGAAAAGCGTTGAAGCCACAGGTGATCCGAGCGGGGCGCACCCCCAAAAGACGTATTCAGCTTCGGGGGGCGGCGTTTGCGGCTGCGGCGGCTGTGGTTTGCGCGGTGACGGTCGGGGTGTACGTTAAGCTGAACAAGCCGCAGCCTTCCTCTCCGAACAGTGGCGTTACCTTATCTGAAGCGTCGGGTATATCGGAGCCGTTTGTTTCGGATTTGACAAGCTGTGAGCCGGTAATCTCGGAGTCGGTGTATTTCACTTTGACAAGCCCGGAGCCGGTCTCTTCAGAGCCGCCGTCCACAGAAGAGAAACTCAGAAGGCTGGAGGAGAATGACGACTGCTACTTTTCGCTTGAGATAATCTACGGGGATAAAGAGGCTTTATATTCCGACCCGATCTTGAAAACCGACAGTGAAAACGAAATTGCTATCTGTTTTGTGTGCGGACGGGAATGCGAGGGACGAAATTTTACTATCGCGTTTTATTTGTATGACGAGCGATATGGAATAACCGAAAGCCGCATAGCGACGCTGCAATTTACGGCAAGAAACTATACTCAATGGTTCACCGTTCCCTATAAGTTGGGCGATCTTAAGGAGGGCGATAAATGTATTATGCAATTAATTCCGGATGACCGTGATTATACGGATTGTGTCATCGTAAAGGGGAAAATTCTTCCATAAAAAAGAATATAGGGAACTCAAATCATAAAAGGGGAAAATATATGAGAAAAACAAAAATCAGCTTTGCATAGTCCACCGGATACGCAACAGGTGCAAATTTGGGCAACACCGCACAGAGATTGTGCGGTGTTGCCTTAAAAAGCGGATGTCTTTGCGGAGATTATGGTAATAATTTAAGGGGATCCCCGGAAACGATATGTGGGTTTTCAGAGATCCCCATTAGTCTCTCTTATTGCGATTGTAGATGATCATAAGTCCCTTTAAGAGAAGCGTGTCGTCGAGGATTATGCCCTCCCGGCGGCAGAGGGGGATCACCACTCCGGAAAGTCCGCCTGTCGCTATAACGGTACACTTCTCGCCCAGCTCTTCCTCAATTCGTTCGATCATACCGTCGATCGCGCAGGCATTGGAGAACATAATGCCGCTCTTGAGGCAGTCTACGGTGTTTGTGCCTATCGTCTTCTTCGGCTTCTCAAAGGCGATTTTCGGAAGTTGGGCAGTGCGCGAGATAAGCGCCTCCGTGGAGACCGCCATACCCGTCATAATCACGCCGCCTATATAGCAGCGCTTCCCGTCAATTACGGAGAGCGTGGTCGCCGTACCCATATCAATGATGATCATAGGCGCGGGATATTCCTGAATACCCGCCACCGCGTCTACCACAAGATCGCTTCCAAGCTGAGCGGGGTTATCGATCAAAATGCTAAGCCCCGTCTTGATCCCCGGACCTACCACCATCACCTTAACGCCCGTGAGCTTCACGATCGCCGCTTTTACCGTGTTGGTGACGGACGGCACGACGGACGAGATGACAGCACCGTCGATCTTGCTTATGTCTATGTTATTCATCTCGAGCGCCGCACGTATACGCACCGCGTATTCGAGGTCTGTTTCCGTCTGATTGGTGGCTATGCGCTCGCGAAAGAGGATCTTGTCGTCCTCCGCGCAGCCGAGCACGATGTTGGTGTTCCCTATGTCTACCGCAATAATCATTGTGTGTCTCCTTGTATTTTTTTCTTTTGCATTATCTCACCGCTGCTGTGGGGAGAAATGCATTTTTCGGTTTTCCCCGCCTGCGGAGGAGAGAAGCCGTTAGGACGATTCTTTTAGAATTGTATCAAGAATAATATGAGCGGCTTTCTCCTTGCTCATAAGCTCCAGCTCCGTTTCGGAGTTTTTCGTGATAATGGTGATGATGTTTGTGTCCGTGCCGAAGCCCGCGCCCGCCGCCCTAAGGCTGTTCGCGCAGATCATATCGCAGTTCTTTGACGCGAGCTTCCGGCGGGAGTTTTCGATAACATTGTCCGTTTCCATCGAGAAGCCGCAAATAAACTGCCCGGGGTGCTTGTGCTCGCCGAGATACTTCAGAATATCCCGCGTACGCTTGAGGGCAACGCTCATATCGCCGTCCGACTTTTTCAGCTTGGCGTCCGCTGTGGAGATCGGCGTATAATCCGCTACCGCCGCCGCCTTGATAATGATGTCGTAACTGTCGGAGATCTTTGTCACCGCCTCAAACATATCCTGCGCGCTGATTACGGGGACTACCTCCACGAACGGCGGGGGAGCGACCTCGGTATGAGCGGCTGCCAGCGTGACCTCTGCTCCGCGCTGCATTGCGGCTCTCGCCAAAGCAAATCCCATTTTGCCGGACGAGTGGTTGGTTATAAAGCGTACGGGGTCTATCGCCTCGCGTGTCGCACCCGCCGTCACAAGCACTCGTTTGCCCTTGAGATCCTTATCAAATGCTATTTCTCTGAGAATATACTCGAGAAGCTCCTCAGGCTCGGGCATTCTGCCGTCGCCGCTGTCGCCGTTCGCGAGCATACCCGCCGCCGGTTCTATGATCTCATAGCCGAAACGCTTTAGCTTTTCGATATTGTCCTGAACTATGGGATTGTGGTACATATTGTGGTTCATAGCGGGGGAGATCAGCTTCTTGCAGGGACAAGCCATAACCGTTGTGGTGAGCATATCGTCCGCCAAGCCGTTCGCGATCTTCCCGATAACGTTCGCCGAAGCGGGCGCTATCATCACAAGATCCGCCTGCTTTGCCAGAGCGACGTGTTCCACACTGTACCGGAAATTTCTGTCAAACGTGTCAATAAGGCACTTGTTTTGGGTGAGGGTCTCAAGCGTTATGGGGTTGATGAAGTTGGTCGCGTTTTGGGTCATCAGCACATGGACGCTGCAATTGAGTTTTTTGAGCATACGTGCGAGAGAGGCGATCTTGTAAGCCGCGATACTCCCGGAAACTGCTAAAATAACGGTCTTTCCTGTAAGCATATTTTCTCCTTTAAAATAAACCGCCGGCATATGTCAGCGGTTTATTGATTACTTAAGTTTCCGAAGCCGCAGCGGACTTCTTGGATTGTTTCCTAGGTACGCTGATCAGCTTTGCGCGTATAAGCGCCGAGCCGACGCCGCCCGTCACTATCGTTGCCGCCGCCATTTCCACAACGGCATTGATCCCGACGAACAGGCAGATAAATAGGAATACGTTGGTCGTACCCTTGTCCGCCATAAGTCCCTTGATGTAGTCGGTATTGCCGAACAGCAGCATCAGCGCTCCCATAAAGAACACAGTGTTCAGCAGCGCGGTGCAGAATCCCGTGAGCGCGCTCGCAAAGTAGGGGTTTGACCTCTTGCTTACCGCCCTGAAGATAAATCCGACAAGCAAGCCGTCCAGCAATCTGGGAATAAATCTCTGGACAAACGCCAGAAACGGGTTGATCCCCACAAGAATTGCACCCATTCCGCTCGGTACTCCGATTCCGAAGCACTGAAGGAAGCTAAGTATACCGAAGATCCCGCCTGCGACAGCGCCGCCCGCAGGACCCAAAGCCACCGCCGCTATCGCCACGGGGATAACGTTCAGCGAAACCGAGAGCGGTCCGATAGGGATTGTTCCGATCGGTGTCATCGAGAATACAATCAGCAGAGCCGTAATGATTCCCATCAGCACCAGATCACGCGTGTTGATTTTGAATTTTTTCATATTCAGTTCCTCCTGTTATTATTCCCTATTTTCGCCCTATGCGATTTCGGGATACAATACAATTGTATTATAACACCGCATCACGAAAAAATCAAGAGCTTTTTGAAAATTTTGACC
>CAYMTG010000144.1:0-4807 GCA_964393305.1 uncultured Ruminococcus sp.
CGCGGGCGGTCCGCCGTGAACTTTAAGGAGGAAAATGCTGATGAAATTCGGACATTTTGACGACAACGCAAAGGAATACGTGATCACTTCCCCGCGCACACCCTATCCGTGGATCAACTACCTCGGAACTCAAGGGTTCTTCTCGCTGATCTCCAATACGGCGGGCGGCTACAGCTTCTACAAGGACGCGAGACTGCGCCGCATTACCCGCTACCGCTACAACAACGTTCCCGTGGATATGGGCGGACGCTACTTCTACATCAAGGACGGCGACGTCGTGTGGAATCCCGGCTGGTCTCCCGTAAAGACCGAGCTTGACAGCTACGAGTGCCGCCATGGTCTGGGTTACACCGTTATCACCGGCAGGAAGAACGGCGTTAAGGCTTCCGTAAAATTCTTCGTGCCGCAGGACTTCAACGGCGAGATACAGAAGGTCACCATCACCAACGAGAGCGGCGGTAAGAAATCCCTCAAGCTCACCAGCTTCGTCGAGTGGTGCCTGTGGGACGCAAACGACGATACCACCAACTTCCAGAGAAACTACAACACCGGCGAGGTCGAGATACAGGGTTCCACCATCTACCACAAGACGGAGTACAAGGAGCGCCGCGACCACTTCGCGTTCTACACCGTGAACGTACCCGTACAGGGCTTCGACACCGACCGCGAGAGCTTCCTCGGTCTGTACAACGGCTTCGAGCGTCCCGACGCGGTGTTCGAGGGCAAACCCAAAAACTCCGTAGCCGAGGGCTGGTCGCCTATCGCTTCGCACTATATCGAGCTGGAGCTTGCGCCCGGAGAATCCAAGGAGCTGGTGTTCTGTCTGGGATACGTCGAAATGCCCGCCGACGAGAAGTTTGATACAAGCGGCAATTACTCCGACATCACGGCTTCCTACACCATCGACGGAAACGGCAATAAGAAGCCCCTTAAAAACGTGATAAACAAGAAGAAAGCGCTGGAGATGATCGAGCGCTGCAATACCCCCGAAAAGGCCGACAAGCTGTTCGAGAGCCTTCAGGAATACTGGAGCAAGCTCCTCACGCAGTACAGCGTTAATTCTCCCGATGAGAAGGTCGACCGCATGGTCAACATCTGGAACCAGTACCAGTGTATGGTAACGTTCAATATGTCGCGTTCCGCGTCGTATTTTGAGAGCGGCATTGGGCGCGGTATGGGTTTCCGCGACAGCAATCAGGATCTGCTCGGATTTGTTCACCAGATCCCCGAGAGAGCGAGAGAGCGTCTTATCGACCTCGCGGCTACTATGCTTGAGGACGGCGGCGCGTATCACCAGTACCAGCCGCTCACCAAAATGGGCAACCACGAGTTAGGCTCGAACTTCAACGACGACCCGCTTTGGATGATACTCGCGGTAGCGCAGTACGTCAAGGAGACGGGCGACGTTTCCATTCTCGACGAGAAAGTACCGTATGAGAACAAAGCCGAGCTTGCGGACACCATGCTCGACCACTGCAAGCGTGCGTTCAACCACGTCTGCAAGAAGATAGGCCCTCACGGTCTGCCGCTCTCGGGGCGTGCGGACTGGAACGACTGCCTGAACCTCTCCTGCTTCTCCGACAAGCCGGGCGAGAGCTTCCAGACCTACAACAATAAGGAGATCTTCCCCGACCCGCCCTACTACTCACAGACCGCCGAGTCCGTTATGATCGCGGGAATGTTCTGCTTTATCGCGCCCGAATACCCCGCTATGTGCCGTCTTAAGGGCGACGAGACGGAGGCTAAGCGCGCCGATGCCGAGATCGAGAAAATGCGCGAAAACACCGTCAAGTACGGCTATGACGGCGAGTGGTTCCTCAGAGCATACGACCACAACGGCAGCAAGGTAGGCTCTCACGAGTGCGACGAGGGCAAGATCTTCATCGAGCCGCAGGGCTGGTGCGTTCTGGCGGGTCTGGGCAAGGAGCAGGGGTGCGATCTCAAGACGCTGGAGAGCGTCGACAAGTACCTCAACTCCAAGCACGGTCTGGTGCTGAACAATCCCGCTTTCACCACATATAAGGTTGAGTACGGCGAGATCTCCACCTATCCGGGCGGCTACAAGGAGAACGCGGGCGTATTCTGCCACAACAACGCATGGATCATCTGCGCGGAGGCGGCTGTGGGACACGGCGACAAGGCGTTCGAGTATTACTCGAAGATAGCTCCCGCGTTCCGCGAGGATATAAGCGACCTGCACCGCACCGAGCCGTACGTTTACGCGCAGATGATAGCGGGCAAGGACGGCAAGCGTCACGGCGAGGCGAAGAACTCATGGCTGACCGGTACGGCGGCATGGAACTTCGTCGCGATCTCGCAGTATATCCTCGGCGTTAAGCCGCAGTACGACGGCTTGAAGATCGACCCGTCCATTCCCCACGAGTGGGACGGCTTCAAGGTAACGCGCAAGTTCCGTAACGCGGTCTACAATATCGAGGTGAAGAACCCGAACCGCGTCTGCGCGGGCGTCAAGAGCCTTGTAGTAGACGGCAAGCCGATAGACGGAAACGTGATCCCCGCATTTGACGGCGGTGAGCATACCGTTGAGGCAACACTCGGCTGATCCTGCCCGCGCCCTGTTTGGGGGCAGATCCCTACATACGAACAGTAATAATAATATTATTAATAATAGCCCCTCGCCGATGGCGAGGGGATTTTTTTAAAGCATAATGACCTTAACCTCGACGTTCATTTCTCGGCACTTGTTGATCACATACCTTGTACCGTGGGAAGTGCCGTCCCAGAACGCCAGCACAATATCCGCGTTTTGAATAATAATATCGTTTCGCTTTATCGGCGCGGCACGTCCGTACTTGCCGTATTCGGGTAAAATCTCGGTGAGCTTTATCCCATGTGAAACCGCGTACTGTCCGGCACAGGTATCTATACCTCTCGCGCCGCCCGAGACGATCTCCGTCGTCCCCTCGGGAAGATATTTCCCCAGATCGTCTACCGTAAGACCTCTTGAACCAACCACTGCTACTCTCATTAATTTAGCTCCTTTTTTTAATAATATTTGCGGCATTAACAAATCCCTGCCCGCCCCTTTCCCGCGAAAAACGGGGAAAGGGACTGTTTTTTTAGAGGTGACCTTTACTTGAGACTATCCTTAAAGGTCTCAAAGGCTCTTTTCATTTTATCGCGGCGGCGCATAAACCTCTTCCGGATATCAATGGGGATCTCCCTCATCTTCTGAACGCTGTCCGTGGCGCTGTCCATAAATTTGAAGAAATCGTCCTGAACGGGGTGTGTGCGGCATCGGTCGGAATTGCCGCTCATGCACTTCTCTATCACGGCGAAATAGCGGTCGTAAGCGCGCTTTACCGAGGTCTCCCACGATATGTATATCTCGTTCATCGCGTGTTCGCCGAGCCTGCGCATTTCTTCAATATGAGAAGCCGCGTACTCAAGTCGCTTGGCTATGTCCTGCGGGTCGGAGGAACAAAGCACCCCCGTCCTCCCGTCTGTGATACCCTCCGCCGCGCAGCTCCCCTCGATCAGGAGCGAAGCCGTGCCGCAAGCGGCAGCTTCTCGTACTACGATCCCGTTGGTGTCGTAGGTCGATGGGAACAGAAACAAATCGCCCGCCGTGTAGAACACGCGCAGCCGCTCCCTGTCGTCTATCGCGCCCGTGAAAACGCACTTGTCGGAAAGTCCCAGATCCTCCGCGTAACGCTCGATCTCCGCACGATCCATACCGTCTCCGACGAACATCATACGGAAATCGATCTCCCGCTCCTTGAGCAGCTTCAGCGAATCAAGAATAACGCGAATTCCCTTATACCACATCATTCTCCCCACAAACAGGAACAACACCGTATCTTGCGGGACGGAATAATTCTCTCGGAGAGCAGCGGCAGCGTCCCCGTCCGCACGTCCCCGGGGGAAGTCCACGCCGTTCTCCATCACAATGAAATTGCCCTCGTAGCCGAGCGAGCGGAGGTTCTCACCCGCGCCTCGGCTTACCGTCCATACCTCGTCACACGACGAGATATTCTTGACAACGAACCTCGTCACCAGCTCACAAATTCGCGGTGAGTTGGGGAATGCCCGCCCTATATCCACATCGAACTTCGTGTGATAAGTCATAACCAGCGGGACGTTCGTCTTTTCGCGCAGCACCCGCCCCATCATCGCGGAAGCGAACGGACAATGCGTATGCAGAATGTCAAAGTCCTCGGCGGCAAGCTCGTCAAGCGCGCTGCTTGAGAACGGATAACCCGCACGGTAGCCGCACAGCTTCTCGGTGATGCCCATACTGCGGTAGCGCACCACCTCGAACTCGAAATCGTCCGATGCGTCCGGGTAGGCGGGAGTCACCACCGTCGCCGAACCCAATCCCCCCGAAATTATCTCCGCATAGTTGGTCACAGCATTAGCAACGCCGTCTATCACGGGCGCAAAGCTATCGTTCAGCAGGCAGACGTTAAGCTTGTCCGCCGCGATTTTCTCATTAATCATAATAATACCTCAAAAGCATGATCTTTTTGGGAACCTCTAAAACCGGTTTTCTCTCAAAACTTGCGTTTTTAGAGGTGACCTCGTATTATTATATCTCATTTGCGCAATAAATTCAAGGGCTTTTTTATCCCCCGGTAAAAAACAGCTGCACCGGCAAAGCGCGGTAATATCATACTAATTCATAATATAAAATGTTCAAAAGAGCCTCATACCTCTTGACATTTCTTCTTTTTTGTGGTATAATAAAAAATTAAATCCCCCGAACCCTTTGAAACAAAGGCTCGGGGGATTTTTTGTCACTAACGTGTTTCTAGTTCACTTTTAAAAATTCAATAGCTGTCTTTAA
>CAYMTG010000145.1:0-4790 GCA_964393305.1 uncultured Ruminococcus sp.
CCCCTTGACAAATCGGTTATTATATGCTAATATATATCTATGAACATCATCTGAATTGTTCTCAGGGGGGATATTATGGGAAAAGCGTTTTCGAAAGAAGAAAAACAGGCGATAAGAGAGAAGCTGCTTGACACGGGCGTGGAAATGTTTCACGACAACTCGGTCAAGGCGATAAACATACGGGAACTGACCTTAAGAGCAAATATCTCGCAGGGCGAATTTTACATGTTCTACAAGGATAAAGACGAGTTTGTGCTGGACGTGATGAGATACCGTTCGGCGCAGAAAATTGCGGACGCGGAGAGCCTGCTTTTTCGGTCAACAAGCGAACCCGCAGAAACTATGAGCAAGGTATTGTTTGACTTCCTCATCGATATGAAGCACAAGACCGACACACGCGAGGCTTATTCCGAGGTTTTCGATATGCTGGTAAAGAAGTCGGAGAAGCTCGGAGCATGTAGTACAACGATGTTCCGCGAATTCGTGGAAAGGATTGCCAAACATTGGAGAGAGAAAAATGTCCCCGTTGAAGTCAATATTGAGGGAATGTGCGGAGTAATATCGGGAGCGTTCGTGCTGTTTATACACAGCCGGATGATAGACCCGGCGTATTTTGACGAAATATTCAAAGCGTTTATAGACGCGGGCGTGAAGAAATACATTAAGAAAGTTGAGGATTAAACTATGATTCGCAAATTTAGCGAAATAGGAAAAAACGACGTTATGACCGCCGGCGGCAAGGGCGCTAACCTCGGCGAAATGACAAGAGCCGGACTTAATGTTCCCCCCGGATTTGTGGTAACGGCGGACGCTTATCGGCTGTTTTTGTCGGAAAACAATATCGGCGGCAAGATTAATTCGCTGCTCAGAGAAGCGGGTGCAGACGAGCAGAAGCTGTTCACCGCAGCAGAGAAAATCCGTGCGCTTATCACAGCGGGTAGTATGCCCGCTTCTTTACGAAAGGAAGTTAGTCAAAACTACCTTCTTTTGTGCGAGAATGCGGGAAACGAATCTCTGCGGGTTGCTGTGCGTTCTTCTGCAACCGCAGAGGATCTCCCCGACGCGAGCTTTGCGGGACAGCAGGAAACGTATCTGAACGTCGTCGGAATTGACGCGCTTTGCAATAACATAGTCCGCTGCTACGCCTCGCTCTGGGGAAATCGTGCGGTAAGCTACCGACAGACACAGGGTTACGACCAGCAGAGCGTCGCGCTTGCCGTTGTAGTGCAGGAAATGGTGGAGAGCGAAAAGGCAGGCGTGCTTTTCACCGTTAATCCCGTAAACAACAACCGTAATGAAATGCAGCTAAATGCGTCATACGGTCTTGGCGAGGCTGTCGTTTCGGGCAAAGTCACGGCTGATACGTTTATCTGCGGCAAGGACGGAAGCGTCAAATCCGGCATTGTCGGCAGCAAGGAAATCGAGATAATTTACGCGGAAAACGGCACGAGGGAAGTTCCTGTTCCTCCCGAAAAACGCGGCGTACTCTGCCTGTCGGAGCAAGAGGTCAAGGCACTCTGCAAGGCGGCTGTCGACGTAGAGAATTATTATGGCTGCCCCATGGATATCGAATGGGCTGTGCGCGGCGGGAACGCGTACATTTTGCAGGCGCGGGCGATTACTACGCTCTCCGAAAATATCGACGAAGCGGAAATAGAAAAGTACGTCAGCCGCAACAGGATAACCGGCACTCTCCGAAAGAATATTGCGTTTCTGCTGGAAAAAATGCCCGTCGCGCAGCAGCCGCTCGATCACAGCTTCTGCGGCTCTGTCAACAATCAGAAGGCGCAGATTTTCTCCGAGGTAGGACTTATTATTTCAATGGAGCCGCAGATCGACGACGACGGAATTATGATACTTCCCCCTAACAGCAAGAAAATAAACGGCAAAATCTTCAAAGCGCTCGGCTTGATAAAGGAACTGAACGATCTTCCGAGCTGTCGTGAAAAGTGTGAGCATTATCTTAAAGAATATCAGAAGAGCATCGACAAAATGGCTAGCCTGCCTTTTGAAAAGCTGTCGCTCGAACAATGCGGCGAATACATAAATAAAGCGTACAAGCTGGTTCAGCGGATAGCCTACGCAAGGTTCAAGTATGCGCTTTTCCCGGGATTTCTAGCGAATATGCGCATTGAAAAGCTGCTAAAGAAGGTCTCCCCGGAGCTTACCGCTTACGATCTTTACTGCGATCTCGATTATAAGACCGCCGTTGTGACCCGCGATATTGCGGCGCTTGTGGATAAAATCCGCATGGACGAAAAGCTTGCTTCGGCAGTAATGCGCGGCGACAGTTACGAAAAAATCTGCGGCGATTTTCCCGGTATCGCGTCGGAGTTTAAGGCGTTTATGGCAAAGCACGGAATGAAGTCCGATTTTAATTGCTATTGCATTTTCGCGAGATCGTTTATCGAAAATCCCGACCGTCTGATCAGCATAATAAAGCCGCTTATAGGCTCGCCCGCCGCACCCGACGAGGAAAAATTCGCTCCGTTAATGGAGAAGATCCGCAAGGTTTGCGGCGAGAAGAAATTCCCCGAGATAAAACAGCGGATAGATTGTATACGCGCATTTCATGTAGCCCGCGAGGAAAGCCAGTATCAGTGGGAAACGGTGTTCCACTACTCCAAAAGAATACTCGAACGCGCCGCGTTCCTCTGCACGGGCAGCGGGGATTTTGCGGACAGCATAGCGTACCTGTTCCTTGACGAGTTCACCGAAATGTGCAAAGACGGATTCTCCGATAAGTACAAGGAAATTATCTCGCGCCGAAAGGCAAAGCACCCGCTTGCGGAAAAGGTTTGGGAGCGCAGCAAGCTGTACGTATTTGACGGCGCGGGCGACGTGCTGACAGGAGTAGGCGGCAGCAGCGGCGAGACGGTGGGCAAAGCGTGTATAGTTCGTTCCCCGGAGGAATTCTGCAAGCTGGAGAAGGGCGACATCCTTGTTTGCCCCTACACCGACCCTGAGTGGACTCCCCTGTTCAAAGTCGCATCGGCAGTGGTCGCGGATACGGGAGCGGCGCTCTCTCACGCGGCTATAGTGGCACGCGAATACGGCATTCCCGCCGTACTGGGCGTAGGTCTTGCGACAACGCGCTTCAAGGACGGCGATATGATCCGCGTCAACGGCTCTAAGGGAGAGGTAACAAAGGTTGGCTAAAGAAACAAAAGAACAGCGCCGTGAGCGGATAATCACCGCACCGCTCTTGCCGCTGCTGATAAAGACCGCAATTCCCACCATAATCGGAATGTTGGTAACGGTGATCTACAATCTCACCGACACATTCTGGATAGGAAAGCTCGACAACAAGAGCATGACCGCCGCCGTCGGGATAGTGTTCGCGTTCGTTTCGTTCGTCCAGGCAGTAGGATTCTGGTTCGGCTACGGCAGCGGAAATGTGATGTCCCGCAAACTGGGCGAAAAAAACGAACGCGAGGCTGAGATCGTCTCGTCAGACGGCGTAATTCTGGCAATCGTCACGGGAATAGTCCTCATGATACCGATGCTGATATTTGTAGAACCGCTGGCGGTGCTGCTTGGCGGAAACGCTTCGGAAAGTCTGATGAAATACACCGTCGAGTATCTTCGGATAATGCTGATAGCCGTGCCGTTTTCGTTATTTGCAACGACCGTGTATAATCAGCTTCGCCTATGCGGAAATGTCAAGGACGGTATGCTTGGACTGCTCGCGGGGATACTCGTTAACATAATCCTCGACCCGATACTAATTATTCTTTTTCGTATGGGAATGCTTGGCGCAGGACTTGCAACGCTTATCGGGCAGGTTATCGGCGCGGCGGTGCTGACGTTTCTGTCGTACAGGCACGGAAATATCCCCGTGAGATTTAATAAATGCAATTTCAAGAACGGCAGACTGTATCACATTCTTGCGGGCGGTGCGCCCAACTTCTCACGTCAAGGGATAACGAGCATAGCATCCGTTTTGCTGAATGTCGCGGCTGCTGATTTCGGAGAGGCAACGATCGCGGCGTTCACCGTCTCGTCAAGGGTGGCGGCACTGGGATATATGGTGATGATAGGCTTCGGACAGGGCTTTCAGCCGATCTGCGCAATGAATTACGGAGCGAAAAAATACGACCGGGTACACAAAGCGTTTCGCCTTACAGTAGGCATAGGGACTGCGCTTATGGTGATAGCTGCGGCGGTCTGCGCCATATTCGCAAAGCCGCTTGTGGGGATCTTCTCAACCGACGGCGAGGTCGTACGGATAGGCGCGGTAATTCTTCGCTGGCAGTGCGTTTCGTTCCCGTTTCTGGCGTTTTACGCGGTATCGAGTATGTATATGCAGAACTGCGGAAAATACATGACCTCGCTGATTATCTCAATAGCAAGACAGGGAATTTTCTATATTCCCCTGCTGTTCGCTCTGGGAGCTGTGTTGGGTGATTTCGGATTGTATATCGTTCAGCCTGTTTCGGACATATTGTCGTTTGTGCTGGCAGCGGTGATTTTAGCGGTAAGGCGTGATAAAATCAAAGCATAGAATATTACGAAAAGTGAGGATATATGGAAAGCTACAATAACATTGGAATTGACAGCAGCCTTGATTGGAAGAGGATAAGAAAGCTGCTGAAAATAGGTATATTCGCATCAATACTTGTTTTCATAGGCGACTGGATACTCGGTTACGGCGTTTGCGATGAAAGCCTGATGGGGCTTGAAGGAAAGCTGTCGCAGTATAAAACGCTATCCGATACGACACTTTTTGTATCCGCTTTTCTCGGACTTGTCGGAATACCTCTTGAAGGGCTTTGTTATTTTGGGATATA
>CAYMTG010000146.1:0-4665 GCA_964393305.1 uncultured Ruminococcus sp.
ATCCCGTGCAGAGTATCACGATTAGCAAAACCGTGCTTGTAAGAGTTAATTTCAATTTTTTCATGATAACATCTCCTCTCATTATTGTTTAACAGCGTAATAAACTGTACTGCTGGTGTCATATCGTTACCAAAAAGATTTCCTCGCTGCCGAGCGAGATGCAAAAAGCCGCCAGACCCAAGTACGAAAAGGGTCCAGCGGCACGTTCGCAACCGGTCGCACCGGCTGGTGGAGCCGGCGGGAATTGAACCCGCGTCCGAAAACCCGTCCCCGCAACCTTCTCCGAGTGCAGTTTGTCGTTTAAATCTCCCGCGTGCGTGCGCCGACAAACAGGCTCACGCAGTTGGCAGCCTTTAGTACATCAACGGTTACAAGGCAACTCGCCGATGACGTTCACCGCTAATCGACGCCGATTCCCCGCCCGCGGTACTGCGAGGTTCGACGGCAGCGCCTCAGGCAGCTGCTAAAACGAGATCTTCGTCTGCGTTTAAATTTAGTTTGCGACTATTTAAGTGCTTTCGCCCGCACTACTCGCTTATTGCGTATCAGAATCCCCGTCGAAGCCTTTACGACCCCATAAATGCAGAGTTTCCAACTGCTTACTCTGCATTATAACACATTCGGGCTGCTTTGTCAAGCGTTTTGAGAAAAATTTCAAGATATTTCCGGAGAAAAATTCCGAAATCAGCGCTTTATTCTCCGGATTTTTACCTTTACGGGAACGGTGATGTCGTCTGACGCCGGTTCCTCGGTGTTCTCTTGCGCCTTGTAGGCTTCCTCGTAAAAGTATTCCTGTGAGTTGAGACGCTGCTCGTTCCCGGCTATATCTACACGGTGGTATCTGCCGTCCTTGTCAAGTTCCCGCGCCTTGACGTTATCGCACATCATCAGGGAGAACTTGCGGCGCACCTCCGCCGCAAGAGCGGGGTCAAGTATGGGAGCCGCTACCTCAACGCGCCGTTCGGTGTTTCGGGTCATAAAGTCGGCGCTGGAGATGAACATCTGCGCCCGTTCGCCTTTGCCGAACATATAGATACGCGAGTGCTCGAGAAATCGCCCGACGATCGAGATTACACGGATATTCTCCGTCTCGCCTTCCACACCCGGGATAAGACAGCAGATGCCGCGGACGATAAGCTCTACCTTAACCCCTGCGCGGGACGCTTCGGCGAGCTTTTCGATCAGATCCCTATCGGTCAGCGCATTGATTTTGATGCCGATATAGCCGTCCTTGCCGTAGATGATCTCATTGTCGATAAGCTCCACAATGCGGCTCTTTAAGCCCTTGGGAGAAACCAACAGACGGTTTGTGGACTCTACGGGACTGCCCACCATCAGCGCGTTGAATACAACGGAGGCATCCGATCCTATCACCTTGTCCGAGGTCATAAGCGTAAGGTCGGTGTACAGCTTAGAGGTTCGCTCGTTGTAGTTGCCCGTGCCTACTTGCGTGATATAGGAGATGTCGTTGCCGTCACGAAGCGTGATCAGCAGCAGCTTCGAGTGAACCTTCAGTTCTTCAAGACCATAAATAACGGTAACTCCCGCATCTTCCAGGCGCTTGGACCAGCCGATGTTGTTCTCTTCGTCAAAGCGCGCGCGAAGTTCTACCAGAGCAAGCACGTCCTTGCCGTTTTCAGCCGCTTTAATAAGCGCGTTGACGATTTTGCTGTCACGCGCCACACGGTAGAGGGTGATCTTGATAGACTTGACGTTGGGATTTTCCGCCGCTTCGTCCAGTAGGCGTATAAATTGGTTGATATTCTCATAAGGGTAGTTTAAGAGTATATCGTGCCGTTTTATTTGCGGAATAATCGGTATCTTCTTGGATATTTTCGGAGAATTCTGCGGGGTAAGCGGCTTGAAGAACAGCTCCGGGAGATTTTTCAGCCGTTTCTCAATATCCGAGATAAAACCCAGCGACAGCGGCGACTTCTGCTGGAATACAAAGTTTGCGCGGATATCCAGAATTTTCGCGATCGAGGACATCAAATCCATCGAGTTTGCCGCGTCTATAGAGGACGTTTGAAATTCCAGACGCACGGGACTCAGCTTTTTCCGCTTCTTCACCATCTTAACCATAATGTCGCGGAAATCAACATCGTGGTCGTACAGACCCTCGTCAATAGGAATATCCGCATTTCTTGTCACTCGGAAAATACATTTCGAGATAAGGTCGAAGTTGTCCCAGACGTGCTTTGCGTAGCGGCAAATGATCTCCTCCATCAGCACAAACCTTCCCGATGGCTGAACCATTCGATTTTTGAAGTCGGGGAGAAATACTACGTGCGGCAGATTTTCGGACGCGGGGAGAATAGCAAGCGTCGCCTTCCCGTTCTCGCCCTTTTTGCGGATCTTGCAGGCGATATAGATAGCTCCGTTGCGTAAGAACGGCACAGGGTGCTTCTTATCGACGATACCCGTAAAGAGCAGCGGACGCACCTCGCGGTTAAAGTACGCCTTGAGGAATGTATCCTCCTCGGGGGTAAGCGAATTCCCGTCCACATACTCCGCGCCAAAATCCGCAAGTCCCCGCATTATCTTAGCGTAGGTTTCGTCCTTGACGGGGAGAAGCTCCGCCACCTTGTCGGCGATCGCGGAGAGCTGCTCCTTGGCGTTCATATTTGTTTTGTTCTCGCGATCCTTCGGGTCGTAGAGAAGCTTGTCATGGAGACTTCCCACGCGTATCATAAAGAACTCGTCAAGGTTTGAACAGAATATCTGCACAAAGCGGAGCCGCTCTAAAAGTGGTGTGCTCTCGTCCTGCGCCTCTTCCAGTACGCGCTCGTTGAATTTAAGCCAAGAAAGCTCTCTGTTATCATAAAAAGAATCTGCCATGACATACTCCTTTTCATATTTGAAAGACGATAAGGGCGGGGGGCATCTGCCCTCGCCCCGAACTTCCCCTTTTTTTAACCGGTTTTAAGAAATTCCCATTTTCAATTCGCTCGAAACCCTGATAAACTCTATAAACAGCGGGTGCGGTCTATTCGGACGTGACTTAAACTCGGGGTGGAACTGCACTCCCACAAAGAAGGGGTGTTTATCCTTGGGAAGCTCCACGATCTCTACCAGCTTGCCATCGGGCGACAATCCCGCGAATACCAGACCCTTTTCAGCCAACTGCTCACGGTAAATATTATTGAACTCGTAGCGATGACGATGGCGCTCGTAAATCAGCTCATCGGCATATACACTCTTGGAGATGCTGCCGTCAGTCAGCTTGCACGGATAGAGACCAAGACGCATTGTACCGCCCATATCCACGCCCTTTTGGTCGGGCATAATGTCGATCACGTCATACTCGTGTTCTCCGAATTCGGCGGAGCTGGCTCCGTCCAGTCCCGCGACGTTGCGAGCAAATTCGATAACTGCCATTTGCATACCAAGACAGAGACCGAGATAAGGAACCTTATTTTCACGGCAGTATCGAACCGCCTCAATCTTGCCCTCGATGCCCCTGTCGCCGAAGCCTCCGGGAACGCAGACGCCGTCGCAGTCCTTGAGCGTTTCGGCGGCATTCTCACGAGTAACGTTTTCGGAGTCGATAAGCCTAATGTTCACATCGCATCCGTTAAACGCGCTTGCATGGCGAATGCTCTCCATAACGGAGATATATGCGTCAGGCAGTGAAACGTACTTTCCGACAAGACCAATAGTGAGCGGCTTGTCAGCATTCTCCTGACGATGTACCATATTTTCCCATTCAGTGAGATCGGGCTTTCTGTCCTCGAGACCGAGGTGATAGCAAGCGGAGTGCGCCAGTCCCTCATGCTCGAGCATAAGCGGCACCGCGTAAAGGGAGGAAGCCGTAAGGTTCTGGATAACGTCTTCCTTGCGAACGTTGCAGAACAGCGCGATTTTCTCCTTCATCTCGTCGGGAACCTCCATCTCGCTCCTGAGAACGAGAATATTCGGCTGAATACCGAGCGACAGCAGCTCCTTTACCGAGTGCTGCGTAGGCTTGGTCTTGAGCTCGTTAGACCCCGAGATATAGGGGAGAAGAGTAACATGGATATACAGTACATTCTCGCGTCCCTTATCACTGCTCACCTGACGGATAGCCTCCAGAAACGGAGTAGACTCGATATCGCCGACAGTGCCGCCGATTTCGGTGATCACAACGTCTACAGACTCCGCGCCGCTGTTTGCCGCACGGTAAACGCGGCTTTTGATCTCGTTTGTGACGTGGGGGATAACCTGCACGGTGCCGCCCAGATAGTCGCCGCGGCGCTCCTTGTTGAGGATGTTCCAGTAGATCTTGCCGGTGGTTACGTTGGAGTTTATCGAGAGGTTTTCGTCGATGAAGCGCTCGTAGTGACCGAGATCAAGGTCTGTTTCCGCGCCGTCGTCAGTAACGAACACCTCGCCGTGCTGATATGGGGACATAGTACCCGGGTCAACATTGAGATACGGGTCGAACTTCTGGATGGTGACGCGATAACCGCGCATTTTGAGCAATCGTCCCAAGGATGCCGCAGTGATACCCTTTCCAAGTCCGGAAACCACGCCGCCGGTTACGAAAATGTATTTTGTAGCCATAATATTTGCCGCTCCTTTTAATGTAAAACATATTCTATTCAATTATATCACCTTTTGTCATATTTTTCAAGGGGATTTTCCGGTTTTCTTTCAAAAAATTGCTGCGCTGAGATAGATATTAAG
>CAYMTG010000147.1:0-4655 GCA_964393305.1 uncultured Ruminococcus sp.
TTAATGGTTTTTCCTGCCGGAGAGGGATCAAATAAAACAACACAAATGGAAGACCACGATATAACTTAGAGGTGACCTTAGGCAAAGATGTCCTCCGCCTCTAAGACGGCGGGCGCCATTTGACCACGTTAAATGACGGGGCAAAGCCCCTTATTGAATCAGCGCTTTCCTGAGAAATCGCAAAAGTAAAGGAAGAAAGAAATGGCTGAAAGAAAGAATTCTTCACGTTCGACAACAAATAAATCAAGCGGAACCACGGGAAACACCGGCAGAAGCAAGTCATCGACCGGAACAAAATCTGCCGGCCGCTCGAAGAAGGCTCTTGAGGAACAGCGTCTTCGTGAGGAGGCACTGCAAAAGAGCCTGCGTACTCGCAGAATTACTTCGGTGGTGCTGCTGGCTGCGGGAATATTCCTGACACTATTGTCGTTCATCCCCGGCAGCGAGGGTTGGAGAGCGCTTTATAACGTGCTGCATGGATTGTTCGGTTTCGCGGCATACGCCTTGGGTCCCGTAATGATCTATATGGCTGTAGTGATTTCGGCAAGGCAGCCGAAAAACACCATTGCGGTGACGGTTTTCAAGGCTTCATTCCTGATGCTGCTGGTTTGCGCCGCCTCCGAGATAATCGGTATTGGCAAGGTAAACGGTGATAATTTTGGAGAGGTTGTAAAAAATCTTTACGCGAACGGCAAGGATTTTAAGGGCGGCGGATTTTTTGCGCTTGTTTTGGGCGTGCCGCTGCTGTTTCTGGGGAGAATGGGCGCTCTTGCGATCATTATTATAATGCTCCTGGGTTTTGTTCTTCTGATGATAGATATGCCGATCGACGAACTGTTTAAGAAAATTGGCGGCTCTGTAAAGAAGGCAGGGGAGAATGCCGCAGAAAAGCGCGTAATTCGCCGAGAGGAGGCGGCTATCGTCAACGAGGAATATCGCAGGATACAGCAGGAGAAGCGTGCGGCAAAGCAGCAGCGTGACCGTGAAATATCCGCTGTTCGCGAGCAGGAGAAGCAGGCGCGTCATCAGGCGGAGGCAGAGACCAGACGCCGAAAGCTTGAGGAAATGAAGGCAGTCTACAACAGTGTTGATGAAATCGGCGACATCCCTACCGTAAAACCTGCTGAAAAGCCGTTGATCGAGGAAACAGCTTCTCCGGCAAAGACTGAAGTTCAGCCAAAATCCGAAAGACCGCCCGAAAAAACGGAACAGCGTTCGGAGCCGCCTGTACTCAGCCGTACCTCCGATATAAGTATTCTTGGAGAAAAGCCTCAGGCTCAGGAGATAGCTGAGCAGAAGAAGGAGACACGCGATTATCAGCAAGCGCTTAGAAAGTATATGGAAAAGCGTCATCCGATAATGCGTGATAATGAACCTGCAAACGAGGAGAAATACGAGGCGGATATTGATCTGGTGCCGATAGTTGACGCTCTTGACAAGCTCAATGCGGAAAAGGGTCCGGCGCGTGTGTCGAGGATTGTGGACGCGCCTAAGTCAGAAATCACCAATTCGGACAAGCTCAGCCGGGAAAATGAGTCCTTTGATATTTCTGATATTGACGAAGCGGAGTTGTCATTTGATCCCGATGATATTACAGAGCCGGACGCGCCTAAACCATCAGAAAGCAGGCTGCTGCTGGATCCTCCTTCCGCGGGCGGCAGTGACAATGAAAAGAAGATAATCCCATTCGAGGAGCTTCATACCTTTACGCAGGTGGAAGCGCCGATGCGGTCGGACGTATACCGGCTTCCTCCGGTGACATTACTTAACGAGGCAAAAAAGCCTGTACCACAGGCGGATATTCAGCATGAGATCCGTAAGAATGCCGATAAGCTGGTTGAAACCTTAAAAAGCTTCGGCGTGCAGACTACATATTTAGGAGCAAGCAGAGGTCCGTCCGTTACACGATATGAGCTTCAGCCCGCGCCCGGCGTTAAGATAAGCAAGATCGTCAATTTGTCGGACGATCTGGCGCTTAATCTTGCGGTTTCGGGCGTAAGAGTGGCTCCTGTTCCGAATAAGGCGGCTGTGGGTATCGAGATCCCCAATAAGATAAAGGACACTGTGTTTTTCCGCGAATTGGTGGATACTGCTGAGTATCGAAAAACGTTTGACAAGAAGCTCGATACGGTTCTTGGAAAAAATATCAGCGGAGAGACCGTACACTGCAACGTTTCCAAGATGCCGCATTTGCTGATCGCAGGCACTACAGGCTCGGGTAAGTCGGTGTGCGTAAACACCATTATTATGAGTATTCTGATGAAATCTACGCCCGACGACGTTCGCCTTATAATGGTAGACCCCAAGCAGGTTGAATTTATGATGTATAACGGGATCCCGCACCTTCTTATTCCCGTTGTAACCGACCCCAAGAAAGCGGCCGGCGCGCTTGCATGGGCTGTAACGGAGATGGAGAAGCGCTATACGCTGTTCTCCGAAAACAACGTCCGCAACATAGACGGCTACAACGACTTGTGCGGGAATGATGATGAGCTTGCGCGTATGCCGCATATCGTCATCTTTATCGACGAGCTTGCGGATCTGATGATGGCTTCTCCCAAGGACGTTGAGGACAGCATTGTGCGCCTCGCGCAGAAGGCAAGAGCTGCGGGTATGCACCTTGTTATCGCCACTCAGAAACCGACAGTTCAGGTAGTAACCGGACTTATCAAGGGAAATATCCCGAGCCGTATCGCGCTGATGGTGGCTTCTCAGATAGACAGCCGCGTTATTCTGGACGCATCGGGTGCGGAAAAGCTGCTTGGAAACGGCGATATGCTGTATATGCCTGTCGGTTCGCCTAAGCCTGTGCGTTTGCAGGGAGCGTATGTCTCAGACGACGAGGTGGAGCGCGTTACGCAGTTTATTACGCAGTCGTTCAAGGCTGAGTATGATGAGAGTATTATGGCTGAGATTGAGCGTCAGGCTGAAAGAGTGTCTAACGGCGATAAGGGCGTTGGCGCTGAAAATCCCGATGACGACGGCGACGTTGACGAGAAGCTCGAAGAAGCCATCGAATTTGTCGTATCGGCGGGTCAGGCAAGCACCTCTGTTCTCCAGCGCCATCTGAAGCTGGGTTATGGCAGAGCGGCGCGTCTTATAGATACTATGGAGAAGATGGGCGTTGTAGGTCCGTATGCGGGTTCAAAGCCTCGTGCCGTTCTTATGACAAAGCAGGAATGGTACGAGAGAAAGCTCAGACAAGAAAAATAATCAGAGGATTATATGTATAAGAATGTTGAAATGATGTCAAGGCTGGACGAGTTCCTCGCCGAGGTAGAGCGTCCCGCACGATATATAGGCGGTGAAACAGGTTCCGTTCAGAAGGATTTGGAGGATGTGGACGTGAGGTTTGCGTTCTGTTTTCCCGATACCTATGAAATCGGAATGTCACATCTTGGGATGAAGATTTTATACGGGTTAAAAAACGCGGTTCCCAACTACTGGTGTGAGCGCGCTTTTATGCCGCTGCCCGATATGCGTGCGAAGATGAAGGAGAATAATATCCCGCTTTACGCGCTGGAGAGTCTCGACCCGCTTGACAGATTTGACTTTATAGGGTTTACCATCCAATATGAGCTGTGCTATACCACAATTCTCGAAATGCTGGATCTGAGCGGACTCCCTGTGCTTGCAAGCGAGAGAAAGGGACTTACTCCCATTGTAATGGGCGGCGGTCCATGTGTTTGCAACTCGGAGCCTATAGCCGATTTTTTCGATTTATTTGTAATTGGCGAGGGCGAGGAGGTAAACCTCGAGCTTATGCGGCTTATGGAGCAATGCAAAAAGGAAGACTGTACTAAGACCGATTTCTTGAAAAGAGCGGCGCGGATCGAGGGCGTCTACGTTCCGAGTTTTTACGAGACCTTCTACAATGATGACGGCACGGTAAGGGAGATCAAAGCGGCGAACGGCGCGCCCGCGACCGTCACCAAGCGCATTGTCAAAGATTTTGATAAGGCATATTATCCCGAGAATTTTGTGGTGCCGTTCTGTGATATCGTCCATAACAGAGCCGTAGTTGAGGTGCTGCGCGGGTGTATTCGCGGGTGCAGATTCTGTCAGGCAGGATTTATCTATCGTCCATATCGTGAAAAGAGGATAGATACTATTATAAATGAAACAAAGGCGCTGTGTGAGAATACGGGCTATGACGAGGTGTCGCTCTCCTCGCTGTCGACCGGCGACTACAAGGAGATAGAGCCGCTGCTGTCGGGACTTACCGAATATACCACGAAAAACGGCATCAACTTATCGCTGCCGTCGCTCAGAGTGGACAGATTCAGCGAGGGTGTTCTCAAGGAGATCTCGGGCGTTCGCAAGAGCGGCTTGACGTTCGCGCCCGAGGCGGGAAGTCAGCGGCTTCGCAACGTTATCAACAAGAACGTTACCGAAGAAGATGTAATGAACAGCGTGAAAATAGCGTTCGAGGGCGGGTATACAGCGGTCAAGCTCTATTTTATGCTTGGACTTCCCACCGAGACAGACGAGGACGTTCGCGGAGTTTACGATCTCGCGAAAGCAGTCATTGAGCAGTTCTACGCAAATCCTAACCGTAAAAAGGGCAAGCAGGCGAGCGTGTCCGTATCGCTGTCTACCTTTATTCCGAAGCCGTTCACGCCGTTTGAGTTTGAGCCGCAGGCAAGCGAGGAGGA
>CAYMTG010000148.1:0-3213 GCA_964393305.1 uncultured Ruminococcus sp.
GTGGCGGCGCAAACTCAACCCCGCCTTTTACAAGACGGGGTCTTTGCTTGTGTTTTGGGAGAACTGCGCCGCTCCTCCCGCTTTTTGGGGGAGAACTGCGCCGCTCATCAGCCTGTTTCGGGAGAATTACATCACGCCGCCCTCTACCACGAGATTTTCCTTATACGCTTCGTCCGCGCCGTAGACGGGCGCGAGCGTCTCATCGTAGTCCTTGTGGAAGAACTGCTCCTCGCCGAGCGACTCGATCTCGTCGTTCAGCCAAGTGAGAAGCGTCTCGTTTCCCTTGGTAACGGCGGGCGCGATCGCGTCAGTGCCGCCGAGCGATTCAACGCCGACGGTGAAGCCGGGATTGCTCTTCGCCCACGCGAGTACCTCCGTGTTGTCGGTGGAGAAAGCGTCGCCGCGTCCGTCCTGGAGCGCCGAATACGCCTCGTTGTACTCGTCGTACTTCTGGAGAGTTACATCGGGGTAGTTCTCGGTGAAATAAGTCTCCGCCGTAGTCCCCTTTACCACGATAAGGGTCTTGCCGTTAAGCTCCTCCGCGCTCTTGATGATCGCGCTGTCGGGAGAAACAATGCCAAGCGCCACCTTCATATACGGGAGCGCAAAGTCCACCTTCTCGGAACGCTCTTCGGTAACCGTGAAATTCGCGAGAATGATGTCCACCTTCGCCGTTTCAAGGAACTCCACGCGGGACGCTGCCTCGACCGGCAAAAGCTCCAGCTCAACGTCAAGATCCTCGGCTATGCGCTCCGCGAAATACACGTCGTACCCCTGATAATTGCCCTCGTTGTCCACATAGCCGAACGGGTTCTTGTCGGAGAATACGCCGATCTTGATCGTGCCGCTCTGCTTGATCTCGTCGAGGGTTCTGAATGTGCCGGTGCTGCCGGTGCTGCCCGCGTCTCCGGAGCTTGTGCCGGAACCCTTTTCGCTGTCACCGCATCCCGCAAGCGAGAACGCCGTCGCAAGCGCGGCAAAGCCTGCCGCAAACCTCTTCATAATGCCAAAATTTTTCATGTTTGTCACCTTTCTTTGTTGTATATTTTTTCTCCCCAACGGTATGATGAGGAGTTTTTGACTTTCTTTCAAAAATAAATTAAAAAACAAAGTGATTTTTTAATTATAAGTAAACGTCTTAAGGAATCGCCTTGCGCGGTCGGTTTTCGGGGCTTTGAAGAACTCGTGAGGCTCGCCCTCTTCGACGATCACACCGCCGTCGAGGAAAACTATCCTGTCGGCGACCGCTTCCGCGAACGCCATCTCGTGGGTGACGATAAGCATTGTAGTGCCGCCCTTTGCGAGGTCAAGCACCACGCCGAGCACCTCGTGAACCATCTCGGGGTCGAGTGCCGCCGTGATCTCGTCAAGCAGCATGATCTCGGGATCCATGATAAGGCTGCGGCAGATAGCCACGCGCTGCTTCTGACCGCCGGAAAGCTCGGACGGGAAGCTGTGCGCCTTGTCGGAAAGACCTACGCGCTCAAGAAGCTCCATCGCCGCCTTTTCCGTCTCGTCCTTGGCGCGTCCCTGTACCTTCATCGGGGCGAGCATAATATTCTTCAGTACGGTGAGGTGGGGGAACAGGTCGTAGCTCTGGAACACCATTCCTATCTTCTGGCGTATCTCGTAGAGGTCGCGGCTCCCGTAAACCACAGGCTTCCCGTGAAGCGCTATGCTCCCCGACGCGATAGGCTCCAAGCCGTTAAGACATCGCAGCAGCGTACTCTTGCCGCAGCCGGACGGGCCGATAACGACTACCACTTCTCCGCGGGAAACGGAGAGCGAGACCCCGTCAAGCACCTTGTTCCCGCCAAAGCTTTTCACCAATCCGTTAATATCTATTATATGTTCGGACACTTCTTACCTCTCAATCCGCCTTCCGCTTCTTCATAAGCTTCGCCGAAACCAGCGACAGCGGGAAGCAGACGGCAAAGTACATCATAAATATCGCGGCGTACACCCACACGGCGGCGTTCGGGTACTCAAAACGGTTTGCGTCTATGATCTGCTTGCCTACCTTCAGTACCTCGGTCACGCCGATAAGCGATACCAGCGCGGTGGTCTTTATCATTCTCGTGGAGAGATTGATAACGTTCGGGACAAGTCCCCTCACCGCCTGCGGGAAGATCACGTATATGTATGTCTGAAGCTTTGTAAGACCAAGCGACAGGGAGCTTTCATACTGGTGCTTCGGGATAGCGTTGAACTCGCCGCGCACCAGATCGCCCATCTCCGCCGTTCCCCACAGCGTGAACACGATGACCGCCGCCGTCTCGCCGCCGAGATTAAGTCCCGTGAGCTTAGTCACCCCGAAAAACACGATAAACAGCCACACAAGCTGCGGCATAATGCGGACTATCTCCAGATACACCCGACAGACCGCCTTGACCGCGGGATTTTTGAGGGTCATAGCCGCGCCCAGCGCAGTCCCCAGAACCAGCGAGAACCCGATCGAGATCAGCGAGATCCGCACCGTCACCCACAACCCGGACAGCAATCTCAGAAAATTGTTGCCCATAAAGAGAATTTCAATTCCTTGCACGGCGCAGCCTCCTTTCAATCAGGGAGAACACTATCGAGATCGGCAGGATAAGCGCGAGATACGCGACAACCAGCATTACCAGCGCTTCGGTGGTGTTGTAGTACATTCCGATAAGGTCTTTGGCGACGTACATCAGATCGGCGAGTGCCACCGCGCTGAATACGCTTGTTTCTTTCAGGAGAAAAATGACGTTCGCGCAGACCGCAGGCACGGAAACAGCCGCCGCCTGGGGAATTACGATATACCGCATCACCTGAGCGCGCCTCATTCCGAGACTGAACGCGCTCTCAAGCTGTATCTTCCCGACCGAGGTAAGTCCCCCGAGAAAGCTCTCCGCCATATATCCCCCGCCGAGAAACGCCAATCCTATGATAGCGCACGCCTCGCTCGACAGCCGTATCCCCGCTTTCGGCAAGCCGAAATACAGGAAAAAAAGCTGCACGATAAGCGGCGTGTTGCGCGCAAGCTCTATGTACGCCGACGCTATCTGCCTTGCCACAGGCACACGGTAATATTTCACAAGTGCGCATAACAGCCCGACCACCGCCGCCAGCACTATCCCGATCGCGCCGATCACCACCGTCAGCCGCGCAGCTTCGAGATACATCGGAGTGAACTTCCGAATAAACTCCAAATCCATATAATCAACCCTTCGGTTTTCTTTCAAA
>CAYMTG010000148.1:3313-4650 GCA_964393305.1 uncultured Ruminococcus sp.
AGGGGACGCGGCGGGGAGAAAATCTTTCTAAGGGTGATTTAATGAAAATTTCAACAAAGGGACGATACGCTCTCAGAATGATGATCGACCTTGCCGTCCATAAGGACGAGGGGGTTATCGCTCTGAAGGACATCGCGGCTCGCCAGAACATCTCCAAGAAGTACCTCGAACAGATAGTACCGCTGCTCAACCGGGCGGACCTCTTGCGGACTATACGCGGCTATCAGGGCGGGTACGCGCTCTCCAAGCCGCCCGAGGAGTACACCGTGCTGGAGATATTGCAGGTGACGGAGGGAGATCTCGCGCCTGTCGCTTGTCTCCTGTCAAACAACGTGTGTAAAATGCGGAACACCTGTCCGACGATAGGGGTATGGGTCGGACTGAACAGGGTGATCACCGAATATCTTGACGGAATAACGCTCGCGGATCTGATAAACGGCGGAAATTACTGTATCTGACAGGCGATCGAGGAGAATTACGATGATAAGAGATATACAGGATAGGATCTTAAAGCTCAAAGCGGAAAAGGACGTGTGCATACTCGCGCACTGCTACCAGACGCACGATATACTTGAGGTCGCGGATTTTGTGGGGGACAGCTTCGGACTTGCTCAACAGGCCCGCAAGACCTCGGCAAAGACGGTAATGATGTGCGGCGTGAGGTTTATGGCGGAGACGGTGAAGATTCTGTGTCCGGAGAAGCGGGTGCTTTTGCCCGAGCCGGACGCGGGCTGTCCCATGGCGGAGCAGCTTGATGTTGAAATGCTCTCCCAATTGAAGAAGAAGTATCCGGGGTATGCGACAGTGGCGTACATAAACACGACCGCCGCGCTCAAGACGCTGTGCGACGTTTGCGTTACCTCAAGCTCCGCGCCGAGGATAATCGGGAATATGCCCGAGGACAAGATCCTGTTTATCCCGGATAGGAACTTAGGCGCGTATATCGCGGCACAATGCCCCGAAAAGGAGATAGTCACCGTACACGGGTGCTGTCCCACTCACGCGAAATTCACCGCAAAGGACGCGGAAAAGGCGAAGGCGGCTCACCCGAACGCGCTGCTGCTCGTTCACCCCGAATGTGCTCCCGAGGTCGTGGCGCTCGCGGACTATGTCGGCTCTACCACGGGCATTATGGACTGCGCGAAGCAGTCTCCCGCGAAAGAGTTCATCATCGGCACGGAGAACAGTATAGTACAGCATCTCGGCATCGAATGCCCGGACAAGCTGTTCTACCCGCTCTCCAAGGACTTCGTCTGTCACAATATGCAGCTGACGAAAATCTCAAGCGTTCTCCACTGCCTGAACGGCACGGGCGGCGAGGAAATAACCATGCCCGA
>CAYMTG010000149.1:0-4648 GCA_964393305.1 uncultured Ruminococcus sp.
CTCTAGTAATAAAAAAATCCGCTCCCGACTTTCGCCGGGAGCGGATCGATTATTATTCGGATCGCACGATTACTTGTAGAGCTTCTGCGCCTTGTAGCTTGTGTGGAGGATCTCGTGAGCCTTGTGTGAGTTAGGCTCGCCGAAGAATTCGTCATACAGCGCCTTGATGTCGGGATTTTCGTGCGAACGGCGGAACGGCGCGTTCTCATCGAGTGAATACAGCACCTTCGCTCTCTCGGCACGGATATCGACGAAGTTCTTAACAGACGCGGGCTGAATGATCTGTCCGCCGCCGTTTACGCAGCCGCCCGGACAAGCCATGATCTCAATGAAGTCATACTTCGCTTCTCCGGACTTGATGGATTTCAGCAGCTTCTTGGCGTTTGCGAGACCGCTTGCAACAGCCACGCGGACTTCCTTGCCGCCGACGTTGTATGTCGCCTCCTTGATGCCCTCGGTGCCGCGTACTTCCTTGAAGTCAATGGGAGAGTCGGCGTTCTCGCCTGTGAGCTTCCATACCGCTGTACGGAGCGCGGCCTCCATAACGCCGCCCGTCGCGCCGAAGATAACTCCCGCGCCCGTGTAAGAGCCGAGCGGAGAATCCGCGACCTCATCCGGCAGCTCGTCCCAGATAATTCCCGCTTTCTTGATCATGCGTGAAAGCTCGCGGGTGGTGATCGTGATGTCGAGGTCGGGAATACCCGCCGCCGCCTGATCCTCACGGTTTATCTCGTACTTCTTCGCGGTGCAGGGCATTACCGATACGGAAACGATGTCCTCGGGGTTCTTGCCGAGCTTCTGCGCGTAGTAGGTCTTAACAACCGCGCCGAACATCTGCTGCGGCGACTTGCAGGTGGAGAGATTAGGGATAAACTCGGGGAAGTAGTTCTCACAGTAGCGAACCCATCCGGGCGAACAGGAGGTGATAAGCGGGAGCGTGCCGCCGTTCTGAACGCGGTTGAGGAACTCGTGAGCCTCCTCCATGATCGTAAGATCGGCTGAGAAGTTGGTATCGAACACCTTGTCAAAGCCGAGACGGCGCAAAGCGGCTATCATTTTGCCCTCGCCGTTCGTACCGACGGGAGCGCCGAACGCCTCCGCGATAGAAGCGCGGACTGCGGGAGCAGCCTGTACGACTACCATCTTGTCGGGATCGGCGAGCGCGTCAAACAGCTTGTCGGTGTCGTCCTTCTCATGGAGCGCGCCCGTAGGACAAGCAGTAATGCACTGTCCGCAGGATACGCACGCGGTATCTGCGAGATCCATATCGAACGCCGACGCGATCTGTGTCGCGAAGCCGCGCTCGTTCGCGCCGATCACGCCTATTCCCTGATTTGCGCTGCACGCAGCCACACAGCGTCTGCACAGAATACACTTGGAGTTGTCGCGTACCATGTGAGCCGCGCTGGTGTCTATCTCAACGGCGGGATTTTCGCCATCAAACCTGTTCTCGTCGACGCCGTACTCATAGCAGAGCTGCTGAAGCTCGCAAGAGCCGCTTCTCACGCAGGAGAGACATTCCTTCTTGTGGTTGGAGAGTATAAGCTCGAGAGTAGTCTTGCGGCTCTCGAGGATCTTCGGAGAGTTCGTCTTTATCTCCATGCCCTCGTTTACGGGGTAAACGCAAGCCGCAACGGGTGTGCGCGCACCCTTTACCTCAACAACGCAGATACGGCAGGCGCCGATAGCGTTGATATCCTTTAAGTAGCACAGTGTGGGGATCTTTATTCCCGCGAACTTCGCCGCCTCCAGAATGGTAGACCCCTCGGGAACGGAATAATCCACACCGTTAATCTTAATATTAACCATTTTCTTGCTCCTTTCCTATCAGACCTTGGAGATCGCGCCGAACTTACAGTTGGACATACATACGCCGCACTTAATGCACTTGTTCGGGTCGATGACGAACGGCGACTTGATCTCGCCCGAGATCGCGCCGACAGGACACTTCTTAGCGCACAGCGAGCAGCCCTTGCACTTAGCGGGATCGATCTTGATCTGGAGGAGGTTCTTGCAGACGCCCGCAGGACATCTCTTATCCTTGACGTGAGCGATATACTCGTCCTTGAAGTAGCGCAGAGTGGACAGCACGGGGTTGGGGGCGGTCTGTCCGAGTCCGCACAGCGCGTTGTCCTTTATGTAGTAGCAGAGCTTTTCAAGCTTGTCAAGATCCTCCATGGAAGCCTTGCCGTCGGTGATCTTGGTGAGGATCTCGTACATTCTCTTTGTGCCGATGCGGCAGGGGGTACATTTGCCGCAGCTCTCGTCAACGGTGAACTCAAGGAAGAACTTCGCGATGTCGACCATACAGTTGTCCTCGTCCATTACGATAAGTCCGCCCGAACCCATCATAGAGCCGATGGAGATGAGGTTGTCGTAATCTATCGGAATATCGAGGTGCTGGGGAGGAATACATCCGCCCGAAGGACCGCCCGTCTGAGCCGCCTTGAACTTCTTGCCGTTGGGAATGCCGCCGCCGATCTCTTCGATAACGGTGCGGAGCGTTGTACCCATAGGAACTTCAACAAGTCCGGTGTTGTGGATCTTGCCGCCGAGCGCGAATACCTTAGTACCCTTTGACTTTTCCGTTCCCATAGAAGCGAACCAGTCAGCGCCGTTGAGGATTATCTGGCAGACATTCGCGTAGGTCTCAACGTTGTTGAGAACGGTAGGCTTGCCGAACAGACCCTTGACAGCGGGGAACGGAGGACGGGGGCGCGGCTCGCCGCGGTTGCCCTCGATAGAGGTCATCAGCGCGGTCTCCTCGCCGCAGACGAACGCGCCTGCGCCAAGTCTTAAGCCCAGCCTGAAGCTGAAATTCGTGCCGAAGATGTTATCGCCGAGCAATCCGACTTCCTCCGCTTGAGCGATCGCGATTTTCAGACGCTCAACGGCGATGGGGTACTCCGCACGGACGTAGATATAGCCCTGATTTGCGCCAATAGCGTAGCCGGCGATAGCCATAGCCTCGATTACGGTATGGGGGTCGCCCTCAAGAACCGAGCGATCCATGAACGCGCCGGGGTCGCCCTCGTCGGCGTTGCAGCACACGTACTTCTGATCCGCGTCCTTGACGAGATCCTTAGCGAGCTGCCATTTTCTTCCGGTGGGGAATCCCGCGCCGCCGCGTCCGCGAAGACCGGACGCGAGTATCGTGTTTATAACGTCGTCCCGCGACATAGAGGTGAGTACCTTGTACAGCGCCTGATAACCGTCGCGTGCTATGTATTCCTCAATATGCTCTGGGGAGATAACGCCGCAGTTGCGCAGCGCAACGCGGTGCTGCTTTGCGTAGAAAGCGGTCTCGTTAAGGGAGTTGATATTGTCGCCGTCAACGGTTTCCGCGTAGAGATACTTCTTGACGGGAACGCCGTTCTTGAGGTGGCTCTCCACGATTTCGGGGATATGGTCTACCTCCATCTTGGAGTAGAACGTACCCTCGGGGTATACTATCATGATCGGACCGAGTGCGCAAAGTCCGAAGCAGCCTGTCTTGATAACGTTTACCTTGTCCTGAAGTCCGTTTGCGGCGATCTCCTCTTCGAGCTTCTTGATGATTTTCATAGATCCGCTGGAGGTACAGCCCGTACCGCCGCAGACCAGAACGTCCTTAACGCCGGTGTCTTTTCCTTCGACGCGAAGCGCCACAACCTCCGCTGCCGCTGACTTGACCGCGTTAAGCTCGTCAATCGTTTTTATAACATTCATTTATGAATCCTACCTTCCTTGAGTGTTATTCCGTTCGTCAGTTGTACTTCGCGAGAATTTTGTCGATGTCGTCCACGGTAAGTCTGCCGTAAACGTCCTCATTAACGGTAAGTACGGGGGCAAGACCGCACGCGCCTATGCAGCGGCACGCGTCAAGCGAGTATTTTCCGTCGGGCGTGATCTCTCCGCTTGCGATACCCAGCTTCTCCTGAAGCTTATTGAAGATGTCACCCGAACCTTTGACATAGCAAGCCGTACCAAGACAGACGGAGATCTTGTACTGTCCCTTGGGGTTGATGGAGAACTGCGCGTAGAAGGTGACTACGCCGTAGACCTTCTCTAGGGGAATATCCATTTCCTCCGCGATGATCTGCTGAACCTCGATAGGGAGGTATCCGTAGATCTCCTGAGCCTGCTGAAGAATAGGCATAAGCGCGCCGGGGTCGTTCCTGTGCTGGTCAATAACCGCTCTGAGACGCTCTTCCTGCTCGGCAGTTCCCGAAAAAGCAACTGCGCTCTTTTTAAATGCCATGTTTTAGCCTCCTTGAAATTCTGCTGCCTAGCCATGCGGCGGCGCGAACTTTGTTTTGATTTGCAGTAACCGTCAAGCGGAAACTGTACTTGGTCACCTCAAAAACGCAAGCTTTGAGAGTCACCCACTTGTTATAATTATAACATACTTTCAAAAAAAAGTCTACCGATAAGCGGATTTTGGCGCAAGGTTATAGTGTAGAAATATTTTCGACTTTTTTGTTGGTTTTCCACAAAATATAGTACCCCTAATGGTAAACTTGGACAAAATCGGCTGTCGAAGCGGAAGTTTTTCCTTTGCTTGACATTCTCCTGAAAACGTGGTATACTATGTTTAAGAATACGCCGTATAACTAAGGTCACCTCTAAAAACCTTGTTTGAGATAAAATCGCCATAGCACACCGTCTG
>CAYMTG010000150.1:0-4623 GCA_964393305.1 uncultured Ruminococcus sp.
CCTCAAATTTGTCGCTGTATTTTAACAAAATCGGCGAAAAATATCGCCGAATTTACTCAATAAGTGGCTTTGCCCCGCATTTAACGTGGTCAAATGGAACCCGCCGCTTTAGACGCGGACCTATACCTTAGGTTATTATACCGCTTTATCCGGCGATTTTCAATTGATTTTTTATCCAACTTTTTGAAGAGTAAAATCCCCGCTTTGGGAATAATATACAAACACTATTATTGGAGGCGTTTATGACAGACAGGAAATATCTGGAGCTTCTCTCGGAGAAATACCCGACCATCGAAGCTGCCGCAAGCGAGATAATAAACCTAGCCGCTATCCGTTCGCTACCCAAGAGCACGGAATATTTTTTCAGCGACCTTCACGGCGAACACGAGGCGTTTCTCCACATGATAAAGAGCGCGTCGGGCATCATCAAGAACAAGATCGACAAGGTGTTCGGCAAGACGGTGTCGGCGGGGAAGCGTGAAATGCTCGCCAACCTCATCTACTACCCCGAGCGCGAGCTTAAACGTATACGCGACAAGGGCGACCTCGACGAGGAGTGGACGCGCCTTACCCTCTACCGCCTTATTATGGTGTGCGAGAGCATTTCCGCGAAGTACACCCGCTCCCGCGTCCGCAAAAGGATCCCGGAGCAGATACGCTACATCGTGGACGAGCTGCTCAACGTCACGGACGACGTAAACAAGGACTTCTACTACGACAAGATAATCTCCTCGATCATCGAGACGGGAATAGGCGACCGCTTTATTATCTCGCTTTGCCGGCTTATACAGTCGCTCGCGGTGGATAAGCTCCATATTATCGGGGACATTTTTGACAGAGGCCCGCGCCCCGACATCATCATAGACGAGCTGATGAATATGCACGACGTGGACGTTCAGTGGGGAAACCACGACATCTCGTGGATCGGCGCGGCGTCGGGGAACACGGCGCTTATCGCGAACGTGCTCCGCATCTCCATCAAGTACAACAACTTCGACCTGCTGGAGGACGGCTACGGGCTTAACCTCCGCGCTCTGGCGGTGTTCGCCGCCGAGACCTACGGCGACAGCGATACCTCGCTCTACAACCCGCAGACCTACGACACCAACCTATACGACCCGGTAGACGACAGGCTCGCCGCGCAAATGCACAAGGCGATCTCGGTTATCGAGCTGAAGCTGGAGTCGCAGCTTATCAAGAGCCACCCCGAGTGGGATATGTCCTCCCGCAGCGTCTTTGAGATGGTAGATTTTGAGAATAAAACGGTCACGATAGAGGGGCAGACCTTCAAGCTGCTGGACGGCTTCTTCCCGACGGTAGACCCCGCGAACCCCTCCGAGCTTTCCCCAGCCGAGGAGGAGCTTGTCACCATTCTGAAGAATTCGTTCCTCCACAGCGAGAAGCTCCAGCGGCATATCCGCTTCCTGCTGTCGAAGGGTTCGATGTACAACGCCTGCAACGGAAACCTGATGTTCCACGGGTGCGTTCCCATGAACGAGGACGGCTCTCTTCAAAGCGTCCGTATCGGCAGCACGTCATACGAGGGCAAGCCGCTGTTCGACAAGATAAACGAGCTTGTCAGCCGCGCATTTTACGCGAAAGAGCTGTTCGCACGCGACTTTATGTGGTATCTGTGGTGCGGCCCGCAGTCGCCGCTGTACGGCAAGGACAAGCTGGCGTTCTTCGAGCGGTATTTCATCGGCGACAAGGCTGCGCCCGAGCTGTGCAGGGAGAACTACAACGCCTACTATCGGCTCTCCGAGAGAGAGGATGTCTGCCGCCGTATCCTCCGCGACTTCGGCATTGACGATAACGCGGGGCATATCATCAACGGACACGTTCCCGTCAAGATCAAGGACGGCGAGCATCCGGTCAAGGCGAACGGCAAGCTGTTCGTCATTGACGGCGGCATTTCCAAAGCCTACCAGAAGACCACGGGAATAGCCGGCTACACGCTGATCTACGATTCGCACAGCCTGTCGCTGGCGGTGCATAAGCCGTTCAGCTCCGAGCTGGGCGGACAGACTCCCGAGATACAGATAGTTGAAAAGCTCCCCGACCGCGCCAACATCTCCGACACGGATAAGGGCGAGGAGCTTCTCGAGCAGATCGACGACTTAAAGGCTCTGCTCTCGGCATACAGAAAAGGCGAGATCAAGGAACGAAAATAACGCAAAATAACGCAAAAATAACGCAAAAAACGCAAAAAACGGCTAAAAAGCACACCCTAGGGTGTGCTTTCTTACTATTCAAACTTCTTTTTGTAGTAGTATGCCCCGAAACCCAGTCCCGAAACGCCGCCGCACAGATGTCCGAAGTGCGACACGTTATCGGTGACAAATATTCCCGAGTATACCTCCTTGCCGAGATAGATCACGGCTATCAGGATAAGGGTAAGCGGTATCTCGCCTTTCTTCATATTGGTGAACGCGCTCAGAATGATCAGCATAAACACGATACCGGACGCGCCAAGTATCCCCGTGCTGAAAAACGCCATATTGAGGATCCCTCCCGCCAGCGCGGTCACGAACATCATTACGGCGGTGTTCCAGCTGCCGTACCGCTCCTCGACGGCGGGCCCCACGAGCAGCAGCATTGTCATATTCCCCGCGAAGTGCGAAAAACCCGAGTGTCCGAACACGTACGAAAACACCCTCAGGTACGTCAGCGGGTTCAGCAGACTCGCGTGACCGTAGCACACGAACAGCGCGCTCGTGGTAAATCCCCGCGAGATGTAGTGCAGTATCAGCACTCCCAGACAAATCGCCGCAAACGTCAGTATCACGGGCGAATTATAGCTCAATTTCCACCTTGTTTTCATTCCAACCCCCTTAACACACGCGCCAGCCGACCTATCGGCAGTCCCATCACGTTGTAGTAGTCGCCGTCTATCCGCTTCACGATAAGCGCGCCCTTGTCCTGTATCCCGTACGCTCCCGCCTTGTCCATCGGCTCGCCCGTGGCTATATACTCGCGGATCTCCTCGGCGGACAGCTCGTAGAACTCCACCCTCGTTTCCTCCGCGAATACGCGCTCCCGCTCGCCGTCGATCACGCACACTCCCGTGAACACGCTGTGCGTTCTCCCCGAGAGCATTCCCAGCATATCCGCCGCTTCGGACGTGTCCCTCGGCTTGCCGAGGATCTTCCCGTCGATGGCAACCACGGTATCGGCGGCGATCACCTGTTCTCCCGTATGAGAAGCGGCGACCTCCCGCGCCTTTTGCCGCGCCAAATGCCGCACCGCCTCGGCGGGGGAAGCGCCCTTTGGTATTACCTCCTCGCCTTGCGCGGGGATAACGGTGAAATCCTCCGAGATAAGCCGCAAAAGCTCATATCTTCGGGGACTTTGGCTTGCAAGTATCATTGGTTTCTCTCCACCTCTCTTTAATTAATATACCATAAAATCTCCTGTTTGTCAAGTCCCTGTCACAGTTCCCGCGCACGGGCATATAATGTAGAAAAACGCAAACAAAGGAGCTTTCTATGAATACCCTGTTCCTTGGCGGCGATAAGCGTATGACCTACGCCGCCGAATATCTCTCCTCCGACCGCCGCGTCATTTTTCCGGGGGAAAGCCTGCCCGTCGGCGAGGTCTTCCCCGTCGTCGTCCTGCCGCTCCCGCTCACCAAGAACGGCACGGAGATCTTCTCGCCGGCCTCGCACATTCCCATGGAGGTCGTCGCCCGGCTTGCCGCGCCCTCCGCTCTTATTCTCGCGGGGGGAGAATGTCCGCGGCTCACCGCGCTTTGCGCCGAACGCTCCCTCCGGCTCGTGAATTACTTCTCCTCGGAGACGCTCACCCTCAAAAATGCCGCGCTTACCGCCGAGGCAGCCGTCCCGCTCCTCGCGGAAAGCACTGACGCTTCTCTCCTCGGTTCGCGGGTGCTTATTACGGGGTACGGCAGGATCGCCCGCGCCCTCGCCTCGCGCCTGACCCCGTTCGGCTGTAATATCACGATTGCCGCACGCCGCCGCGAGACGCGCACGGAAGCCGAACTCAACGGCTTCACCGCGCTCCCGCTCTCCGAGATCCCCCTCGCGGAGTTCGACCTCATAATCAACACCGTCCCCGCGCCGCTTCTCACGGCGGAGGACTTCTCACATATCAAATCGGGCGCAGTTTACCTCGAGCTTGCCTCGCTTCCCGATCTCTCCGGCTCTCCCCCCGCCCCGCATATTAAATATATACACGGCGCGGGACTTCCGGGACGCTGTTCACCGAAAGCAGCGGGAAAATACATAGCCGAGGAGCTTTCCCGCCTGATACAAGAAAGGACTGACCATTAATGTCTGATTTTCCGACCTTGCGCGGCGTGCGCGCAGGTTATGCCATGTGCGGCTCGTTCTGCACCTTTGCGCGGTCGTTTGACGCGCTCGAAAAGCTCCTCGCGCTCGGCTGCGACGTTACCGGCATTATGTCGTACAATGCCTACGGTCTCGACACCCGCTTCGGCGCCGCCGAGACACACCGCTCCCGACTTCAGACCCTCACCGGCAAACCCGTCATTCACGACATCCCCGCCGCCGAACCCATAGGCCCCAAGCGGCTGTTCGATATTCTCGTCGTCGCCCCCTGTACGGGCAACACCCTCGCCAAGCTCGCCGCCGGGATCGTCGACAC
>CAYMTG010000151.1:0-4619 GCA_964393305.1 uncultured Ruminococcus sp.
CGACGCCCTCCACCCATTTTCTCTTTTCAAACCGGTTTCTAGAGGTTCCCTAAAAACTCAAAAAATCGTAACGTTCTCCTAATTAGATCGTCAAATTAACAGAGGGGCGAGGTGGTGAAGAAGGTGAAAAACACAAATAACGATTTTGACGAGATATACCGGCTGTATGCCGGCGACGTCTATCGTTTCGCGCTTGGACTGTGCCGAAGTCCGGAGCTTGCGGAGGACATCGTACAGGATACGATGCTAAAGGCGGTAAAGTCTATTGATAAGTTTGAAGGCAGGTGTTCCCTGAAAACATATCTTTGCACGATCGCACGAAATCTTTACTTAGACCACGTGAAGAAAGCCGACTCCCGCAATCTTCCGCTAGACGAGGTGTCCGAGATCCCGGACGGCGGCTCGGTGGAGCAGCAGACACTGGACAAGCTGCGGGCGCAGCAGATACATCGCGCTCTCCACAGTCTGGAAGAGCCGTACAAGGAGGTGTTCTCGCTGCGGGTCTTCGCGGAGCTGAAATTCAGCGACATCGGCGCGTTATTTGACAAATCGGACAACTGGGCGAGGGTCACCTTCTTCCGCGCAAAGGAGAAGATAATCGCCATTATTGAAAAGGAGGATAACGATGGATAATAATGCCATAAATTGCGAGATCGCAAAGGATCTTATTCCGCTGTACAGCGAGGGTTTGTGCAGCGAAACCGGTCGTGCGGCAGTGGAGGAGCATCTCAAGGGGTGCGATAACTGCCGTAGGCTGCTTAATACCTCCATAGATCGTGGGAAGCCCGCCCCCGTTCCTGCGGAGAAGAACGTATTCAAGAAGCTCTCCCGCCGCCTCAAGATGAATATGGCGGTGATGATCTCGCTCGGCGTGGTTCTGCTCGGCGTGCTGGGAACAGTGGGATTTCTAACGGTGGGGCAGATAGTCAAGGGCGACGGAATGGTGAGCTTTGAGACTATCTCCCAATCCTTTGAAGCTAAGAATTTGGCAAAAATGATTGCCGACAAGGATTTTCGCGGGTATCTTGATTCCACATATTGCGGCGGCATAATAAACGGCGGTTTAGCGACCGATTTTGGGAGCAACGCCGAATACGAGAAAATTCAGGAGCATAACGCCGCCGAGTTCGGGAAGCTGTATGACGAGGTAATAGGCGACAGGGCGGTGAAGAAAATCACAGCCTGCGCAAAGTATTGGTGCTATTCTCAGCAAAATCGCTATGGTATTGAAACGTATGCCACGATAGAATTTGAGGACAACACAGAGCTTGAACTTGCTTTCATCAAAGAGAATGACAACCGCTATACCGGTGAAATTGTCGGGGCGAGAGGAATAGATATCAAGGCATATATGGATTTGGCGAGCGGCTTTGAGATGATAAACTATACCTATGATGATTCCCGCAAACGCTTTATTGAAATCGTGATGATGAAGAATATTGAGGAAATTGAAAGAAGGGCGGATTTTATTACACACTTCTTTGCTATGGAGTGTTGGGACGAAATGTCCGCGGCATTAACCGAGTTCTTCGAGAAGGGCTACACAATCACCGACTGCACCATAAGCCGTGACATCTACGACGCGGAGTACAACCACTTCTCCAATATATGGATAAAAGCGCGGGACGACAGCGGTACTGCGATCTTCAAGGGAAAAATTTACAGCGATATCACGGGACTCAAGCCCCCGTGTGATATAGAGATATACAGGGACGGCTGCACAGACGAGCTTGCCGAGAGCTTAGCCAAAATGTTCGGATAATTTGTCCGCCCCGGGCGCGTTTGCGTTCGGGGCGGATTTGCGTTGCCGACAAACGGCTGCCGATATGGCAAGCCGGGCGCGGAGGGTAAAGCCGACTAGTCAATAAGATCGTTTTGAAATCTCGAAAGATGCTCAAAAGGTAAAATCTGCCGCCCACGGAAAAGTCCGCAGCCGTCGTTTATACGGTAGTTGTCGATCGCACGGAACATATTGACGTCAATTTTGGAGAGGTCGATGGTCTCCAGAGCCTGCACCCGCTCGTAAGCCTCGTCGAAGTATCGGCACTCCCCGAACGGAACCTCGGTGCTTCTCGCTCTGCTCCGGGATTGCTGCTTCTCGTAACCGAAGTGGTTGGCGTCGCCGATCTCCGCGTTATCGTCCATATCCTTAGTGCGAAGCTGCACCTCGATATACGAGCGCGACAGGTTGTCGAACAGCGTGATGTGCAGCGACTGGTAACCCTGCGGACGACTGTTTACTATATAGTCGCGGTAGTATGGGCGAACGCTCTCGGAGAGCTTCTCGGACGGCTGCTTGTGAGTCAATCCCGATTGTTCGGGAGTAAATCCCCGCTCCTCCAAAAATTCGGGAAGCATATTCGCCACCTCATATAGAAGGCGAAGCTCGGCATCCCGTGGATCCTCATCGGGTTTGTGGTGACACTTGGGCAGCGAGATCACTATGCGGTACGCGATAATATCCCGAAAGCACCGAAGGCGAGACTTGATGTCCGCCTCGGTCGGAAAGCGTTTGTGCTCGGTGTAGCAGTCGTAGATATATTCGAGTATGTAGCCGTTGATTTTTTCCTCGGCGCGGATAAGCGACTTTATCCTGCCCTTGAACGTGAACGCGAGGAACGGATATTTCTGCGTCATCTGCTTGTAAAGCTCCTTCATACGCTGGGACTGCGAGGTGAGGAAGTCGTTATGCTCCAGAATTTCCGTTATCTGGAGAAGAATGTTGCAGTGCGCGATATCAATGGGGTTGTGCTGTGCCTTTGCGTCCTCCATAAGGTCGGCGGTGTATTGGTGGAGAATTTTAAGAACGGTATTCCCCGAGTAGAGGTAGTCGTTGAGTTTAACTATTTTATCCATAGCGTTAGTCTCCCGATAATCAGTAAAACAGGCGCCTGCTCCCTATCGGGAACAGAGCGCCTTTGCTCTTATTAATATTATAAGTGATTATGAGTGATTTGTCAAGACCAAGGGTGCGGGGACAAAACCACGGCTGTTACTGTTGGGAAATATCAAGCGGTACGGCGGCGAGGGGAGAGGAATGGAGAGTGAGAATAAAACAGAAACGAGGTGAAAGGTTCAGGACCGGTAGATCCCGCCGCCGAGGGTCGCTTGAAGAGAGATCTTACTCTCTATAATATAAAACACTTTTTTGGGGCGATTTGTTACACGAAACCCCAAAAAAATTCCGAAAAACTCCAAATTTTGTGTATTATGACAAATTTCGGCTTGGAATTTATGGAATTTGACGGAGAATTCACACTGCCCCCACATTAAAAGTTAATTTCTTCGCGGAAGTCTCACGCCTATCGCCGCGTCAGGCGCTGTCCTCCCGAAAATCTTATCCGCTGTTTTGACGGAGATTAGTATTCTACGAGCAAGAGCTAAAGCAAACAAAGATTTCCGTATAGGGAGGAACTGCAATGCCATTAAATCCGATACTCGCGAATATTATTATGGGGAACCTCTAGAAACCGATTTTCTCTTTTCAAACCGGTTTCTAGAGGTTCCCATAATCTTATCTTTTAAATGCGTATGTATATCTTAATCTCCTTACTTTCCGAATTCTTCAGCGCATTTTTCAGCTTGCGCCCGGACATCTTCCGAGCATTCGACTGCATAACAATTTCCATCAAGGAAATCCTTAATAGCTTGATTGCTGTCGGCTAACTCCTTAAAATCGGGCGAATCAAGATAAAGAATATTGCCGGCAATTCGCGAGGTAAGGAAAGAACTCAATTCTGAAGAATACTTTTGGCTGATCTCCTCGCAGTTTGTAATACATACGCTGAATAACTCCTTGCGTGCGTCAGAATCCATTGAACTCAAAACGCCGTCCGATAAAATGATAAGTTCCAGATATCTTATCCTGAACGTACCGTAATAGTCGGTTTCAATCACTTCGTCAAGGTCAATCGCACCATAGAACTCAGCCAACACGTCTCCCAAATCCTCTCGCGTCAGCAGCGCCTGCAGTCCATTATATCGATCAGTAATCGCCTCCAAGCCTTTTGCTTCACTATCGTAAAAGAAAATATCACAAAACAGAGGATAATCAAGACAAGTCACAAGAAGCTCCTCTGTTGTCATTGAATTGATCTGTTCATCGGAAAGTGCCAAAAGCTGATTACGCTCTTCATTTTCCATTTCCGGGATCTGCTTGCTTAATTCGGTATAATCAAAGGCATTATTAACGCTTGTCGCAGCATCTTTATACCAGACAGTAGGTTCGGACGAAGCGGCTGCGCTGGAGCCGATCAAGCATATCGCCAATGCGATGGCTAAAATTCCCAACGTAATAAAAATTCCAATATGTTTCATAGCGATCCTCCTGTCTATGTGCTTTACGCTAAATCATTTCTCCCATTACCGTAAAATACAGCAACCGTGACGTCCTTGAAGAATAGCATCACATACAATATTTTCCGGTAAAAATTATTTTGTGCTCTTATTTTAACACATTTTCGGATAAATGTCAAGTACTTTAAAAAAATTTATCATCTATCTATGTCAAAAAGATTTGCGAAAAATAGCCCGCCGAACGGGCGTTGAGCGATAATGTGAACACGCTCCGTCATTTAACTGTGGCTTTCTTCATCGGGGGATAAATCCCCCACTGAATA
>CAYMTG010000152.1:0-4609 GCA_964393305.1 uncultured Ruminococcus sp.
TTGAATTTTTTTGCATATTCTGACGTATTTTTTCAATACCCATATTGACTATTTGGTAGAAAGTGGGTATAATATACTTAGGGGAACCTCTAGAAACCGGTTTGAAAAGAGAAAATCGGCAGAGTGCGCCGTATGCAAGGAAAGCCGACGAAGCAAGGCTTGATGCCTTGCGAGGAGGTTTGACGCAGCAGACGGTGTGCTATGGCGATTTTCTCTCAAACAAGGTTTTTAGAGGTGACCTTAGGTCACCTCTAAAAACACAAGTTTTGAGAGGTTCCCTTCAGTCACTGAAAATCTACTGATAAATATGCAAAAATATTCAATGGAGTGTGTGATATGGAAATTAAACGAGATCATTATCTGAACAAGCTGATCATGAAAAAGCACAATGGTCTGATAAAGGTGGTCACGGGAATCAGGCGTTGTGGGAAGTCGTATCTGCTGTTCTCGCTTTTTAAAAAGCACTTGCTCGAAAGCGGCACAGACGAGAGCCACATTATCGAGCTTGCCTTCGACAGCTTTGAGAACAAGAAATACCGTGACCCGGAGGTGCTTTACCCTTATATCAAGGAACAACTCGTTGACGACAAGATGTACTATATCCTGCTTGACGAGGTGCAGTTGTTGGGCGAGTTTGAGTCTGTTCTCAACGGACTTATGCGTATAAGCGGCGTCGATGTCTATGTGACGGGCAGCAACGCTCGTTTTTTGTCGAGGGATATTATTACTGAATTTCGCGGACGCGGCGATGAACTGCATATCCGGCCGCTTTCCTTTGCGGAGTTTATGTCGGTCTACGACGGCAGCAAGTATGACGGCTGGAACGAATATGTACTGTACGGCGGACTGCCCCCCGTTGTGCTGCTGCCTTCTCCCGAACAGAAAATCGAGCTGCTCAAGATCCTGTTCAGTGAAACCTACATCAACGACATTATAGGCAGACACAGCATTAAAAACAAGGCTGAATTTGAGGAGCTGATAGATATTCTCTCGTCGGGAATAGGCTCGCTCACCAACCCGAAAAAGCTGGCGGATACTTTCAAGAGCAGGAAGAACAAAGCCATAAGTCAGAACACGATAAAGAACTATCTCGACTACCTTTGCGACGCTTTTATCGTCAGCAGAGCCGTTCGTTATGACATCAAGGGGAAGAAGTACATCGACACTCCGCAGAAATACTATTTCAGCGATGTGGGACTGCGCAACGCCCGTATCAATTTCCGTCAGCCAGAAGAAAACCACACTATGGAAAATATCATCTACAACGAGCTGATCGCGAGGGGCTTCAATGTTGATGTCGGAATAGTGACCGTCAGCCGGAAGGACAAGCATGGCAGCCTTGTGCGGGAACAGCTCGAGGTGGATTTTGTGTGTAATAAAGGCTCTAAGCGGTACTATGTGCAGTCGGCTTTCGCTATTCCGGACAGCGAGAAAATGCGGCAGGAATCAAGCTCGCTGCTGCGGATAGACGATTCGTTCAAGAAGATTATCGTTGTAAAGGACGCGCCCGCGCCGGCTTACACCGAGGACGGAATACTTGTTATCGGGGTGTATGATTTTCTGCTGAACGAAAACAGTATGGAGCTGTAATAGTCACTTTTCCCGTCCGCAAAAACAAAACCCCGCCGCTCGGCGGGATTTTGCTATAATTAATGATTTCGTTCTTAGGGCGGCGAAGCCGCCGAAAAAGCCGTCAATACTAATTTTGTCAAAGCCGAAGGCTTTGACTGCCGCGTGAAACGCGGCTCTTTCTTTAGACAGAATGTCTATAAATTAGTATTATTTCCCGAAAAGACCGCCGATCTTGTCGGCTATCCCGCCGAGGTTGACCTTTGCCTTGACCCCATCGATTACCTTGTTGATCATATCGTCGGGAAGGTCAACGCCGAGTACGTCCTCTACCGCCTTGACAGGCTCGGTCTTGAATTTTTGGGCGAAATCCGGGTCGGACTTGACCTTTTCCGTTATTTCGTCGATTTTTGCTTTGATGTCCATAATTTTCCTCCTTATGGTTTATAGGAAACACCGCGCTTTGTGCGGTGATGCCTTAGCTTGTAAAAAAATGTATAATTGACAATGGAGAATTGACAATTTTGGTGTCCGCCTTCGGCGGACATTTATCTAGGTCACCTCTAAAAACCTTGTTTGAGAGAAAATCGCCATAGCACACCGTCTGCTGCGTCAAACCTCCTCGCAAGGCATCAAGCCTTGCTTCGTCGGCTTTCCTTGCATACGGCGCACTCTGCCGATTTTCTCTTTTCAAACCGGTTTCTAGAGGTTCCCTTTTTCGCGCCGCGAAGCGGCGCTCCTTAATTGTCAATTATCAATTGTACATTGTCAATTATCAATTATCTCGTGTGCGGTCATTCCGCTGCCATTGCCATTGCTGCGGCGAGCTTCAGCGCTTCCTCGCCGGATGCTCGGATATTGAGGAACAGGAAGGGACGCTCGTAGAGAGTATCCTCTACGGGGGTGTTGTTCAGATTGATAAACGCGAGATAGACCTCGCCGGTTTTGGCGTATTCCTCGGCGCGGCTCACGACCTCGGGGGTAAGCGTAGAGGTTATCAGCACTACCGCCGCCGCTTGGACGGTATCCGAGCTGTCGAGAAGCTCAAGGAAGTCCTCGTGTTTCCCGTTTGGTGTTACGGGGAGAACGGTCATCATCTCGTAAAAAAACTCGTATTCGGGTTCGTTCGTGATCGAAAATTCCCGGAAATCGGACTGCTGCGTCATACGCACTGTCGAGTGAACGCCACTGTCGAGCGCCGCCCTGACAAAGGCGAGCGCGGTCTCGATTATCGTGTCGGCGCGGAGCAGCGAGTCGCCGTTTCCGCCGCTTGCTATGCCGGTCAGGGCTTTTGCGCGGCTTTTTTTGGGGGGAACCTGCGATACGGGGGGTGCGATAATATCGCTCCAGTCGCAGACTACGAGGATCCGCTTGTCGTCTACCGAGTCATACTGCTTTATCATCAGCTCGTTCTGCTTTGCGGTGAGCTTCCAGTGGATAAGCCGGATATTGTCGCCCGGCCGATAGTCGCGGATATGGGAAAACTCCTCCTTTTCTGCGGTGATCATATTGGGATCGGAGAGATCCTGCTCGCCGACCTTTGAGAGTATCACGTCCTCAAGCGCGAGCCTGCGCGGGAGAAAGACCAAGGTCAGCCGACTGTGCTGCTTCTTCGTCAGACGAACAATGCGAAGCGGGTCTACCGCCGAAATTGTCTCCACCTCAGCCGCGTAGCAGCCACGGTACATATGCCGTCCCTCTACCACCAGTTTAGCCGAAGCGAGCGGCGAAAGGGAGACGTATACCTGCTTTCGGAGAAAACGTCCGCTCTCGGGGTCGGGCAGAAAACACATAAGCTCCAGCGGCGCGCATGGCAGAATCGACGCGTTGCGGACGTTTATGCAGAAGTCAAAGCTTTCGTTTTTGGGTAAGGTGAGACGGGTCTGCGTGAACTCCGCTTTCAGGAAAATAAGCTGAAGCGCCGTAATTACTGCGGCAGCAAACGGGTACGCCAAAACGCTCACCAGAATGACCGCCGACATTCTGCTGGTATATACCATGGAAAATGCCAATGCCGCCGCTAAGAACACTCCGTAGATAATGCGATTTTTCAACATAGCGGAACCTCTATGCTAACGCTTGAGCGGCGGGGTGACCTGCGACACTGCTTCCTCAAGGACGGAGCGAACCGATTTCTTGCTGAGCCGCGCCTCGTGGCTGAGGACAATTCGATGCTCAAACACCGGTATCATCAGGCGTACTATGTCCTCGGGGATAACGTAGTCTCTCCCGAGAAGATACGCGAACGCCCGGGAGGCGTGCATTATCGCCACCGACGCACGCGGCGATACGCCGAGAACTACCGAGGGGTTGTTTCGGGTGGCGGCGGCAAGCTCCGCAATATACCTGCAAAGCGAGTCGGCGAAATTTATATGTCCCACGTCGTCGATACAGTCCATAAGCTGTTCAAGCGACATAACGTTGCGGACGTTTTCAACGGGATTGTTGTGTATGCGGTCAAGCATTATGCGGGTTTCGTCGGCGATCGTGGGGTAACCCATGCTGATCTTCATCATAAATCGGTCAAGCTGCGCCTCGGGCAGCGGAAAAGTGCCGACAAAGCTCTGTGAGTTCTGGGTAGCTATTACCATAAACGGTTCGGGAAGCTCGTGTACTGCGCCGTCAACAGTGACGCGGTTCTCCTCCATAGCTTCGAGAAGAGCGGACTGGGTTTTCGGAGAGGTGCGGTTGATCTCGTCGGCAAGCAGAATATTCGTCATTACAATGCCGTCGCGGTACTCAAACTCGCCTACAGCCTTGTTGTACACGGAGAAGCCGGTTATATCGGACGCCATAACGTCAGGCGTGAACTGCGCCCGTCGGAACTCCAGTCCCGACGCTTTTCCGAGCGCCATCGCCAGAGTGGTCTTGCCTACGCCCGGAACGTCCTCTATCAGCACGTGACCCTGCGCCAATAATGCCGTAAGTACGATAAGCAAAGCCTCGTCCTTGCCCTTGATGACCTTCGAGATCTCTCCCGCAAGCGCGGACATAAGATACTGATTCTGAAACTGTGTTGACATTTTTTCGAAGCCTTTCT
>CAYMTG010000153.1:0-4589 GCA_964393305.1 uncultured Ruminococcus sp.
GTGCTCGGTACTCACAATCATCGCCCCCTATCAGTGAAAACTGTCATAATTTTAAACGTTCCCCGCCGCTTGAACGATCGAATTTTTCAGTCTGTCAAGATAGCCTCCGCTTGCAAACAGATCCTGCTTTTGCGGATTTGGAACAAGCTCGATCGCGCCGCTCTCGGAAACGCTTATCATTCCCGCGTCGGCAAACACATCGAGCGCCACTCTGAGCTTGCAGTAGTTTATAGTGCCGTACATAGCAAATAGCTGCTCGGCGGTCTTTCCGACGCTGCGTTTAAGCATATCGAATACCGGCATAAGCTCCGTGCGATCCTGCGGCAGCACTCTCGGAAGAAGCCTCGGGTCGCAGCCCTCGCCCCTTGAGATCTCCTCATACACCCGTATTGCGGCAAAGTATTTGTCCTCGGGAAAATCGGAATAGCGGAAATCCTCCAGTCTGAGCTGCACGGAGATATTGCCGTTAAACTCGTTAAGCTCGGCGGAGGCTATGATATCGATCCGTTCGCCGTCCTTCGGGAAGAAGTCGTCAAACCGCACATTAAACGAGATCACCGGAACGGTCACTCCGTTATTTGTCACCTTGAACGCGGTATACTTGCCATCGCCGCGAGCCGTCTTCCCGCTTACCACGCAATCGGAGAGCCTGAATACGGGCTGCTCGTTGCCCTCGCCGAACGGCTCAAGCTGCTTCAGCTTAGCCACGTTTTCGGCGGTCAGCATATCCGCCGTGACCTCCATATCGGCATATATCGAATACTCGGGCATTTTGGGAAACGCCTTCCGGCTGTACTCGTGAATTCTTTGGGTGAACTCGGAGATCTTATCCGCGGGGAGCGAAAATCCCCCCGCGCCCATATGTCCGCCGTACCTCGTCAAAATATCGGAACACTCGTCCAGCATCTTAAATGCGGAATACCCCTCAATGCTTCTCATAGAACCTACCGCGTTATCTCCCTCAACGGACATCATAACCACCGGCTTGCCGTACTCCTCAAGAATACGCGAGCATACAATACCGATAACCCCGTGATGCCAGCCCTCCTTCGCAAGCACGATGACCCGCTGCTTTGCGATAAGCGGATCAGCCGCCATGATCTCATGGGCTTCAAATTCTATGCAGTCGCAAATCCTCTGACGCTCGGCGTTAAGCTCGAGAAGCTCTTCGGTAAGCGTTCCCGCCCTGTCCGCGTCGTCTTCACAAAGCAAAAGCTCGACCGCCTTGTCTGCTGCGGCAATTCTGCCCGCCGCATTGATTTTCGGCGTCACATAGAATGCCAGATCGGAGGCTGTGATATTCGTATTAGATCTCACCGCTTTTATAAGCTTGGTAAGACCCGCGTTCTGCTCGTTGCGTATACTTTCGAGACCCCTTGCCACGATAAAACGGTTGACGCCCTTCAGCGGCACAACGTCAGCCACGGCAGCGCAGGCGGCAAGGTCGGAATACCTGTCGAGAACAAAATCGCCGTCGCCCTCCATAGCAACAAGCAGCATAAGCGCCAAACCCGCGCCGCACAAATTCTCAAAGGGAGAGTTATCGTCCTCGCGGTGAGGATCAATACACGCATCGCACTCGGGCAGCGTCTCGGATGGCTGATGGTGGTCGGTTATCACAAGCTCTACGCCGTTTTCCTTGAGATACCGCGCTTCGGCATGAGCGCTTATACCGTTATCCACGGTAATGACAAGCTCCGTACCGCGTTCCGCCAGCTTCTTAACAGCGTCGAGATTCATTCCGTATCCTTCGGTAAGACGGTCGGGGATATAGTAATCCACCTCCGCGCCCTGAGCCTCGAGATAGTTATACAAAATCGCTGTGGAACACACCCCGTCGCAGTCATAGTCGCCGTAAACGGTGATTTTTTTGCCCTCCTCCAAAGCGTTTGAAACGATCTTAGCCGCCTTATCCATATCCTTTATCAGGAAAGGATCGGGGAGCTCGGTGCAGACAAATCCCCCATCGGCGATTATCCCGCGCCGGTAAAGAATTCCGCCCGCAAGCGGTCCGAACTGCGCTGTAACATCGGCGTCGGCAATACCAACCGACTGCTGAACCTTCCATCTTTTAAACATAAATCCTCCGTCAAACGGACAACTCCGCCGTCTCGCCCAGCAGCTCCTTGTTCGCGTCAAGAATGGGCTTTACACACTCGTCAAGGAACTCGTCAACCTGCTCGGGCGCACGTCCCACATACAAATCGGGAATAAGCACGGACTCGATTTCCTCCTTGGTAACGCAGAAAATCGGGTCGTTCGCGATAAGATCAACAAGGTTGTTGTCCCCGCCCTCCTTAACGCGTCTCGCGGCGATATGGGAGTACCTGCGGATCTCCTCGTGAAGCTCCTGTCTGTCCTTGCCGCTGTTCTTAACGGCTCTCATCATTATATTCTCGGTCGCCATAAAGGGCAGCTTCTCCATAAAGCGGCGCTTTATCACTTCCGGGTATACCTCCATGCCCTTGGTCACGTTCATCATAATATTGAGGATAGCGTCAACGCCGAGGAACGCCTCGGCTACCGCGATACGCTTGTTCGCGCTGTCGTCAAGGGTTCTCTCAAACCATTGCGTTCCCGCCGTGAACGCGGGATTGAGTACGTCTATCATCACATAACGCGCAAGAGAGGTAATACGCTCGCTGCGCATGGGGTTGCGCTTGTACGGCATCGCGGAGGAGCCTATCTGCTTATCCTCAAACGGCTCGGACATTTCCTCGAAGTTCTGGAGAATTCTCAGGTCGTTGGAGAACTTCGAGCAGCTCTGCGCGATTCCCGACAAAGCCTGTAAAACCTGAAAATCCACCTTGCGGGAGTAGGTCTGACCGCTTACCGGTACAACAGCGGAAAATCCCATCTCCTCGGCTATCATCTGTTCGAGCTTCTTTATTTTCGCGGAATCGCCGTCAAACAGCTCCATGAAAGAAGCCTGCGTACCTGTAGTACCCTTCTGACCGAGCAGCGCGAGATTATCGATACGGTATTCCACTTCCTTGAGATCCATCAGCAGCTCGTTGATCCACAGCGTGGCGCGCTTTCCGACGGTAGTCGGCTGAGCCGGCTGAAGGTGGGTGTACGCGAGACACGCCAGCTTCTTGTACTGCTCGGCGAACTGCGCAAGGTTCGCTATCACGTTAATGAGCTTCTTTCTGACAAGCTTCAGCGCGTCGCGCATAACGATAATATCGGTATTATCGCCGACATAGCAGGACGTAGCGCCGAGATGGATAATTCCCTCCGCCTTCGGACACTGCAAGCCGTATGCGTAAACGTGCGCCATTACGTCGTGGCGCACCTCGCGCTCGCGCTTTTCGGCTGCGTCGTAGTTGATGTTGTTGATATTCGCCTCAAGCTCGTCCACCTGCTCCTGAGTGATAGGGAGACCCAGCTTCATCTCACCTCTCGCGAGTGCCGTCCAAAGTCTTCTCCATGTGGTGAACTTCTTGTTCGCGGAGAAGATGTACTGCATCTCCTTGCTGGCGTAGCGCGTGCAGAACGGACTTTCGTAGGAATTATACTTCTCGGTCATAATAATGCTCCTTTTAAACAAAAACTTTTAAGGGATCACTGTCCGAATCTTTCTCTCTTTTTGCGGCTTTCCCCCGCCAAAGGCGGGGGAAGCCGATAAATCAGTATTTCCCTAAAGTACATTGTATCACAATCGGAGAATTTATACAAGTATTTCGGAGACGGATTTTTTGCGTTTGGGAGTTTTTAACAAAGATTTATGAAATTTTATTACAATTTTTTGTTGTTTATTCACATACTCTTTTTTACAATCGCCCTTGAATTTCAATCTTGCACTTCATCGAAGCGGCATTTTCAGATCGAACAGCTTCATTTGCAGTGATGCTTTTATGCCGACCCCCGCGCCGGGCACGGTCTTTCCGCAAATCTTATCCTTCGTTCAAACGGTTATCGGTATCAGGGGATTTTTTTAAAAAAAGTAGTCTAATCGGACATCTTGTCTCATAGAATTAGGACAAGTAAACAGTTTGGAGGAACGATTATGAAGATAAACAAAAAATCGATAAAGCTCACCATTTCTATGATTGGCTGCTTCGTAATGCTGGCGGTCTGTGCGCGGATCACGGAGAGGGCGCTCCCGACGGCAGCGGAGCCTACCGACAAGCCGGTTATCGTGCTGGACGCGGGACACGGCGGATTGGATTCGGGCGCGGTGGGAGTGACCGGCGTTCTCGAAAAGAACATCAACCTCTCCATCGTGCTGGCACTGCGTGAGATGTTCGAGATGTCGGGATTTCAGGTGGTGCTGACCCGCAGCGAGGACATCTCCATTCACGACCCGGACGTTGTGGGGATCCGCAACCAGAAGCTCAGCGATATGGACAATCGCCTTGAGATCATCAAGAGCTACCCCGACAGCATTTTCCTGTGCGTTCACCAGAACAACTTCACCGACCCTGCCTACTTCGGAGCGCAGATGTTCTACAATAACAACAACCCCGACAACCGCACTCTGGCGCAGATAATGCAGAGAAAGTTTACCGAGCTTCAGCCGAAGAACGACCGCGAGATAAAGCTTTCGGGCGACGAGCTGTTTTTGCTGAAATCCAACCCCAATCCCT
>CAYMTG010000154.1:0-4569 GCA_964393305.1 uncultured Ruminococcus sp.
AACGATATTCTTTGAGTTTTTAGAAATCCCCTAAAGACGGTATAAATGAATTGGTTAAATATCTCTGAGCAAATTCTCGGAGTCAAATAAAAGGAAGTGTTTCTAATGATAAAAGAAGCGATTGAAAAGGTCGTAAACAAGCAGGATCTCACCTATGACGAGGCTTATGCCGTAATGAACGAGATCATGAGCGGCGAGTCCACGCCCACCCAGAACGCGGCTTTTCTGGCGGCTCTCTCCACAAAGAGCGCGAAGGCGGAGACTACCGATGAGATCGCGGGCTGCGCTGCCGCGATGCGCGATCACGCGATCAAAGTAAAGATGGATTTTGACGTGCTAGAGATTGTCGGCACAGGCGGGGACAATGCGCATAGCTTCAACATCTCCACGACCTCCGCGCTGGTTGCGGCGGCGGGTGGCGTGAAGGTGGCAAAGCACGGAAACCGCGCCGCGTCGTCCAAGTGCGGCACGGCGGACTGCCTTGAGGCATTGGGCGTTAATCTCGACCAGTCGCCGGAGAAGTGCGCTGAACTGCTTGAAAAGGTGGGAATGTGCTTCTTCTTCGCCCAGAAGTACCACACTTCAATGAAGTATGTGGGTCCTATCCGCAAGGAGCTTGGCTTCAGAACGGTGTTCAATATTCTAGGACCGCTCACAAACCCCGCGTCCCCGACGATACAGCTTTTGGGCGTGTATGATGAGTATCTTGTAGAGCCGCTGGCTCAGGTACTCATTAATCTCGGCGTTAAGCGGGGAATGGTAGTGTACGGACGCGACAAGCTGGACGAGATCTCATTGTCCGCAGATACCGCCGTTTGTGAGTTCAAAGATGGCTGGTTCAAGTCTTACACGATCGCTCCGGAGGATTTCGGACTGGAACGCTGTCAGAAGTCCGACCTCGTAGGCGGCGACCCCGCCGAAAACGCTGAAATTACCCGCAGCATTCTCAAGGGCGAGAAAGGGCATAAGCGCGACGCTGTTCTGATGAATGCGGGCGCGGCACTGTATATCGCGGGCAAAGCTCCCTCGATGGCGGACGGGATCAAGCTTGCCGCAGAGCTTATCGACTCGGGCAAGGCATATGAAACTCTTGAAAAGTTCATTCAAATAAGCAATTCCTGATTTGAATTATTGAAATCCCCGTGAAGTAATTTCACGGGGATCAATTTTTATTCGATGAGCGTGGATACCTCGTCTTCCATACTCTCCTTAAGCAGATTCACAAACACATCCTGTGGAACAGGCTTCGAGAAGAAGTAACCCTGAATGATGTCGCAGCCTCTTTCCTTGAGGAAGTCGCATTGACTGCTCGTTTCCACTCCCTCAGCGGTTATGGGCAATTGAAGGGATTTCGCAAGCTCTATTACACAGTTGATTATTTTCTGTCCCTTGTCGTTCTCAAAGCGGTCAATAAACGACTTGTCCAGCTTCAGATTATCAATGGGAACAGAACTCAGCATCATAAGTGAGGAGTAGCCTGTTCCGAAATCGTCCATCAGAATTTTGAAGCCGTTGTTGCGCAGCTTGTCAATAATAATTCTGAATCCGTCAAAGTCGTCAAACAATACGCTCTCGGTTATTTCAAGCTCTATCGTATCGGGGGATAACCCGTACTGCTTCAGAATATTGATATAATCGTCTGCAAAGCTTGTTTCATACATCAACTGCCGCGACACATTGACAGAAATCGGAACCGGCTTAAGCTTGCTGTCAATAATACTCCGCTGAAGCTTGCATACCGCCTCAAACATATCACGGTCAAGTACTCTGATGAAGCCGTTGCGCTCGGCAAGCGGGATAAAGCGGTTAGGGTAGGTGATAGAGCCATCGGGATTACACCATCTTACCAACGCTTCGGCACCGCAGATTTTTCCTGTCCGAGCGTCATATTTCGGCTGAAGGAACGGCACAAACTCGTGGTTGTTGTGTGCGTAAACCATTTTATCCTCAAGAATTTTGTCGTTCAGCATTTTGTCACGCTGAACGTCATCATAGAACGCAATTCGTCCGGTGTTCCGGTCAATGTTGTCATGGGCGATCGTGGCATTGTTTGTCGTAGTTTCAATATCTTCCGTGCCGTTTACAATGCACACGCCAATCGACGGACTGAGAAGATAATCCGCGTCGTTATTGTTCCAAGAGGTTTTAAGCTTTGTGATAAAGCTCATAAGCATATTATTCAGCTCTTCGTCGTCCTTGAAGAAAACCAAGGCATAAAACCTGTCCGCCATACGCCGCGTCAGCAATCCGTTATTGCCGATTATATTCTTGAAGACCTTGTAAGTATGCAGGATAGTCTTATCGCCCTCGGCGTGCCCATACATATTATTGATAAGCTTGAAGTTGTCCAGATCCGCCATAATGCAGGCAGCCTTGTCGGTACTCTTCTCAATCATCTTGGGCGCGTCAAGGCAGAATTTCGTGAAGGTTATGCCTCCTGTAAGCGGGTCAACGTACAGAACCTCCTCAAGCTGCTTGCTTTTTGATCTTTCGGCACTGAACAGTGCGACGGTAAGCACAATCGTCACCACAAGAATAACTCCAACCGTGATGTATGTCAGGTACATAATGTTATTCCTGTTGACGTCCATAACGTCCGTAGGCACAACGCTCAGCATATACCAGTCGTTTATTCCGAGAGACTCGTAGTTCATGTACTTTTTTACGCCCGTGTTTGTGAAAGTCACAAGACCCTTTTCCGCGCCTTGGCTCATATCGGAACGCATTTGCTCAACCGCCTTGGCGTTATCGCCGCTCCCGAGCATTGAGTTAAACACGTTCGTCATATTTTTGAAGGATGATGGCTGTTCGGAGTCGGTGACAGTAGCCCCGTCCGATTTGACAATATACGAATAACCTTCTCCGTTGAACGCGGATTCCGAGAAGTGAACGCGGAAATTTTCCGTATCGCACGTTGCGAACAACACTGCCTTGACCGACGCGCTCGTATCGTCCATAATCGGCACTGCATAAACGAAAATCTGTTTTCCGTCAATGACATCCGGGAAAACGTCGGAAATCACCCTTTCCCCCGAAAAAGCGTTGACAATATAATCATCTTCGGAAATTTTAAGAGTTACACCACCGGTTGAATACGACACGCCGTTCTTATCGACAATGCCCATTCTCTTAAATCCGTGCTGCCCCGCTGTCCCGGTAAGTCCGTCAAGAAGATCGGCATAATTGGAGCTTGAGATGGAGAAGCGTTCTGCTATCTCATCCATCAGTATAAGGTCGCTGCTTATTTTATCGTTTATCGATGACACATTATGCGCGGAGACCTCGTCAAGAGTTTGCGTAACGTACGCCTTAAGCTGTTTGTCTGTCAGCCTTGTATATACGATAAGCGACGGGATCAGCATCAAGACTATAACGCAGCAGGCGATAATCACTATCACATGCGGCTTACGCTTGTTTTTCATAATGCCGCCCCCCTCTCTTTAAGTCGCATATCTCCCGATTCATTTATCGGTGAGTATACCGGAATTTCAGCGAAATCAGCCGTTCCAGCCGTTGCGGCGAGCGTTCTCTTCGCAAGCCTTCTTATCGGAATATCCCTCGCTTGAAGCACCTACGATGTTGCCGTTGGAGGCTGTTCTGCGCCAGCGGAATTCGCCGCGCTTGTCGGTGTAGAATTCCCACTTATCCTTGTCGCCTTTACGGGTAGCATTCTCCTCGCAAGCCTTCTTGTCGGAGTAACCCTCGCTGGAAGCCCCTATGATCTTGCCGTTAGCGGCTTTTCTGCGCCAGCGCCACTCGCCTTTTTTGTCCTGATAGTATTCGAGCTTATCATTGTCTGCCATGATGATTCCTCCTTAAACGTCTTTAATTCTGCGCCATCACCCTGTTGTGACAACGCAGTTTGTTTTAAACTTACCTTTATTTTATCACATTTGCACAAATATGTCAAGTAGTGTTAAGAAGTTTTTTTAACTTTAACATTTTTTTTGCTAAAATCCCTTGAAAACATTTTCACAATATGGTATAATTAAAGTGTCTGATACTGTAATGGATTGATTGCGGAAGGGGGGATTTGGACTGTGGATTGTTCCTTATGGCTGAACAGAAAAAAGATAGCTTCAGCTGCTCAGATCCCCGATAATCTTGATGTTGCGTCTTTGCGCGGATATTTCCTTGCGGGGAGTCTTATAGAGTGGCTGGAGGATCACGGGGGCAAAGAGTACGCCGCAAGGCTCGCAGAGCTTTCCCGCGACGATCCTTCCTTAAATGAGAAGATAGCCGAAATTTTCGGCGGCGCCCCGATTCCCTCAAGACCGCTTGACGGAGCCGATCCGCAGCCTCTTCCGGATATAACAAGCTGTGATACCCGTTGCTCTTACGAAGTATCAGGTTCGTTCGGCTTCATAAATTCCTCTCTCGGGACTTCGAATTCGTACTTAGGCTTCTTAAACGTCAGCTCGTTTTTGGCTTACATGAGCGGAGGATATGGCTCATTCGGAATATCGGTTTTTGGGAGCGGAAGCTCTTTCGAGTGGGAATGGGAATGGCTGTGGGAGCACCTGGGCGGCTCGTTCACGTTTTCAAGCCTCTCCGAAACAAGCTTTTCAC
>CAYMTG010000155.1:0-4541 GCA_964393305.1 uncultured Ruminococcus sp.
TGGTATCGTACATCATCTGGAGACTGGAGTTGCCGCCGACGATCACCTCGTCGGATTTTACGTGCAGCATTTCCATAAACAGCTCCTTAGCCTCGGGAATTCCATCGAGTACGCCGTAGGAACGGCAGTCCACGCCGCTCTTGGACTTGCAGTCGCCGTCCAGGCAGTGCAGGAGCATATTGATCGACAAATCGAGCTGCTCCGGCGCGGGGATTCCGCGTGCCATAGTGAGGTTCAGTCCTTTAGCCTTTTCTTCCTCGTAAAGCTTTTCAACAACCGCCTTCTCCGCAGCAAGCTGTTCTTTACTCATCTCTCTGTATAACATAGCACAAAATATCCTTTCGGTATAATTATTTTGATTACGGCGGAAAAACACGCCGTCCGTCTGCATGGTTTTACCGGTCTTCTCCCTGTCGCAGACAGAGAGAAATCGATCGGGACACTGCCTCTTAAACACTTAACCATATAGCATTATAGCACAATGCATTAATTTTTGCAAGTCATTTTTCTCCAACTTGCAAAAATCGTCAAAAGCACAAAAAACACGGCTTTTTTCCTATCCAATTTGCGGGATTTTAACAAAGAAAACTGCGAATTCGTAAAAAAATCCGCAGTTTTACCTGTTAAAACGCGAAAAAATCACGCCGCAATTCGCCCGGTATTACTCCGAGTCCGCAGCATACGGGTCATTGGCGCCCTGTATTGACTGAATAAGCTCGCGCAGTCTGTACAGCTCTATGATATTCTCTATGCGTTTGCGGACGAAGTTTTGGTTAAACGGCTTGTTGATCACGTCCTGGGCGCCCATATTATACGCCCTTTGCAGAGCCTTGCTGGAATTGTCCGCGCTGATGATAAACACCGGCACGTTTTCTACATACTTGTTCTTGTAGAAATATTCGAGCAATCCAAACCCGTCCAGCACAGGCATCATAATATCCGAGAGCACGCAGCAGATCTTGTCCTTGTTTTTTTCATATTCCTCAATTGCTTTGAACCCATTCTCCGCTTCTATAACTTCAAAGCTTGGCAGCATCTCGCGGAGCATCCGACGGTTAAACTCGTAATCGTCTACTATAAGTAAAGTGTTTTTCTCAGCCATGACAATATCCTCCGAAAAAACAATTTCACGTTTGATTTTAGGTCGCCTCTAATTCTTCCCTATTTAATTATTTTATCACATTATCACAAAAATGTCAAGTTACCTCTTGTAAATTCTTGAAAAGTATGTTATAATTATTGTGGAAAATGCTACAATGACGGGGCAAGCCCCCTATTGAAACGCTTGGACAAAGAAAGGGTGTTTTGGATGTTGGGTAGAAAAAGACTGCTGTCTGCTCTTCTTGCTGGAGCTTTGAGCGTATCATCGTTCTTTGCGGCTGCGCCCTTGGGATTCGCCGCCGATGACGAGATCGAAATGACGTTTGACGGACTGCATTCGATGGATGAGTTTGTAGAATACAGCTATTTCAACACCGCCAATGAATATGAAGTTCAGGAAGAGCTTGAAGAAAAGATCCTGAAAGCTGCGGGCGTGGAGTCAATTGATGAGATCACATACGACGATCTCGCTAATGTCAAGACCTTGAATTTGAGCGGTCTGGAGCTTGTTGATGTTCCTTCCTGCATTAATTATATGGTGAATATGACGAAGCTGGATCTTTCTTCCAATCTGCTTCAGAGCGAGGCGCTGAAAAAGCTCTCGCTTATCGGCTGCTCTAAGCTTTCGAATATCAATCTCAGCGACAACTATCTGACAACTATGCCGAGCTGGTTCGTGTCGGACAGGGTAACCTCGGGGAATATCACAAAGAATTTCGTGGATTCGTCTAATCCCAAAGGGATAAAAGCCTTGCTTACTACATATTACCTTATGGACGGAGAGGAGCTTGAAGAGAACGATCTGAAAAATCAGATCCTGAAGTCTATTCGGCTGAACGACGGAAGCCTTCTCCCGGAGATTTTCTTTGATTACAACTCTTATCCCGCGCCTTACCCCTGTGATGATCCGGACGACTATCCTTACGCACTTAATTTCGATAATTGGGAGTCGTTTACTACCGATAGAGTGGTTGTGGCTTCCCAAAATAAAACCATCGAAGTTACCGTAAGGCTGTTTAACGAGACGGATAATGACAATACTAAGACCACAGTGACGATTTATCTTCTCAGCGGGAAGGATCTCTCTTCTCTAAAAAAGCGTCTGGAGAGCCTGAAAGCGGAGTGCGATATTTTAGCGGAGGATGAGTACACCGCAGGCAGCTGGACGGAATTCACCCGTGCCAAGGATACCGCGGACGCTATTCTTCAGTATGGAAACGCGGACATTCAGATGCTCACGAGCGCGTTTAACGCTTTGGTTGACGCAAGGGACAATCTCTGTTACGGCACAAAGGATCTTCAGGATACGCTGAAGGCGCTTATTACCGTGGGCGGCACCTATAAACAGGATGACTACACCCCTTCATCGTGGGAGTCGTTCAGCAATGCTCTTGAAAGATTAAACACCATCGCCTCGGACGACGACGCAAAGCTTGAAACCGCATTGTCCGCTGTCAAGGAATTTCAGCGCGCCCAAGCAAATCTGAGTTCGGCGGAGCTGAGTGTTCCCGATAAGATACTTAAGTCCGATTTTGAGAAGATTTACGGCGAGGATGAAAGCATTACCGCTTCGGGCGTAACACAGGCGGGGACTTCCTATACGTGGACATTCTATGGAAAAGATTTACAGGATGTGGCGGATTTTAACCCGGAGGTGAAAGACACCGACGCAAACGAGTCCAAAATCCTGCTGGAGGCAGGGAGCAGTTCCGGATACAGAATGTTTGTGACATCGGACAGTAAAGCGCTTCCCGGAAGCGCAACGCTTGAAATAGATGTTTCGGATAAGTTTACGTCAGGAAAATATTACCTCTACAAGTGGAACGGCACCCGTTCGCAGATGGCGGGCAGCGTTACCGTAACCGACGGAAAAGCAGCGATCCCCCTCACAGAGGGCGGAGTATACTATTTGTCTCCCAAAATACAGAATTTCGAGCTGAAGAGTGATACATATCAGGTGGACAGCGATAAGAAGAAAATTACCATCCGGCTTTGTGACGGCGTAACCGCGAACAGCTTCAAGAAAAGCTTTGAATTCGGCGAGTATACTTCGGTTCTTGACGCGGACGGGAATGTCGTCGCTTCCAACTCAAACGTTAAATCCGGTATGACCATCAACGCTCCCAATATGGATAAATATTCCATATTGGTCGTCGGGGATTTAAATAACAATGGACATTTTGACATCGAAGATATTACGATCCTGATCAGAGATTATATGAACGCAGCAACGACCGGAGATGCCGAGGCTTACGACATAAACGGCGATGCGTCCTTCAAGATAAGTGATATCAGTATGGCGATCGCGTATTATATGTCTGCCTGACAAGCTGTATAACAGGGAATGACTGCTGTGGAAGATCGCCTTAGGAGGATCTATGAACACTAAAACTATTGCCGAAAACCGTCAGGTGCGGCATGAATACTTCATAATCGAGAGTCTGGAGGCGGGGATAGAGCTGTTCGGCACGGAGGTGAAGTCCGTGCGGGCGGGCGGCGTCAATCTTAAGGATTCTTGGATCTCGATCGAGAACGGCGAAGCTTTTATTCGCGGAATGCACATCGCGCCGTACGAGAAGGGCAATATCTTCAATCGCGATCCTTATCGCGTAAGGCGGCTGCTTCTCCATAAAAAGGAAATTTTAAGGCTGTTCGGTCAGGTAAAGCAGGAGGGATATACGCTTGTACCCGTATCGCTTTATTTTAAGGACAGCAAGGTGAAGGTGCAGGTGGGGCTGTGCAAGGGTAAGAAGCTCCACGACAAGCGCGAGTCCGCCGCAAAGAAGGATGCGGCACGTGAGATCGACCGTGCGTTAAAAACGAGAAATCACTGAAACAGGAGAGATTATGTCCAGTCAGACTGAGCTTACCGTACGTTATGCCGAGACCGATCAGATGGGGGTTGTACACCACTCACGCTACTTTGTGTGGCTGGAGATGGCGCGTACCGATTATATCAGATCGGCGGGAATGAGCTATTCGGATATGGAGAAAGCGGGGGTGATGATCCCCGTGACGGGGGTATCCTGCAAGTATCGGCTTCCCGCGAGGTATGACGATAATCTTGTGGTGACCGCGAGGATAACGCGGCTTACTCCTGCGAGAATAGAGTTTTCGTATACCATCACCCGCAAGGGAGAGACGGAGATACTCGCTGAGGGAACCAGTTCCCACGGATTTGTGGATTCACAGACCTTCAAGCCGCTTAACTTCAAGCGGGCGATGCCGGACTTATACGAAAAGATGGCGAAATGCGCAGAGGACGACATACCGTAGACCGAACGGGACACGTCGGCGACGCGAGTTCTCCCTTCTCCCCATTAGAAAAAGCTGAGGCTCAGGGTTATGCCCTGAGCCTTTTATACCATTTTACAATCAAACAGTAGGCAAAGTCTACTGTTTGATGCCGCCGAAGCCGCCGAAAAAGCCGTCAATACTAA
>CAYMTG010000156.1:0-4486 GCA_964393305.1 uncultured Ruminococcus sp.
AAACCGCACAACCCGTCTTGTGTGGTGTTTGGTTTGTATAGAGCGTTTGGCGAAACCCGCCGAGCGTGTGAAATAATTTTTGAGGTATTGAGTATGAAGGACTTGAACAGAACCAACTACGACAAAAAGAGCGAAAGACCGATCAAAATTCTCCAGTTCGGCGAGGGCAACTTCCTCAGAGCGTTCATTGACTGGATCCTCCAGAATATGAACGACGCGGGAGTCATTAACTCCGACGTTGCCGTCGTTCAGCCTATGCCTATGGGCAGAGTGGCGGATCTTGAGAAGCAGGACGGTCTGTATACCGTATGCCTTGAGGGTATCGACAAGGGCGAGAAGGTGCAGAGCCGCCGTATTATCGACGTTCTCCGCGACTTCATCAACCCGTTCGAGCAGTACGACAAGTATCTGAACTACGCCAAGAGCGAGGATCTCGAGATCGTGATCTCCAACACCACCGAGGCGGGTATCGCTCTCGACAGGAACGATACCGATTTCAGCAAATGCCCCGTCAGCTTCCCCGGCAAGCTGCTTGCGTTCCTTGAGGCGAGATACAACCACTTCAACGGCGACCCCAAGAGAGGGCTTGCTATCGTTCCGTGCGAGCTTATCGACCACAATGGCGAGGAGCTTAAGCGCGTTATGAACGAGCTGGCAAAAATCAAGAATATGGACGCTAAGTTCGTTGACTGGATGAACAACGCCTGCCACTACACCTCCACGCTCGTGGACAGAATAGTCCCCGGCTATCCCCGTGATAACGCGGCTGAGATCTGCGAGGCTATGGGCTTCCTGGACAACAACATTGTAAAGGGCGAGATTTTCCACCTCTGGGTGCTTCAGAAGGAGCCGTTCGTTCAGGCTAAGCTCCCTGCGGATAAGGCGGGACTGAACGTGATTTTCGCGGACGACATCACTCCTTACAAGCAGCGCAAGGTTAAGATCCTTAACGGGACGCATACCGGTATCGTTCCCGTGTCGTACCTTTCGGGAATTGACACCGTTCGCGAGTCTATGGAGGACGCGGACGTCGGAAGATTTGCGGCTGAACTTATCAACGACGAGATCAAGCCGACCATCAATCTCCCCAAGGACGAGATGGACGCTTTCGCGAACAGCGTAGTGGAGCGTTTCAAGAACCCCTTCATTCGCCACGAGCTTATGTCCATCGCTCTGAACTCAACCACGAAGTTCAAGACCAGACTGCTGCCCACCTACAACGACTACCGCGCTAAGTTCGGCAAGTCGCCTAAGCATATACTGTTCTCGCTGGCTTCCCTTATCGTGTTCTATCGCGGAAAGCGCGGCGACGAGGATATTAAGCTTGCCGACGACGCAAAATATCTTGAGTTCTGGAAAGAGGTATGGGCGCTCGGCGACAGCACAGCTATGGCTAAGAAGGTGCTGAACTACACCGAGCTTTGGGAGCAGAGCCTTGATGTGGACGATAACGTCGCTGTTGTCGCGGGTCATATCGACAGTATTCTCAAGAACGGCGAGAGAGCCGCTTTGAAGGCGTTCCTCGGCTGATAAGGAATAGTCCGTCAGATTAATGGTGAAAATATGAAGAAAACTATTATTATATCCCCGCTCGACTCCGTGGCAGTCGCGCTCGCTCCTCTCAAAAAGGGGGAGGAATACGAGGGCATTGTGCTTGCCGAGGACATCGAGAAGGGTCACAAGTTCGCCCTCAAGCACATCGGCAAGGGCGAGAAGGTAATTAAGTACGGCGAAGTCATCGGCAGAGCGACCGCCGACATCGAGCCGGGACAGCATATCCACAGCCACAATATGGCAACCAACCTTGAGGGTACTCTTGAGTATTCCTACAACAAGAAGGACGTCGCTGCGCCGGATAAGAAAACAGCGCCAAAGGTGATGGTTTATGAGCGCGGGAACGGCGAGATCGGTATCCGCAACGAGCTGTGGGTAATTCCGACAGTCGGCTGTGTGAACGCGCAGGCGAAGATGATAGTCGAGACCTTCCGCAAAAAGCACCCCGACACGCCCGGCATTGACGGCGTGTTCACCTACACGCACCCCTACGGCTGCTCACAGATCGGCGAGGATCACGAGCGCACCCGTATGATTCTCCAGAGAATGGTAAAGCACCCCAATGCGGGCGGCGTACTGGTCTTTGGGTTGGGCTGCGAGAACAACCGTATGGATGTGTTCAAGGATACGCTCGGCGAGTACGACGCGGAGCGCACCGAGTTCCTCATCGCACAGGACGTTGAGGACGAGATCGCGGAGGGCGTTGCGCGCCTTGAGAAGCTCTACGAGAAGGCTAAGAACGACAAGCGCGTCGAGAAGGATATGAGCTGCCTTAAGGTAGGTCTGAAGTGCGGCGGCTCGGACGGGTTGTCCGGCATCACCGCAAACCCGCTGGTAGGACGGTTCTCGGACTTTATCGCGTCTGTGGGCGGCACTACAGTTCTCACCGAAGTGCCGGAGATGTTCGGCGCGGAGCAGCTCCTTATGGACAGGGCGCAGGATGAGGCTACTTTCGATAAAATAGTAAAGCTGGTAAACGGCTTCAAGGAGTACTATCAGAAGCACGACCAGCCGGTATACGAGAACCCCTCGCCCGGAAACAAGGCGGGCGGCATTACCACTCTTGAGGACAAGTCGCTCGGCTGCACCCAGAAATCCGGATGCAGCGAAGTCCGCGACGTGCTTTTTGACGGCGACAAGCTCACCGCGCACGGTCTGAATCTCCTGAACGGTCCCGGAAATGATATGGTTGCCGTTACCAATCTCGCTTCGGCGGGCTGCCATATGGTTCTGTTCACAACGGGACGCGGTACTCCGTTCGGCGGGTTTGTACCGACTATCAAGATTTCCACTAACAGCGACCTTGCGGCTCGCAAGAAGAACTGGATCGACTTTAACGCGGGTTCTATCGTGACCGGAGACACGTTCGAGCAGAAGCTCGACGAGCTGATTCGGCTCGTAGCCGACACCGCAAGCGGCAAGCAGACCGCAAACGAGCGCTATAACTCGCGTGAGATCGCGATATTTAAGACGGGCGTTACTCTGTAATCTCTGACACCATAAGGGAGCGTATGACATGGGAATAACCGATAAGCGCTATGATGGGCTATTAATTGATGAATACACAATGTTAAAGGACATCAGGAAAATTGCCGAAAAAGAAAACGCGGTTGAAACGGTTAAAGCCATTGAAGAAAAAATGGCGATTATTAAGCTCAAGCTTAAGCCTACGAAGCTCCCCGACTAATAAGAGTACATCGGTTGGAATCCAAGCCGCTGCGGATAAGCGGCGGCTTGTTATTTTAACAAGGCTTGGGGCAAGCCACCGATTCAATCCCTTCCTTTGGAGAGGAAAAGAATATTTTCAACAGGAGAAAAGCTATGAAGAATTTTATGGACAAGGATTTCGTCCTCAAGACGGAAACAGCTAAGACCCTTTACCACAACTATGCTGAGGATATGCCGATTTTCGACTTCCACTGCCACCTCCCCGTACAGGAGATCTACGAGGACAGGAAGTTCGCCAACATCACCGAGTGCTGGCTCGGCGGCGACCACTACAAGTGGCGCTTAATGCGTGAGATGGGTGTGGACGAGAGCTATATCACGGGCGACAAGGACCCGTATGAGAAGTTCCTCAAGTACGCCGAGGCTATGCCTTACGCGATCGGCAACCCCATCTTCCACTGGACGCACCTTGAGCTTCAGCGCTATTTCGGCATAAACGAGATACTCTCGCCCAAGACCGCGAAGGAGATTTTCGACAAGTGCAACGAGAAGCTTCAGACGCTCACCGCCCGTCAGCTCATCAAGATGAGCAACGTCAAGAAGATCTTCACGACCGACGACCCCATTGACGACCTGCACTGGCACAAGCTCCTCAAGGAGGACAAGAGCTTTGACGTTGAGGTTTATCCCGCGTTCCGTCCCGATAAAGCGATAAACATCGAGCTTCCCACCTACGTTCCGTATATCGCAAAGCTCGCCGACGCCGCGAACGTGAAGATAGACGGTATCGACAGCCTGTGCGAGGCGCTCACCAAGCGGATAGACTTCTTTGACAGCGTCGGCTGCGTATGCTCCGACCACGCGCTTGACGTTGTAATGTTCGCTCCCGCGACTAAAGAAGCCGTTGACAAGATCGTTAAGAAGGCTCTCGCGGGCGACGACCTCACCGCTCACGAGATAGAGCAGTATAAGGGTTATATCCTCGTTCATCTCGGCAGACAGTACGCGAGACTTCACTGGGTACAGCAGTACCACATCGGCGCACTGCGCAACAACTCCGCACGCTATATGAGAGAGTTAGGTCCCGATACCGGATTTGACGCTATTGAGGATCAGACGTTCGCAAAGAAGCTGTCCATGCTGATGGATACGCTTGACAGCACAAACGAGCTTCCCAAGACTATTCTGTATTGCCTTAACCCGAGAGATAACGAGGTTCTGGCTACCATCAGGAACTGCTTCCAGCAGGCGGGTACGGTAGGCA
>CAYMTG010000157.1:0-4448 GCA_964393305.1 uncultured Ruminococcus sp.
ACGGCGCACTCTGCCGATTTTCTCTTTTCAAACCGGTTTCTAGAGGTTCCCTATTTTGAATTAAAGCATTGTCGTTTGGCTTCAATCAAGTTTGTGATAAACTGCTTGTCAAAATCTGACATCTTATAGTCCTTTCGGTGAATAAGAACGTCCTTGTAGACCTTGGTGTTTTCGGGACATTCTCTCATTACCAGACCATAGTTATCCAGCAGCTTCTGCGGAATGGGAGAAACCCACATAAAGGTATTCGGGACGTTTCCCAGCAGCATAAACTGCGTTGCACGTTCAAATACGTATATCCTCTTGTCCACCTGTGCGGACAGCTCGGCTTTCTTTACGTCGATCAAAGGCAGGGAGGGGACATACGGATCGCCGTGGGTGATCTCAATGAAGCTTTTGAGGTCGTCGAGGGTAATTTTGTCCTTTTCGGCAAGCGGACTCTCGCGTTTTACCAAAAGAAGATATGAGAATTCGGATACGGTTTCATACGTCAGATGCTTTTCAGCGAACATATCGGTGAAATACCGCTCGAATGCCGCCTGATAGCGAACAATTCCGAGATTGAAATCCCCGTGTACAACGTTGTTTATGGTGCGCATGGAATTCGTCTCTTTATAGAATATCTCGGCGGGATCGGTGAGCGCTATATGCTTGGAAAATTCCGCCATGGCAACCGAAAAATAGCTTGCTCTCGGTACGCACACGGAAAACGTCTGCTTGCGCTGTTTTCCGTTCCGGTATATCTCCTCGACCTCGTCGACCTGAGCAATTATCCTTCGTGCGCGGCGGAGAAACTCGTCGCCGTCGGGAGTAGTGGTGATACCCTTAGAGGTGCGCTTGAAGATTGTTATCCCAAGCGACTCCTCAAGCTCCTTTATTGCGCGGGAGAGGTTTGGCTGACCCATGTAGAGATTAGCCGCAGCCTTGCTTATTGAATGTGTTTCCGCCACTTCAACGGCATATTTTAAATGAAGAATGTTCATGGATCATCCCTTAGTCACGTTCAAGCGCTGTGATACCGGAGCGTACCATTTTTATGATCCCGAACGGCTTTAGCAGATCGAGAAAGCTGTCAATTTTTGCCGGTTCGCCGGTAAGCTCCAGCATTATAGAATTCGCGCCTACATCTACCGGCTTTGCGCGATAGAGATTAGCGATCTCAATGATTTTGTGTCTGTCCTCGGGGTTTCTGCCGGCGCGGATAAGGATGTGCTCACGGCATACCGCGTCCTCAAGGATCTGGACGTCGTATACATCATAAAGCTTCAACAGCTGGTTTTTTATCTGGTGCAGAATTTTTATATCTCCGGGAACGACTATGGTAAGCCTTGAGACGTTCGGCTCCTCGGTCTCGGCGGCATTGAGGCTTTTGATGTTAAAGCAGCGTCTGCTGAAAAGTCCGGAAACGCGCAGCAGAACGCCGTTATTGTTGGCAACCTTTACGGATAAAACGTATTCCTGCATTTTTTCAAATCCCCCTTCAGCTCAGATCAATCTCGGTGATCGGGTTTACGATCGGCTTTCCCGCAGGAATCATCGGCAGTACGTTGATGTCGCGGTCGATACGAACTTCAACCATTACGGGCGCGGTCTTGGAAATCTCAAGCGCCTTCTTGAGAACAGGCTCAATTTCCTCGGTCTTTGCGATAACGAACGTCTGTATTCCGAAGCTTTCGCCCAGCTTAACATAATCGATATGACGGTTGTCAAGCGTGGTCTGGGAGAAGTGCTTGTTGTAGAAAAGTCTCTGCCACTGGCGCACCATTCCGAGTACGTTGTTGTTTATAACCAGCTCTATAATCGGGATATTATGCGCTGAAGCGGTGATAAGTTCGTTTAAATTCATCGCGAAGCTGCCGTCTCCCGCTATGTTTATGACGGTCTTGTCGGGGCAGCCGATCTTTGCGCCGATAGAAGCACCCAGTCCGAAGCCCATTGTACCCAAACCGCCCGAGGAGATGAAGCTGCGTGTGTTTTTGAAGCGGTAGTACTGCGCCGCCCACATCTGGTTCTGTCCTACTTCCGTGGTGATGATGGCGTTTCCGTCGGTCAGCTTGTCAAGCGTGGAGATAAGCTCCTGCGGGGTAACGGGGAATTCGTCGGTTCCCGTCTGGACAGGTTCTCCGAAATCCTTGGCGATGATCTCGTTCGTCCAAGCGTTCTTCTTTTGGGAGATCCTGCCAATGAGTTCCCTTAAAATCGCCTTGACGTCACCCTTTACGGTAACATAAGCCTCGACGTTCTTGTTAAACTCGGCGGGATCAATATCGATATGGATGATTTTCGCATCTTTGCCGAACACTGCGGGGTCGCCGATAACACGGTCGGAGAAGCGTGTTCCGATTCCGATAAACAAATCGCATGAATTAAGAGCACCCGCCGCCTTTACGGTGCCGTGCATTCCCAGCATACCGATATAACGGCGATCGGTCTGGTCGTAAGCACCCTGTCCCATAAGCGAGCAGGAAACGGGAGCGTCGCAAAGCTCGGCGAAGGCTTTCAGTTCCTCAACCGCTTCTGAGGAGATAACGCCGCCGCCCACATAGATATACGGACGCTCGGACTTTTCGATGAGTTCCAAAGCCTTGGTAATTTCGTCCTCGTTGATCTCGGGCATAGGCTCCGTCTCGGGCTTCATTGGGGCAAATTCGGTCACAGCCGCAGTGATGTCCTTAGGAATATCAACGAGTACCGGACCTTTTCTTCCGCTGCCCGCGATTTTGAATGCAAGGCGGATGGTCTTCGCAAGCTCGCTTATATCCTTTACGATGAAATTGTGCTTGGTGATGGGCATTGTAACGCCCGTTATATCCACCTCCTGAAAGCTGTCCAGTCCAAGAAGGCTGCAGGAAACGTTTCCTGTGATCGCAACCAGCGGCACGGAGTCCATATACGCGGTTGCAAGTCCTGTCGTGAGGTTGGTAGCCCCCGGACCGGAGGTCGCGAGAACAACACCGGTCTTGCCGGTAGCTCTGGCAAATCCATCCGCCGCGTGACAGGCGCCTTGCTCGTGCGAGGTGATAACGTGTCTGATTTTGTCGCTGTACTTATATAAAGCATCATAGATGTTAAGCACAGCGCCGCCCGGATACCCGAAAATCGTATCCGCTCCTTGTTCCAGAAGACATTCAACAATGATATCTGAACCGTTCAAAAGCATTTCAATACTCCTCTTGTTAAATTTTTTACATACAATTATATTTTACCACATATCCGGCACATTGTCAACGTTATTATTCTTGAAATTTTCAAATCTCACAAAATATTGAATTCTTTTTCGGCGTTTTGCCCAGATTTGGGAATAACTTTTGGTTATTTTATCAAGGTCTATAATTTGCCGCATTATGAGCAAAATAGTATTTGACGATAGGTCACATCTAAAGGTCAACTCTAAAAACCTTGTTTGAGAGAAAATTTTTTTTAGAGGTTCCCGATAAGAAACCGGAGGGGAAAATATGGAAAAAAGAAATAAAACAAGCCATTTTCTGAAAGGCGGAGTAATCGGTTTACTTAACGGCTTTTTTGGTTCTGGCGGGGGAGTGGTTGCCGTGCCGATTTTGGAGAAGGAATGTTCACCGAACGAGGCGCATGCCACCTCCGTGGCGCTTATATTCTTGCTGAGCCTTGTAACGGCGGTGTCCTACGGGTTTTCGGGAGAGCTTGATTTCAAGGGTGCGTTTGAGTATATTCCATGGGGTATCGCGGGGGCGGTCACCGGCTCGTTGTTCCTCAAGAAAATACGCGCAGACTGGCTTAAACGAATTTTCGGCGGAGTGGTGACTGCCGCTGCGGTTAGGATGCTGATGCCATGAATATCGTGAGTATTATAGTGGGATTTTTGACAGGCGTGCTGGCTTCCATGGGTTTAGGCGGCGGATTTATTCTCGTCGTGTGGCTGACGCTTTTCATGGACATTGAGCAGAAAACCGCGCAGGGGATTAATCTTCTCTTCTTCCTGCCAATCGCGCTGCTGTCGCTGTGTATTCACCTGAAAAATGGGCTTGTGAATAAGCAGCTTGTGAAAGAGCTGGTCTTCGGCGGGATGGCGGGAGCGGTTCTGGGTACACTTGGAACGCGGCTGCTCGACAACTCGGGTTTGCGTATGCTGTTCGCGGTGTTTCTTCTTTCATTCGGACTGCGGGAGTTGTTTTCACGGAGACCGCCCGACGAGAGGACAGCATAAACATAGTCCACACAAAATTGCACAGGACTCGTTCGGCTGATTTCACACTTTAAACCGGCAAGAAGCTTGTCTAGCTGCTTTATGGTCTTTTCGGGGAACATCAACGCCGCACGTTTGAATTTCGCGCGGCGTTTGGCAGTTCATCCGTCTATAATACTAATTCATAATCTTTCTGTAGACATTCTGCCTACAGAAAGAGCTGCGTTTCATGCGGCAGTCAAAGCCTTCGGCTTTGACAAAATTAGTATTGACGGCTTTTTCGGCG
>CAYMTG010000158.1:0-4390 GCA_964393305.1 uncultured Ruminococcus sp.
GCTCGTTCTTGCTGACGGCAAGCTGGTCGTCGATCTCGGTTTTAAGCTCCGAAACGTGCGAGATGATACCGATGAGATGCGAACCCTCAGCCATTTTCTGGAGAACCCTGACAGCGCGTCTGCGGAAAGAATCGCTCAGCGCGCCGAAGCCCTCGTCAATGAACATGATCTCCGAGCAAACGGCGGCTGATTTCGCCTGAATAACGTCCGCCATACCGAGCGAGAGCGCCAGCGCCGCCATAAAGGATTCGCCGCCCGAAAGGGTGCGCACCTCTCGTTCCTTTACGGTAATCGAAGAATACACCATAAGGTCAAGTCCCCTGTTTTTGGATTGCCCCGCTTCTTCAATATCGGTCACGCGAAGCTCGTACTCTCCCGCCGACATATCCCGAAAACGCTTGTTTGCCGCGTCGAGAATACGCTCCAGATAATAACGCTGAACATAGGTCTCAATATCAACGTGGTCGTTTTTCCCCTTTCCCGAAAGCCGCTTGAAAAGACCCGCGACGAGATCGTGTTCCTTGACGATACGTGCGCGTTCCTCCGCCTTTGAGTTAAGCTCGGTCAGGATCCGTTCGTTTGCGGCAAGACCGAGCTTCAAGCCGTTCAGACGGTCGTTTTCCTCCCGGAAAGCTTTTTCCGCGTCCGGAACGCCCTGTCTCAGTTCATCTATATTCGGGCGCGGCTGCCCGCCGATCGCTTTTCGCGCCGCTTCGGCGGCGCCGGCGGCGTTTGCCTTTACCCTGTCAAATTCCATAAAGCTTTCCTGCAGCTCGAGAATCTCCTCCTTGCGGTGTTTGCCTGTAAGATCCTTCCATTCATCCTCCGCGAGACCGAGACGCGCCATAGAGGTACGATATTCCTCCTCGCGTTTTCCAAGCTCGGTATTCAGATCGGGAATTTCCGCCTGATATTTTTCAATCAGCGCGGACGCTTTCTCCTCCGCGCTTCTTGTTTTCTCAAGCGCCGAATAGGCATTGTCCCGGAGCGACTGAGCGCTGCTGCGGCTTTGCTCGGCGTTCTTAAGAGCTGTTTGAGCTTCCTCTTCCGATGAGAAGGGGTTTTGCTGTTCAAGGACTTTGCTGTTCGTTTCTGAGACGGTGAGACGCTCGCGAGCCTTAGCCGCCTCGCCGTCTGCGGCTTCCTTTTCGTCCCTGAGTTGTTTCTTATCGTCATCCGCCGATCTCAGCTTTTTCTGAAGGTCGTAAAACTTCGCCGCGTCTTCTTCCGCCCGTTTCAGTCTGCTCTGCGCCCGTTCCCTTTCTTCTGTAAGAATTGCTTCCGCACGCTCAATCGACAGCCCGTCCGCAGTGCTGCCGAAGACGCTTTTCAAGTCGCGGATAAACTCGCTGTAAGCCTTGTCATATTGGATCTGCTTCTCTTTCCTGCTTGTTGAGGCGGCTTCCGATCCCGCGGCAGCTTTCTCCCGATTACCGCGATACTTTTCGGCATCCCGACCGAGCGCGTCTACGCTCTCGCGGGACAGGGCGCTGAAATCTTCCGGGAGAACACAAGGCTCGGGATGCTCCAAAGATCCGCACACGGGGCATTTGCAGCCGGGTCTGAGCTTCTCTTTAGCGAGAATACCCGCCTGCGCCTCCAGATAGGCGTTCTGCGTTTCTTCGTATTCCCGCTCCTTATTCCGACATTCCAGCCGGGCGGCTTGGAACAGTTCAAGAGCGGCTTTTTCCTTCTGCTCCAGATCCCGACATTCTCCGAAAAGCTCCCGCAATTGCGCAAGCTCGGCGAACAGAGTATCCAGCCTTTCTGTTTCGGACTTGCGGTCGGCAAGATCGACGGGCGCGTGTGAATACTCCTCGAAGCTTATGCTCCAACGCTTCTCACACTCTTCCAGTTCCGACAGATCATCTGCGGCTTTTTTCGCGATTTCTTCCAGATTAGCGAGACTGCCGCGAAGATTTTCGGCTTCATTACGTCCCGCGTCTATTGCCTTGAAGATCTCAAGAGAGCGGCTTACGCGCTCCTTCACCTTAATGAAGTCCTCGTTCTGCTTTTCCAGCTCTTGTTTTGCCCGAGCTTCGCCTTGAACAGCGATTTGCGCTTTCTCCTTAAGACCGGGAAGGTCGTCCCGCAGGCTTTTCAGATTTTTCTCGGCTTCGCTTAATTTTCGGCGGGAGTTATCATACAGCTCGAAATACCTTTCTATCTCATAAGCGTCGGAGAGCTTTCGGGATAGTTTTCTTTTTTCCTGTATGCCCTCTTCCCGCGACGCGCAGTTCTTAAGCTCCTGTTCGGCGTTGTCCAGCGCCTCGAAGGACGAGAGGAGCGCCTGTGCCGTGTTGAGCTTCTTCTGCGCCTCGGTGCGCCGCTCGGAGATCGCGTCAAAGGATCTCGCGGCTTCCTCGGCGGAGCTTCTCAGATAAGCGCAAACGTCCTCCAGACCATTGAGAAGAGCTTCAAGATGGGTTATATTAAGTTCCTCGGCGGACTTTATTCCGTCTATTGCCGACCGAATATCGCAAACGCCCTCATTACCCTCATAACCGTCCGGCAAAGCGATGCCCGCTGCCGAGCTGCGGCACTCCTTAAAAATTCGGTCTATCTCCTGCGAGATCTTTTTTTCGCGTGCGCCAAGCTCCGTCACAAGCTTGTCAAACACCTCAGTCTGAAACAGATGCCTGAAGACCTCCTTTTTGCTTTTTGTGCTGTCATTCAGGAGTTTCATAAACTCGCCCTGTGCAAGCATAGATACCTGCGTAAACTGATTTTTTGAGAGTCCGAGAATATTTTCATTCAGCCTTTCTTTGACCTCGGTGCTGCCTGAGTAAACGGCTCCGCCCTGCTCCCTAAGCTCGACGGACGGGGATTTTCTTTTGCCCTTCGAGTCAAGATACGGTACAGTTCGGCGAACGGTGTATTCCTTGTTGTTCTCGGAGAAGGTCAGCTCGACAAACGGCTCGTCTTTGCCGTTATTTATGTATTGGCTGTAAAGCTCAACGCCGTCCTTCCTGTTGTTGCCGGAGCTTGCCTCGCCGTAGAGGGCGTATGTGATAGCGTCAAAAATCGTGGATTTGCCCGAACCGGTATCGCCGGTCACAAGAAAAAGATTTTGCTTCGGCTTTGTAAAGTCTATCTCGGTTTTTTCTCCGTAAGAGCCAAAGCCCAGCATTGTCAGCTTGATAGGTCTCATTATTCACCCTCCAATACGGAATTGATCACATCTTCGAGAAGCCTTTTTTCCTCGTCGCTTATTTCCCCCAAAAAAGCGGCGCATTGACTGAGAATATCAGGATCGTCGCCGGGATTTAAGGCATTCGGCCCGCCTGTCCGCTTTCGCGGCTCGCACTGAATCTCCAGAAGATTGGGAAACGCCGCACGCAGACGGTTCCGCGAATCGACAAGCTCCGTATCCTCGTTGTCGGTAACCACAACGGAAACATAGTCCTCGCAGCCCTGTTCCAGCACTTCCTTCAGATTACCGCTGATAGTCCGTACCGCGTGGAGCGGCTTGAGCGGAAGCACCCGCGTTGATACCTTTCCCTTTTCGCCCAACTCCGCCACCACGATCCCTTTTTCCTGATCCGCCTCGCTGACAGAGTAGGGCATAGGCGTACCGCAGTAACGCCACTGCTTGCCGCCGACCTCCGTCGGCTTGTGGAGATGTCCAAGCGCGGCATAGTCGAATTGCTTTAAGAAATCGCCGTCCACCGCGTCGACGTTGCCTACCTTCGGCAGTTCCGATTCCGTGCGTTCCATTTCCTCCGCCTTTTTCCCCTTTGGGACATAGAACTGATGGCTTACAAGGACGTTCCGTTTGGTCGTGTCGATGCTTTCGCGCTCGATTATCTTGTGTACAGCGTCGTTATAAGAGAGCGATTTTTCGTCGTCAGCCGCATTGGGCTGAGTTATTTCCTTTGCCATGGAAGGCTTGACGAACGGCAGGAGATAGAAGTTGACCTCGCCGTACTCGTCTGTGAGAGTGACCCTCTCGATGTACTCGTCGGGGGTTTCCGGCGGGACGCCGATCATATGAAGGCTCAGCCTGCTCAGGAACGAGCGGTACTGGTTCAAACGCTGCGCGTTGTCGTGGTTTCCGCTGATCGCCATAATGGTGATGTTCGGGTGCTTGCTGTGGAGATTTAACAGAAAGCTGTCGAACAGTGCCGCCGCTTCCGGGGAAGGCGTCGCCTTGTCGTATATGTCGCCGGCTATCAGAATGACGTCAGGCTTTTCCTTCTCAACATAGGACGCCACCTGATCGAAGACATAGATCTGATCCCGGGACAGGTCACGGTCAAAGAGCTTCAGACCTATATGAAGATCCGACAGATGAAAAAGCTTCATTATGAAATCCTCCCGTCAAAAATATCGTTTCGCCGTCCGCCTGTGTCGGATATAGGCAAACTTGTTAGTTCTCGGAATAATACCT
>CAYMTG010000159.1:0-4366 GCA_964393305.1 uncultured Ruminococcus sp.
GCATGGTTATTTTACCTGCTATCGATATAATAAACGGTCAATGTGTAAGGCTGAATAAAGGCGACTACGCTACGGCAGAGAAGGTGGCGGACAGCTATCTTGAGACGGCTCTGTCTTTTGAGAAAGCGGGCGCGGAGTGGATACACATGGTTGACCTCGACGGCGCAAAGGCGGGGAAGCCTGTCAATGCGAAGATCTACAATGACGTTGCAGAGAAAACGCGCTTGAAGGTCGAGGTCGGCGGCGGTATCCGCAATATCGAAACGATTCGCGAGTATCTGGATATGGGGATATCTCGCGTTATACTCGGGTCGGCGGCGCTGAAAAATCCCGCGCTTGTCAAGGAGTCTGTTGAAAAGTTCGGGAGCGAGAAAATCGTTGTCGGAATTGACGCGAAGAACGGCTTTGTGGCAACAGAGGGCTGGCTTGAGACCTCCGATGTAAACTATATCGACCTTGCCGACAAGATGATCGAGTATGGCGTGAAGTACTTTATTTTCACCGATATTTCAAAGGACGGAATGCTGTCGGGAGTAAACGCCGAGCAGCTTCAGGCACTTTATGACGCGACAAAGGGCAGAGCGAATATCGTTGCTAGCGGCGGCGTTCACACTATCGACGACATCAGGATCTGCAAGGAGATGGGGTTGTATGGCACTATCTGCGGAAGGAGCCTTTATTCGGGAACTCTTGACCTTGCCGAAGCCGTAAAACTTGCTGAAGAATAGGAGAAAGCTATGCTTGCAAAGAGAATAATCCCTTGCCTTGACGTACGAAACGGAAAGGTAGTCAAGGGCGTGAATTTTGAGGGTATAAAGGACGTTGGCGACCCCGTAGAGCTTGCGGTTGAATACAACAAGCAGGGTGCGGACGAGATCGTCTTTTACGACATCACCGCGTCTTACGAGGGGCGCGGCGTTATGCTGGACGTGGTAAAGCGCACCGCCCGACAGGTCTTTGTGCCGCTGTGTGTGGGCGGGGGAATTTCCTCTGTCGAGGATTTCCGCGACGCGCTGAGAGCGGGCGCGGACAAGGTGTCCGTGAATTCTCAAGCGGTCAAGAACCCGCAGCTTATCAGCGATGCGGCGGAGATTTTCGGCAGTCAATGCGTGGTAGTCGGGATAGACGCAAAACGCAACGATAAGGGTGGGTATTCCGTGTTCATAAACGGCGGCAGAGTTGATATGAACCTCGATCTGGGAGACTGGGTAAAGGAAATCTCCGAGCGCGGGGCGGGGGAGATCTGCCTGAACTCCATCGACACGGACGGAGTGCGCGGCGGCTTTGATCTCGATATGCTGAACTTCGTGTGCGAGCGCGTGAAGATACCCGTTATCGCGAGCGGCGGCTGCGGAAGGATCGAACATTTCTCCGAGGTCTTTGAGAAAACCGGATCTTCGGCGGCACTGGCAGCTTCGCTGTTCCATTTCAAGGAGCTTACCGTGGGTGAGGTCAAGGAGCATTTGAAGGCGAGGAATATCCCTGTAAGGAGCGTGTGAAATGGCAGTTATTTTTTGTTACTCTGCAACGGGAAACAGCCTGTATGCGGCGAAGAAGATAGCCGCATCTATCGGCGCAAAGGTTCGGAATATGCGCGGCGTGCGTGGCGTCGTAGGCTCTGAGGAAAATGTAATCGGTTTTGTGTTCCCGACCTATTTCTGGGGACTGCCGAAGTCGGCGGCGAAATTTATTGCGAGCTTACAGATTGAAAACAAGGACGCTTACATCTTTGCGGTGACTACATATGGAGGATTTTCGTCCGGCGTATGCGACGCGGTGAACATTCTGCTCAGAAGACAGGGCGTTAAGCTGTCGTACAGCGCTAAGGTCAAGATGGTTGAAAACTTCCTTCCGGCATTTGAATGTAACGACTCTGACGAGCTTTGGGAAAAATCGGATAAAACGCTCGACAAGATCAGCGATGACATATCGCAGAGAAAGCGCAATATCACTGCGCCGTACACGGTGTTTAACGGGCTTGCTCAGAAGACCTATCCGCCGAACAAGCCGGGTTGCGCGGAGAAGTTCACGGTCGAGGGATGCGAGAACTGCGGGTTATGCGCGAAGGTCTGTCCGAACGACAACATCACATATGAGGACGGCGTTCCCAAGTTCGGAAACCGCTGCGATCTGTGCCTTTCATGCCTGAACAGCTGTCCGGCGGAAGCGATCGATTACGGAGAGTCCACACGCGGAAAGAAGCGTTACAGAAACCGCCGCGTTTCGGTTGACGAGATAGTGAAATTTAATTCCAAGGAGTAACCTATGTTTGAATTTGACAAGGACAAGTCCAAGAAATCCGAAAAAGTCAGCGGATTCGCGGGAAAGCTTATGAAAATGCTTGACTGCCCGTGCGAGCATTTTCCCGCGGGGAGCAATCCCGGGGTCGTTCTCAGCGCGTACGACGAGGCTTTTGCTAAACGCGAAATTGGCGGTTATACGCCGATTATAATAGTGATCGACGACATCATTAACCGCGGTTTTGACGACTGCGAAAAAACCGCCGAGGATCTAAGGCACACACGAGACAAAATACTTGCATCAGAGCCGATAGACGTCAACAAGTGGTTTCTTGAAAGGATCTCCGCGTATGAAGAGGATATGAACGAATATTGGACTGAGATCATTGGCGAAATCGAGCGCAATCCCGGTGACGCTATGACAACGTTTAGTGGGCCGATCAGCTTCACGACGGGAAAGACCGAGGAGTGCGTTCTCGCGAAAATCCCGACCGCTAATCCGTGGGAGGTGTTCGCGTGGCTGCCGTTTGGCGGTTGGAACGAGTGTCCGATGCCGGAGGAAATACTGTGGATCGCGAAATACTGGTACGAGAAATTCGGCGCTGTTCCAGCCGTTATGACGCGCGACGTTCTGGAGTTCTCCGCTGCGCCGATTAAGGACGAAAAGACTGCCGCCGAGCTTGCTCTGCAGCAATATGTGTTCTGCACCGATATAGTTGATCAGGGTATCGGTACGATAGGCAGGCTCGCGGGAGCGCTTATGCAATCGTCTGTTTGGTATTTCTGGTGGGATTGATTTTAAATGGAGGATCAGATGGATATCAAGAAGTTTTTTAAAAAGGGAGAGCTTATCCCGGCGGTTGTTCAGGACGCGGAGAACGGCGAGGTGCTTATGCTCGCTTATATGAACGAGGAGAGCCTTGCCAAGACCCTCGAAACGGGCTACACGTGGTTCTGGAGCCGCTCACGTCAGGAGCTGTGGAACAAGGGCGCAACATCGGGACACGTTCAGAAGGTCGTGGAGATCTACGGAGACTGCGACGACGATACCTTGCTTGTCAAGGTTATCCAGACAGGCGCGGCATGCCATACAGGAAACAGAACTTGCTTTTTCAACAAGATAAAGTGAGGTAGTCTATGGACTTTTGGACAATTCTGATTATTGCCGGACTTGGGTTGTGCATTTTTGCTTTTGTAAGGCGAATCATAATAATAGTAAAATTTGCTAGAAATTGTTCTGAAGAAGGCGTAATAGCCGCAAAATTTAATTTTAATATCGGCTCGCTGATTTTGATTGCAGTAACTATATTTGTTGTTGCTTCTGTTGTATATTGGTTTGGAAAAGCAGCAGAAGCAAATGAAGCTATCGTATTTCTTGAGGGAATAGAGGGTGCTGAGCTTGTGGATGCTTTTGCTGAGCAGCGGGAACAGAAACAGGGTATTATAATTCTTGACTCCGAAGAGTATTATCTTCAGGCTCTTGAAAAGGTTAAATCAACGGCAGTGTCTTATACTTGGTATGGCGTATTTTTAAGCTTTCTGAGCTTTTACGGAATTCTTTTTATATTTGAAATGTTTTGTGTTATTACAAACAAGGGCTTCAGAAACTATAAAACCGAAGGCGCGATACCGATTTTTGCGGAATATTACAAGCTTTTGGGCAAGATTTATATAAAATACAACGATATTACAGGAAAAACAGGAGTGCTTACCCATTTTAAAGCAAATCCGAAAAATCTCGCTTCTCTCGGACAATTTATAGTCTGGGAAGAGGAGCAAACAATACAGGAGGAAACATTATGACAGACGCATTCAAGGAAATGTACGAGGTAATCGAAAACCGTCGTGCCAACCCGCAGGAGGGCAGCTATACCTGCTATCTTTTCGACAAGGGAATCGACAAAATTCTCAAGAAGTGCGGCGAGGAGACCATGGAAATGGCAATCGCGGCGAAGAACAAGGACAATGACGAGCTTGCGGAGGAGATCAACGACGTTCTCTACCACATGGCGGTGCTGATGGTGGAGCGCGGGCTTTCCGTAGAAAAGGTCGACGAGATCATGCGGGAGCGTTCCAAGAAGATAGGCAACCTCAAGCAGTTTCATGTAAGCGACCATAACACCTGA
>CAYMTG010000160.1:0-4293 GCA_964393305.1 uncultured Ruminococcus sp.
TGTCAAATCCTTTAAATAGTCTTTACAAACGGCAAGAAAAGTGGTATAATATAATATAATATAATATGTGTTTATCTAATTATGTGCAATTTTTACGGATAAAACGCAGTTGGAGGAGTAAATATGTTAAAACCGTTTTCAAATAAGGTAGCGTCGCTCGCGCCGTCCGCGATACGCGAGATATTGAAGTTCACCGCAGACCCCGAGGTCATCAGCTTCGCGGCGGGAAACCCCGCTCCCGAGGCGTTCCCCGTGGAAATTATCGCCAAAATCTCGGCTGATATTCTCGAAAAAGAGCCGATAAACGCGCTCCAGTATTCCGTGACCGAGGGTTATATGCCGCTCCGCAAGCGGCTTGAAAGTGACCTCCGCGCCAAGGATATGTTTTCCGACGGGGATATGGTGATCATCACCGCAGGCGCTCAGCAGGCGATCGAGGTCACAGCAAAGATCCTCTGCAACGAGGGCGATGTTATCCTGTGTGAAGACCCCAGCTTTGTCGGTTCGCTGAACGCGTTCAGAAGCTACGGCGTTCACCTTGTCGGAGTTCCCACCGACGAGGACGGTATTCTCCCGGAAAAGCTGGAGGAGGCGCTGAGATCCGAGCCGAACGCGAAGTTCCTCTACACCATCCCGAACTTCCAGAACCCCACCGGCAACACCACCACCCTTGAGCGCCGTAAGGCTGTTCTTGAGCTTGCGAGGAAGTACGGGATCTATGTTCTTGAGGACAATCCCTACGGAGATCTGCGCTTCGCGGGCGAACCGATTCCGTGCTGCAAGACGCTTGATACGAACGGAAACGTGCTGTATGCCGGCACGTTCTCCAAAATACTCGCGCCGGGTTTGAGGGTTGGGTACCTCTGCGGCGCGGAGGATATTCTCTCAAAGGCAGTCGTCGGTCTCCAGACAAGCACCGTACATACCAATATCTGGGCGCAGATGCTTGCATACCGCTTCCTCGAAACGGTGGACTTCGACGCTCACTTGAAAAAGCTGCAAGCCATCTACCGCAATAAGTGTACTCTAATGCTGGATAATCTCCAAAAGACAATGCCCGGCTGCATTACATACTCAAAGCCGCAGGGAGGCTTGTTTATCTGGGCTACCATGCCGGAGAAGTATGATATGAACGCGTTCTGCGTGGAGGCTGTTAAACGCAAGGTCGCTGTTGTTCCCGGAAACGCCTTCTGCGCGGACGAGAACGCGGTATCGCACTCCTTCCGCCTGAATTACTCCACCCCTACCGACGAGCAGATCGTCAAGGGCTGCGAGATACTCGGAAAATGCGCAAAGGATCTTCTCGTATAATTTAGGGAACCTCTAGAAACCGGTTTGAAAAGAGAAAATCGGCAGAGTGCGCCGTATGCAAGGAAAGCCGACGAAGCAAGGCTTGATGCCTTGCGAGGAGGTTTGACGCAGCAGACGGTGTGCTATGGCGATTTTCTCTCAAACAAGGTTTCTTAGAGGTGACCTTTATTCATTTAAATAGGGAAAGGACACAATATGGAAGAGCAAAAGAAGGTAATGCTGAGCCTTATTCAGCCGACCAATACACCACACCTGGGAAATTTTCTCGGAGCAATGCAGAACTGGGTAAAGCTCCAGAACGACTATACCTGCTTCTTCGGGATCGCGGATCTTCATTCAATTACGATAAGGCAAGACCCCGTGAAGCTTCGCGCCCAGATCAAGGAGAGCTACGCGCTGCTTATCGCGGCGGGGTTAGACCCCGAAAGATCCACACTCTTTGTGCAGGGACACAACCCCAACCACTCCGAGCTGTCGTGGATCTTGTCCTGCTATACACAGTTTGGCGAGCTGTCCAGAATGACGCAGTTCAAGGACAAGTCGCAGAAGCACCCCGACAACATCAACGCGGGACTTTTCACCTATCCCGTGCTTATGGCGGCGGATATTCTGCTGTATCAGGCGGATCTTGTGCCGGTGGGGCAGGATCAGCTTCAGCATTTGGAGCTTGCGAGAAACATCGTCCAGCGCTTCAACGGAATTTACGGCGACGTGTTCACCATGCCCGAGGGGTATATCACAAAGGCGACCGCAAAGGTTATGTCGCTGCAGGATCCCACCAAGAAGATGTCCAAGTCGGATGAGAACGCTAATGCTTCCGTGTGGATCCTCGACGACAGGGACACCATTATCCGCAAGTTCAAGCGTGCGGTCACGGACAGCGAGACGGAGGTCTGCGCTCGTGAGGGCAAGGACGGCATTATCAACCTGATGTCGATTTACGGCGGCGTTACCGGAAAGTCCTTCGAGGAGATCGAAGCGGAGTTCAAGGGCAAGGGATACGGCGATTTCAAGCTCGCGGTCGGCGAGGCGGTAGCGGATAAGCTCGCTCCCCTGCAAGAAGAATTTAAACGCATTACAGCGGACAAGACCTACATCGAGGACTGCATGAAGAAGGGCGCAGAGAAGGCGTACAAAGCCTCCCGCAAGACTCTCCAAAAGGTGCAGAAGAAGGTAGGATTTGTACAAATCTAATAGTATTTTAATCTGTTCTTTTGTGATAAATCACGAAAAATTATGTAAATTTGAAAAAGTACTTGCATTTAAGCTCGGTTTCTGGTATAATATTTTATGTTATTTGATTGATGTGCTCATTTGCAGATACTCTGGAAAGGATGGTGTTTTAAATGGCAAAGTGTGAAATATGCGGAAAGTCTGTATCTTTCGGAATCAAGGTATCCCACTCCCACAGACGTTCTAATAGAACCTTCAAGCCGAACGTTAAGAAGGTAAAGGCTATCGTTGACGGAACTCCTTGCAGAGTGAACGTTTGCTCTCGCTGTCTCCGTTCGGGTCTGGTTCAGAGAGCCAACTGATTTAAAAAGCAGAATAAAGGCGCAGTCGTAACAACTGCGCTTTTTTTGTTGATTTCAATAAAGGGCTTTGCCCCGTCATTTAACGCTGCCCAAAACGGAACCCGCCGTTAAAGGAGGGGACATCTTCAACCGCCCGGCTTGAATTCAGACGCAAAAATCCCGCCCTTTTCGGGCGGGATCTCGTATATTCAATTGTAATTCGATTTCAAAACCCAAGTATTACATCGGACTGTTCTCCTTATCAAAAAACTGTTAAGCAAGAACTATCATAAGGCATTGGAATCTACCTCCCGCGCTATTTAGTAACCACCTTCGTTATATCGCACATGATAACCACCTCTTTCATTAAGGCTTATCTATGTAAACGCATAAAGCGGAAGAATGTCTGCGGGTATATCCGAAGCCTCAGCGTTTTTTCAAACGGCTAAACGCCTCGTTATTACGGATTTGCACTTGCGGAGCCGCTCAGAACTCCGTGCAATCATCGTACAAAAATCATTTCACCGGGCAACGGAGTGCGACTCCGCAGACACTAAACAGGATGATTCGCTTGTTTCCATCGGACTCGCTTCCTTTCTGCTAAAAGCTAAAATATTCGGTCGAATTATCGAGCCATCGGAGTGTACCTCTTTCAAAGATTTGGACGAATTCTCTGTGCGGCTACCGGTCTCCCATGCTGCCATACCGTGCAGCCAAGACCACAAACGCTCGCTCAGATCCGGCATTTTCGCTCCGCCTCGTCCTCGGCTTCAAACTCAGCAACCCATTGGAGCAGCTCTCCTTTCGTGAACTAGGCAGGATCCGTATCGGCCTCCCGACTTGACTTCGGCATCCCTATCCTTGAATATATAATAACACAATTTTTGTGTAAAGTCAATAGATTTTTTTGTTTTTTCGACCGTCATTTTGGCTATATTTTTTCACCAAATTTTAGGCAAATTTAATGATTCTGCGTTGATAAGCCAAAAAACAAGCATTTTTCAGAAATTTCCTATTGACATTTTGCGGCGAATGGTGTACAATGTTATTGTTGAGTTTCGGAAAACCGAAAACGAAGGGAGCGGCGGAAATGATCGATGAAAACGAGAGCGCATTTCTTGATGAAGACGAAGGCATTATAGAGCTTGAGGATACGGATGGAAATGTCAGCCGCTTCGAGTTTGTAGACAGAGCGGAGATGGACGGCGCGGTGTATTACGCGCTTATCCCTGCCGATATTGATGACGAGGATAATACCGAGTTTGTTGTTCTCAAGGAGATCACCGACGAAAACGGAGAGACAATGCTTTCCACCGTAGACGACGATGAAGAGTATCAAGCAGCCGGAGAGATGTTCATCAAACGCTTTTCTGAGGATGCGGGGGAATAATTTGCATCCCGTATCGTAAGAATATTAGGGCAACACCGCACAGAGATTGTGCGCAGATTGCGCCGTCAGATTTTTCGT
>CAYMTG010000161.1:0-4234 GCA_964393305.1 uncultured Ruminococcus sp.
CAGGCTGCGCCCACAAAGCCGACAGAAAATCAGGAGCAACCGCAAGTATCAACGAATAACAGTGGCGGGAATAATCCGACAACACCTCAACGCCCAAAATCAACCGGCGAAATATTTTGGGGAATTATGGGAATAGTCTGTGGAATAACGATTTTCATAGTCGGTCTGGTTAATATCAGTTTAATAGATTCGGTGCGTTTTGGAGCTGATTTCTATACCGAAATACATGAAGTTACCGCAGCTTGTGCTACCGGCATATACGGATTGTATGTGGTAATCGGCATAGCACTGGTATTATATTACGCACACAAGATATGCGAGAATAAATAATTGGAGCTAATGCCTCGTAATTTCTTCCATTGCAGAAAAAAGACTTTTCCTATAAGCTGAAATCCCCCGTACAACCGTGCGGGGGATTTTTGGCGTATACGTATTGGCGGCGGGGACGCTTCTCGAAGAAATAAAACCAACCGCCTATTTTGGAAGAAAATTACATAAAATTCACCCAATTTTTTTCTAAAATTCATAAATTTGCTTGACATCTTGACGAAAATATTGTATAATAGTATTTGTGAAAGGTTTTTCGAAGACGGCGTTTGCCGTCCGGGAAAGCCCGGTGAAAAATTAAAGAAAGAGGTATTTTCCAATGAGCAAAATCGACTTGACAAAGTACGGAATTACAGGTACGACCGAGATTGTTTACAACCCCTCCTATGAAGAGCTGTACAAGGCGGAGCTGGATCCCTCTCTGACCGGATATGACAAGGGTCAGGAGAGCGAGCTTGGCGCGGTAAACGTTATGACCGGCGTTTACACCGGACGTTCGCCTAAGGACAAGTTCATCGTAATGGACGAGAACTCCAAGGACACCGTTTGGTGGACCTCCGACGAGTATAAGAACGACAACCACCCCGCTACTAAGGAAGCATGGGCGGCTTGCAAGGAGATCGCAAAGAAGGAGCTTTCCAACAAGAAGCTGTATGTAGTAGACGCTTTCTGCGGCGCTAACAAGGATACGAGAATGGCTATCCGCTTCATTATGGAGGTGGCATGGCAGGCTCACTTCGTTGAGAATATGTTCATCAAACCCACCGCTGCGGAGCTTGAGAGCTTCGAGCCGGATTTCGTTGTTTACAACGCATCCAAGGCAAAGGTAGAGAACTACAAGGAGTTAGGGCTTAATTCCGAGACTGCTGTTGTCTTCAACATCACATCCCGCGAGCAGGTAATCATCAACACATGGTACGGCGGCGAGATGAAGAAGGGTATGTTCTCCATGATGAACTACTATCTGCCGCTTAAGGGTATTGCGTCTATGCACTGCTCCGCTAACACCGATATGAACGGCAAGAACACCGCTATCTTCTTCGGCCTGTCCGGCACGGGCAAGACCACTCTTTCGACCGATCCCAAGCGTCTGCTTATCGGCGACGACGAGCACGGCTGGGACGACAACGGCGTATTCAACTTCGAGGGCGGCTGCTACGCAAAGGTTATCGACCTCGATAAGGATTCCGAGCCGGATATTTACAATGCTATCAAGAGAAACGCGCTCCTTGAGAACGTTACTCTCGACGCTAACGGCAAGATCGACTTCAAGGATAAGAGCGTTACCGAGAACACTCGTGTATCTTACCCGATCAACCACATCACAAATATCGTAAAGCCTATTTCTTCCGCGCCTGCTGCGAAGAACGTTATCTTCCTGTCCGCTGACGCGTTCGGAGTGCTGCCACCTGTTTCGATCCTCACTCCCGAGCAGACACAGTACTACTTCCTCTCCGGCTTTACCGCAAAGCTCGCGGGTACAGAGCGCGGAATTACCGAGCCTACTCCCACGTTCTCCGCTTGCTTCGGACAGGCGTTCCTTGAGCTTCACCCCACAAAGTATGCCGAGGAGCTTGTTAAGAGAATGAAGCAGAGCGGCGCTAAAGCGTATCTCGTAAACACCGGCTGGAACGGCACAGGCAAGCGTATCTCCATCAAGGACACTCGCGGAATTATCGACGCTATCCTCAACGGCGACATCAACAACGCTCCTACCAAGAAGATCCCGTACTTTAACTTTGAAGTACCGACCGAGCTTAAGGGCGTTGACACCGGTATTCTTGATCCTCGCGACACCTACGCTGACGCGGCTGATTGGGACGCTAAGGCAAAGGATCTCGCACAGAGATTTATCAAGAACTTCTCCAAGTACGAGGGCAACCCCGCAGGTAAGGCTCTTGTTCCCGCAGGTCCTCAGCTCTGATTTTTAAGAAAATCGGATAATACACGCCGCGCACAGGTTCAGGCTTGTGCGCGGTTTTTTGTGTAAACGGCGATAGTCTATTGCCAAAAAATCCCCCTCCTTCCGGAGGGGAGACTAATGCCAAATTGGGGGAGTGATCAAACTATTAGAGAGGGGTAATCAGAGATTAATGGTGTACTCGCCGAATGTTAGGCTTACAACGTCACTCGGGTTGACGGGGTAGGTGTACTCAAACTCAATATCGCCTGTTACGCTGCCATCTCTGCTGCCGCACGGCATTGAACCCAACTTTGCAGCAACGGTAGTGCCGTCCTTGAGAGTAAGCACTGCGTCGCCGAACTTTTCAAGCTCATAATAAAGACATTTATCAGGCAGATCAACATCGGGGTTTATCGTTATGGTAATCCAATCTTGTCCCGGCTCGCTGTTATATTCATATGCAGCTTCAAGAAGCGCGGGGTCGATAGGAGGAACGTTTGAAACTCCTTCAAAATCGAGTTTTGCTGTGAAGCCGCCAACGGTGATCTTATTGATCTTGCCGTCAAACGAATCGGTCTTGAGGTCAAGGTCGAGTTCCTTTTCAATGTTTTCCGCTATCGGGAAGTCGATGAGAATGTCCTTCTCTTCCTTGAGCAGAACGGTGCCGCCTGTTTCCGAGAGGAAGGTGATATTCAGCGTCTTGCCCGAAAGGTCAACGGAGCTGTAACTTATCTTGATAAGTCCCGTTCTGGTATTTCCCTCTTCCGAAATGGTATCAGCCACATATCCCATACTGCCGGCGATTTTTCCGTCGATTTTAAAGCCCCGGTTACCAAAGTCGATCCTCAGTCCCGGCACTTCTCCGCCGTTATTTGCAATAACCTCATCTGTCGCGGTAGTGGTATACATGATGTAGCACAAATCATCGTAAGCAAGCATACCGTTGAGCGTTGCGGTCACGCCGTCGCCCTCCATTACAATGTCAAGCGGCTTGCCGTACTTCTCAAAGTCGAAGGTGCCGATGGGTCTTTCGGGGGTGTAGTCGATCTTCTCCGTCACAATCGACGTTCCCTGAGTTGCTGCGGGAGTATTCGAGGCTGCGGGAATGTTGTGTACGTCGGAATTAACGTTTACGTTGCCCTCGTAGCTTTGCGCGAACATATTCTTGAACGGATTGCTGTAATCCCAGTTGTTCGCCGCGCCCACGGAGAGCGTCGCCGCGCCGAGCGCCAACGCCGCCGCTGTGGGGATAATAACAGCTTTTCTTAAAAGGAAATGCTTGGCAGTATTTTTAGTATTGTTGTCTTTCATATTTTCCGCCTTTCGTGCCATGATTTTGCTGATGAGTTGTTCATCGCTCTCACTAGGAGAGATTTGTTCGAAAAGTCTTCTGTAATTGTTCATCCTCTGTTCCCTCCATCAAGAGTGATTTAAGTTTTGTTCTTCCACGCGAGAGGCGCGAGGTCACCGCTGTCTGACTTATGCTGAGAATATCGGCTATCTCCTTGACCGAGTAGCCCTCGTAGTAAAACAGGTGTATAACTTCGCCGTATTTGATCGGGAGAGTTTTCACAAGAGCAAGCAGCTCTCCGTCCACGGCGGTTTCAAGCGGTATATCCTCGCTTAACTCCTCTGTGCGGGAATATTTGAAGGATTTCAGGAGATTTTTCGAGAGATTGATAACGACGCGCATAAGCCACCGCTTGCAGTCCTCGTCGGAAGAAAATTCGCCCCGATAATCAAGCAGCTTCAGATAAGCCTCTTGGCAAATATCCTCGGCGTTCTCGCGATTTCTGACATAGCTGTAAGCCAGTCGGAAAACCGTCTTGTGGTACTGCTTAACATAGCCCGTAAACACATCGCTCTCCATCCTCTCCCTCCTTTATCCTCTTCTGAAAGACGTCCTTCTATATTGGAAACAATCGAGCGCCCCGAAATGTCACAGAGTTCGGGAAATTTTCTCACAAAAAATGGCACAGCGTTTTTGCCGCCGTGCCATCTGTG
>CAYMTG010000162.1:0-4198 GCA_964393305.1 uncultured Ruminococcus sp.
GGGGGACATCTTTGCCCCAAGTCATAACGAGCCGATACGGCAGTCTTTTCCTCTCGGTGTGAGCCGAGGGGATTTTTTTATGGTTGACAACCTCCCCCGCTGTCTGGTATAATAAACGCAGAGTGTTTATTATACCTTTATGTCCACGCACATACGTTCGCCTTCGGCTCACTCCGTGCGGTTATGGACAACGCAAAGCGTATAAAATTATCCAAATTTCCGCAACCGATCTCAAAAAAATACGAGTAGATAAATGAAGAGCTCTTAAAAGGGAAGTGATGCAGATGGACGATAAGGATATTGTTGAATTGTACTGGCAGCGGAACCAGACCGCCGTTGACGAGACTGCGGCAAAATACGGCAAGTTCTGCCATTCTATAGCCTACAATATTCTCGGAAACCACCAGGACGCCGAGGAGGCTGTGAACGATACATACCTCGGCGCGTGGAACAGTATTCCACCGAACCGTCCCGCCGTGCTGTCTGCGTTTCTCGGAAAAATAACGCGGCGCATTTGTATCGACAAATGGCGCAAACAATGCGCGGAAAAACGCGGCGGAGGACAAGCCGCGCTTGCTCTCGACGAGCTGGAGGAATGTATTCCCAACAGGGAGAATGTGGAAGAAACGGCTGAGGCAAAGCTGCTTTCGGAGGCTATAAACGCCTTTGTGAAGGATCTCCCCGCTGCCGAACGAAAAGTGTTCCTCTGCCGATACTGGTATATGGACTCGATAGAGACGATCGCGAGGGAGTTCGGCTTCTCACAAAGCAAGGTGAAGTCCATGCTCCGGCGAACCCGTGAAAAGCTCCGCGCAGAGCTTATCAAGGAGGGCTTACAATGAATTCAATCGATATTTTAAACGCCATCGGCGATGTTGACGACGAGTATGCAGCTATGGCCAAGCTCGGGAAAAAATCCCACAAAATGCTGTGGATAACGCTTGGCTCATCGCTTGCCGCTTGTCTGGTATTGTTTATCGGTGTGCCGGTCATCTTTGCCATGACTATGAGAGCGGGCGCTCCAGCTCCCGAAAACGCTGCGCTACTCGAGGACGGCGCGTACCCGGATATTGGGACGGCTATTGAGACAGTACCCGTATACGCTGATGCGGAAATCTTCTATGTTGCCGATGGTAAAATATGCAGTAAAACTCTGCCTATGTATTATAAACCGGATGAAGTTTTCGCTGCATGGCGCGAGGCTAGCGGCATAGGCGACGAGGTGGAGCTTGTGAAGTGCGAGATCAAGGACAACAGCACAGACACCGAAAAAGAAGTGAACGGCGAAACCGTTGTAGAACACACGGTCGGCGACTATTTCATTCTTAACGTCACTATTTCTAAGAACATTGAGGACTACTATGACCGTATTGACTCCGAACTGCTGCTTGACTCCCTCAAGCAAACCATGACCGGGTATTCGGATATTGAATTTGACGAATACCATCTGATACTGGTATAACTTAGGCAAGATGTCCCCCGCTCGCACCGGACGCTCCGGTCGCACCGGACGCTCCGGTCGCACCGGACGATCCGGTCGCACCGGACGATCCGGCTCTAAGGCGGAGGGTTCCATTGATTTATGACTTAGGCAAAGCCGCGCCCTGCCACGTTAAACGACGGGGCAAGCCACTTATTGAAATCGGGAGGTACCGCTATGAAAAAACAATTCAAAAAACTTTCCACCCTGCTGATATGCATGATAACGGCGGTTATGCTGTCCGTCACCGCAAGCGCGGACATGGGTCCCAAACCGTCCGTCAATGTGGATTTTGAAAATCTCGGCGACGAGCTGTGCTATGCCACTCTGCTCTCCCGAACAAAAACCACAGGTCCCTCTTACGTCTGGGACGGCGATGAGGACGATGCCAGACACAACGAAAACGGATACTCCTACATCGCTTACGGATACGATGTATGGAAAGCGTTTGTGGATTACAACGACGAGGACGGCTTCTTTTTTCTGCAAGAAGCGTGGCAGGTAAACGAGACCAAAAAGTTCGGCTGGACGTACTATCCCCCGGATGAGTTCAAGATACTGCTGTATTTTCCCGAAACCGATACCTTTGCGGTGAGCGGAATTTACGAGAGGTATGCGTTCGACGCTTACTACACCGTCAATATGGACGGCGTGAACCTCTCCGCCGACTACAACGAGGAGCTGAGTACCGATGCGCGCATAGAGGCTTACCGCTCGTACAATTACCGCGTTGAGATAATGTCCCTTATCGCCCGAATCGTCATCACCATAGTTATCGAGATGGCGATAGCGCTTGCCTTTGGCTATTTCGAGAAAAAACAGCTCCTGCTGCTTGTCCTGGTGAACAGCGTAACGCAGATCATACTAAACGTCCTTTTAAACGTTATAAACTACTGCTCGGGTGAGCTGGCATTCGTGGTATTCTATGTGCTGCTTGAACTGGGGATACTGATAGGCGAAGCGATTTTGTACTTCTTCCTCCTGAACAAGGTAAGCGAGAAGCCAAGACCCAAATGGCTGGCGATCATCTACGCCGCCGCAGCGAATATCGTATCGTTTGCGGGCGGTATGTGTATTGCCCAATGGCTGCCGGGGATCTTCTGATAGTAATTTAAAAGTTAGGAGGTCCCATATCCGCCGCCTTATTCACCGTACAGCTTCACCTCGCATATAATACCCCGAGGTGATAGTATGAATAAGACCTGTTCTTTATGCGATATAGATGTAGGAGAACGCGCCATGGTCGAGCGTTTAGAGACGTGCGGCTCTATGCGGCGGAGGCTGCTGGACATCGGACTATGTAAGGGTACGGTGGTGGAGTGCGTAGGGCGAAGTCCGATGGGCGATCCACGCGCCTATCTTATCCGAGGCGCTATAATCGCCATTCGCTCGTATGACAGCCGCACGGTAATTGTCAAGCGGGGGTGCGGGTATGGGACTTAGCCGAAAATCGGAAAAGCCGAGACTTAAGCGTCCCCGCTCCGACAAGCTCATAGCTCTTGCGGGTAATCCCAACGTTGGTAAAAGCACCATCTTCAACGCGCTTACGGGACTTCATCAGCACACGGGCAACTGGCCGGGCAAAACGGTATCGGCGGCGGAAGGACGATTTGCCACGGAGAAATTCTCATATACTCTCGCGGATATTCCCGGGACTTACTCGCTGCTCGCCCATTCCGAGGAGGAAGCGGTGGCGCGGGATTTTATCTGTTTCGGGAACGACGCACCGCCCGACGCGACTATCGTCGTCTGTGACGCGACCTGTCTTCAGCGGAGCCTCAACCTCGCTCTCCAGATAATGGAGCTTTGCCCCCGAACGCTCGTTTGCGTAAATCTGCTTGACGAAGCGCGTCGGCGCAAAATCGGGATTGACCTCAAGCGGCTGGAGGAACAGCTCGGAGTACCTGTAGTCGGCACCTCCGCGCACGACAAGAAGTCCCTTAAACACCTGACCGAGCGGCTTGACGAGCTTTGCGCTGACCCCGCGCCTCCTATCCCCCGAAAGCTCCGCTACATCGCGCCTATCGAACGGGCAATTGAAGCAGTCGAGCCGATAGTCGAGAAGCGGCTCGCGGCTCTCGAAAGCGCTCTCCCCCCGCGCTGGCTCTCGCTTCGGCTGATAGATACGGATCAGTCGTTTCAAGCCGAGATCGAGAGGCGGTTAGGCGGAGATTTTTTCGATGAGGAGCTTAACAATGCGGCGGAGGAGTCGAGATCTCTCCTCCGCGACAACGGCATTACCGCCGAAACATTAAAAGACCGCATAGTCTCCTGCATTCTTCTGAACGGCGAAGAGATATGCGACGACTCCGTCCGCGACTTTGGCGGCGGCTCGGTCTCAAAAGCGGACAAAATTCTCACAAGCAAGCTGCTGGGCTACCCCGTGATGCTGCTGATGCTGACGGTGATATTCTGGCTGACGATCTCGGGCGCAAACTACCCATCCCGGTTGCTGAGTACGGTGCTTTTCCGGCTCGGCGACAAGCTTTCCGAGCTTATGGTATTGCTGAACGCGCCGGAGTGGCTTTCCGGGATACTCGTGGACGGCGCGTACCGTGTGCTTGCGTGGGTAGTGGCTGTGATGCTGCCGCCAATGGCGATTTTCTTCCCGCTGTTCACCATTCTGGAAGACCTTGGATATCTCCCGCGTGTAGCTTATAACCTCGACCGCCCGTTCTGCAAATGCAGCGCCTGCGGAAAGCAAGCGCTGACGATGTG
>CAYMTG010000163.1:0-4170 GCA_964393305.1 uncultured Ruminococcus sp.
CTCCACTTAAGTAAGGAGATCAGCTATGAAAAATATAATTCTGAATTTTTTGCATGACATAAAGCAGAATTACAAAACCCTTATTCTGGGTTTTATAATCGCGTTTGGTTTCTGGATAATTGTCTCAATACAAGTGTTCCCCACAATTGAGGACAATATCTCGGGAATTTCAATTGAAGCGCCGATCACTGATTTTATGGCGCAGAATAATCTCCAGGTAATCAGCGATATTATTGATACGGTGAGCATTAAAATCGAGGGGAAGCGCTATGACATAAGCGACCTGAGCGCATCTGACTTTATCGCGACCGCCGACCTCACCTCCATTCACGCGGCAGGCTCCTATACTCTCCCGCTGAATATTGCCTCTAAAACAGACAGAGAATATAACCTTGTCACTGTAGAGCCAAAAATGATAACCGTTACTGTTGACGAGATCATTACAAAAGAGCTTTCTGTTACTCCGACCGCGCCGGATATCAGCCTTCCCGAAAACTACTACGTTGATGAATTGGCTGCTTCTCCCGATAAAATCACGGTAACGGGTTCGGCAAACGTTGTAAACAGCATCTCAAAGGTGGAGGCAAGAAGTACATATCACGGCGAACTTCGGGAGTCCACGATAACCAACAGCGACTTGTATCTGCTCAATTCCTCGGGGACACGCATCCAAACGGGTGATCTCACGCTTTCTCCGGAAACTGTCTCGGTTGAGATACCGGTCTACAAACAGAAGGAACTGCCGCTGAAAATCTCGATTACAAATTATCCGAGCAACTTCGATATCGAAAGCCTCGAATATGAGATCCAGCCGCTGACGCTTACTATCGCGGCTCCCGACGACACAATCGATGCTCTTTCCACTCTGGATATCGGCGCTATTGATATAAGCGAGATACAGCTCAACAAGAACACGCTTATACCGATCGTTCTTCCGGAAGGTTACAAAAATCTCTCCGGCAACAACACCGCCCTTATCGAGTGGAAGCTTGAGAACTACGGCAGCCTTAATTTCAAGGTCAACGGCAGCAACTTCGCCATAACAAACATACCCGAAAACTATGATGTATCGCTGATCACCAACCAACTCACCTTCACGGTGATCGGCCCCTCCAACAAGCTCTCCGAGCTTACTACAAGTGATTTCACGGTAAATGTAAACCTGCTGGGCGTTACGCTCCGCGAGGGTTCACAGGATGTAACGGTTTCCGTTTCTATCAAGGGTGCGCAGCAAAATTGCTGGGTATCCGGCACCTACAAAGTAACAATTAACGCAGTGTCAACCTTAACAGAATAATGGGCATTATCGTATCACAAATCAAAACAGCTTTAGAACAACCCAAGGAGACCGCCATTGAAAAGGCGGTCTCCCTGTTGCGGTTATCCAAAAGCGCAATTAAATCCTGCAAGCTCCACAAGACCTCTGTGGACGCACGACATGGAATATCCTTCGTAAGCTCGGTTTATCTTGAGCTTACTAGCGCTTCGCTTGAAGAAAAGCTTGCCGAAAAAAACGCCAATGTCAAGCTCTATGTAAATCAAAAGCTGCAAGTTCATTTCGGAGAACAAGCGCTTGACGGCGATATAGTCATAGCGGGCTTCGGTCCTGCAGGAATGTTCTGCGCTTTGACGCTGTGCGAATTCGGCTACAAGCCGATCGTACTGGAACGCGGCGCGGCTATGGACGAGCGAATTGCGGCAGTTGAGGGCTACTGGAAAAGCGGACTTCTCGATCCACACACAAACGTCCAGTTCGGCGAGGGCGGCGCGGGTACCTTCTCGGATGGAAAGCTCACAACTCGCATCAACGACCCGCTCTGCTCCCGTGTTCTCGACAAGCTCTGCGAATTCGGCGCTCCGAAAGAGATCCTCATAAAGGCAAAGCCGCATATCGGCACGGATCTGCTGCGCGGCGTAGTAAAACGTCTTCGCGAACGTGTTATTGAACTTGGCGGTGCTGTACGATTTCTCTCTCCGTTGGATAGGCTTGACCTTGCAGACGGGAGGATCTCATCTGTTTATACAAACGGCACAGCCTTGAACTGCGGCGCGCTGGTTCTTGCTATCGGGCATTCGGCGCACGACACATTTGAAATGCTGCTGAAAAGCGGAGTTTCTCTTATCCCAAAGCCGTTCTCCGTAGGCGCGAGGATCGAGCATCTGCAAGCCGACATCGACAAGGCGCTTTATGGCAAGTACGCGGGGCATCCCAACTTGCCGCCCGCCGAATACGCGCTCTCCTACCGCGATAATGCCAAAGACCGTGCGGTGTACACATTCTGTATGTGTCCCGGGGGATTTGTCGTGGCTTCCGCGAGCAGCGGCGGCACGATCGTCACCAACGGCATGAGCAACTTCGACCGCGCAGGAGAAAATGCAAACAGCGCGGTTCTGGTATCGGTATCTCCCGAGGATTTCGGCACTTCCCCGCTCTCCGGCGTGGACTTTATCCGCCGACTGGAGACAAGGGCATTCGAGATGGGCGCTTCCCGCGGCAAAAACGGCGCCGCTCCCGCAATGCTTACACGCGAGTTTATGGGAGAACAGGGCGCGTTCTCGCTCGGACGAGTTACCCCGACCTATCCACTCGGCGTTGAACCGGCAAATCTGCGAGAGCTGTTTCCCGATTTTATCGGCGATTTTCTCTCGCAAGGGATACGGCGCTTCGAGCGGCAGATTTGCGGCTTCTCGGACAACGACAGCGTTCTCACCGCAATAGAGACGCGCTCCTCCTCTCCCGTGAGAATACCACGCGGCGAGAATTTTACCGCCTTAAACTGTGACAACCTATATCCCTGCGGCGAGGGCGCGGGTTACGCCGGCGGCATTATGTCGGCAGCCGTGGACGGCATAAAGACAGCTTTAAAGATTATGGAGAGATACCGTCCATAATTTCGGCAAAATTTTCAAAAGCCCTTGTAATTCCGACAAAATTCTGATATAATATATTAGGGTGATTTTGTGAATAATTTCAACAATTTGATCGATATGGACGACTACACCGTTCCGCAGTGGAACGAGATCATAGCACTCGGCGAGAAAATTAAGGCTGATCCCGAAGCATATGCCGAAAAATGCAAGGGGAAAATTATGGCTACGCTGTTCTACGAGCCGTCTACCCGCACACAGATGAGCTTCCAGGCGGCGATGATCCGACTCGGCGGCAGCATCATAGGCTTCGATAACCCGAGCAATTCTTCCGTGGCCAAAGGAGAAAACCTCAAGGACACGATCAAGATAGTAAGTACCTATTCGGATATTCTGGTAATGCGCCACAATCAGGAGGGTTCGGCGAAAGCAGCGGCTTTGTGCGCTGATTGCCACATTATCAATGCCGGAGACGGAGGACACCTCCACCCCACTCAGACGCTTACCGACTTGCTTACCCTCAAATGCGAGCTTGGGCGGCTGGATAATCTTGTTGTCGGACTTTGCGGCGATCTGAAATACGGAAGAACCGTACATTCGCTGGTTAAAGCGTTATCCTGCTACCCAAATAACAGATTTGTACTTATCTCCACTCCCGATCTTGCCCTTCCCTCTTATATTAAGGATGTTATCAAGGCGCATGGGAGCAGCTTTACTGAGGTAAAGACCATAGAAGGGGCGATCAGGGATCTGGATATGCTCTATATGACGCGAATTCAGCGTGAGCGCTTCTCCGATGATGCCGAATACGAAAAGCAAAAGAACGTCTACTGCCTTACAAAAGCGAAAATGCAGTACGCTCGCCAAGATATGATAGTAATGCACCCATTGCCCCGCGTAAACGAGATCGAGGTAGCCGTGGACGATGATCCCCGTGCGGCATATTTCCGTCAAGCAAACAACGGTATGTACGTTCGTATGGCGCTTATCCTCTACACTATGACACGCGAACCGAAGATAAAGCCGCTTCTGACGGGCGAAATTCACAACAACGTCAATTGCACCAACCCCAAATGCGTAACTCAGACCGAGAAATATCTGCCGCACAGCTTCATCAATCACGGTGATATTCTCACCTGTGAATATTGTGACGAGCGCATACTGCTTTAAAACTTGGAAGTCCTTATTTTCGCCGAGGAAATCTCCTCGGCTGAATTTTGGGGGTAACGGATATCACAAAAAACCTCAAAAATCATACAAAAAATTAACCCTATTTTTAATAAAATTATCCATTTATCATAT
>CAYMTG010000164.1:0-4137 GCA_964393305.1 uncultured Ruminococcus sp.
ACGGCGCACTCTGCCGATTTTCTCTTTTCAAACCGGTTTCTAGAGGTTCCCTCAAAAATAACTTTCCATAATCATCTTTCGGGTCTCATAACACTCCAGCGGCAGCCGCCCGCGCCCTCCGAACAGCTGCTCCGTCTCGTTGAACGCGCTTATAAACGAATTCCGCAGCGCCGCGTCCTTATCGGGAGCGTCAATGCTTACGCTGTCGAAGAACATCATCATACGCGCCGCCGTTTCGTCCGGCTGCCAGTACTCGGGAGTGTTCTCCTCCGCCGCCGAATTGCCGTAAAGTACGCGGATCTGCTTAAGCAGCTCCTCGGCGTACATCTCCGCGCCCACGCTCGGCACCGTCCCGGACAGCACCTCGCCCTGCTTCACGAACATAGCGCGCAGGATATGGCTTACGCCGCGCCCCTCGCGTGCCTGTACGCCGGCGTTGGGATCTTGCCGCTCCTTTATTTTGTCGACGCTCTCCTCGGAGTCCTCGCGCTGGAGCAGGTTCTGGTTTGCGTTCTGCTTCTGAGCGGATCTCTTGGTGTATGCGGGGGTGTAGACCGTGCCTTTCCTGATAAAGCTGTCCGTATGCTCGGACGCGAGCGTACTGGTCTTTTCCTCTGTACGCTGTTCGCTCGATTTTGTGAGCGTAGTCTGGTTTACCGTGCCGATATTTGCTATTCTGCTGATGTCCATACGATTTCCCCCTTTCAAGTGATTTTTAGAGGTTTTTAATTTTCCCTCTCGATCAGCGCCGAAAAGGGAAAACGTGACCTTTATCTTATCGTTGACCCGTTCGGTACGTCCTTATCGAGGAACAACACCCTTACGTCGTCGTCTCCCGCGTCGGCGGCGAGTATCATTCCCTCGGAAAGCTCTCCGCACAGCTTTGCGGGAGCGAGGTTCGCCACGAATACTATTTTCTTCCCGACAAGCTCCTCCGGTTTATACCACGCCGCGATCCCCGAGACTATCTGTCTGCCGTTTCTGCCGTCGTCTACCGTGAGCTTCAGAAGCTTCTTCGACTTGGCTATCTTCTCGCAGGCGGTGATCTCGCCGCTTCTCAGCTTCACCTCGGCAAACCTGTCGATAGTGATGATATTCGCCTTGTCAAGATCCTCGTCCTCGCGGATGGCTTTCGCGGGTTTCAGGATCGCGTTCATCTCCTCGATCTCCTTATCAGCGTCGATCCTCGGGAAGAGAACAGCTCCCTTGCACACCGTCACATTCGCGGGCAGAAGTCCGAATTCGCCGAGCTTATCCAGCTTGGTAAGCTCCTCGGACGCGCCTATCTGCTTCCATACCTCGGGCATAGTCTTGGGCATAAACGGGTAAAGCAGTCCCGACGTTATTCTTATCGTCTCAAGGAGATTGTAGAGAACGCTTGCCAGCCGCGCCCGTTTCTCCTCGCTCTTGCCGAGTATCCACGGCTCGGTCTCGTCGATATACTTGTTAGCGCGGGAGATCACCTTGAAGATCTCCTCAAGCGCGTTCGAGAGCCGCACCTCGTCGATCAGCGGCTCCACCTTGCCGCGGAGAGTACGCGCCATCTCCACAAGCTCGTCGTCGAGCGGGGCGCTCTCCCGCTCCGTGGGGAGCGTCGCGCCGAAGTACTTGTCAGCCATCGCGACGGTACGTGAAACAAGGTTTCCGAAATCATTCGCGAGGTCGGAGTTAATGCGGTTTATCATTATCTCATTTGAGAAGTTGCTGTCCGAGCCGTAGGGCATATCGCGGAGTATCTGGTAGCGCACAGCGTCCGAGCCGTAGCGTTCCGCGAGTATGAACGGATCTACCACGTTTCCTATAGACTTTGCCATTTTCTGCCCGTTGAAGTTTATCCAGCCGTGTCCGTAGAGCTTTTTCGGAAGCGGCAGCTCCAGCATCATCAGAATGATTATCCACACTATAGAGTGGAAGCGCACGATCTCCTTCGCGGTCATATGAAGATCCGCCGGCCAGTACTTGTCGAAGTCGTCATACCTGTCGTTCTCGTAGCCGAGGGCGCTGATGTAGTTGGTGAGCGCGTCCACCCAGACGTATACGACGTGTCCCGGATCGAAGTCCACGGGTATTCCCCACGTAAAAGACGTTCTCGAAACGCACAGATCCTCAAGTCCCGGCTTGATGAAGTTGTTGACCATCTCGTTTACGCGGGATCTCGGCGAGAGGTAGTCCGTCTCGGTCAGGAATTTCTCCACCTTATCCGCGTAGTCGGACAATCTCAGGAAGTACGCCTCCTCCTTAGCGTCGATAACGTCGCGTCCGCAGTCGGGGCATTTGCCGTCCTTGAGCTGGCTCTCCGTCCAGAAGCTCTCACAGGGGGTGCAGTACTTGCCGACATACTGCCCCTTGTAGATAAAGCCCTTGTCATAGAGCTTGCGGAATACTCTCTGTACGGTCTTTACGTGGTAGTCGTCGGTGGTGCGGATATAGCGGTCGTAGCTTATGTCCATCGTCTTCCACAGACGCTTGAAGTTATCGACAATGGGGTCTACGTATTCCTTCGGGGAGACGCCCTTCTCCTTGGCCTTCTGCTCGATCTTAAGACCGTGCTCGTCGGTTCCGGTCAGGAACATCACGTCCTTGCCTTTCATTCTCTGGAAACGCGCAACCGTATCACAGGCAACGGTGGTGTAGCAGTGACCGATATGCGGGTTGCCCGAGGGATAGTATATCGGTGTGGTAATAAAGTACTTTTCGCTCATAATTTCTGTATCGCCTTTCTTTTTGAATTCCCAAAGGGGTTCGCGCACAGTCCCCCACAGGGGGGGGGGACTTGGGGCGTCTCTCTTATACGAGAGAAGGCACGATCGCGGCACCCCGGATATATGTATCTTTATTATAAATCAAAACAGCCGAATTTTCAAGATAAAAATGAGATTTTCGCAACTATAACAAAAAAAATTGAAGAAAATTTTGCATATTGCATAAAAACACTTGATTTTTTCAAAAAAATTTAGTATAATAGAGGTAGCCTATTATTCGGAAAAGGGTAAGCCGCACAAAAATATTAGGGGGCAGTAAGCGGTGCTGCCGGCAAGCATACAAATTCAGGGAAAGAGGTAAAATCGATGTCAAACAGACTATTTCAGGGAATTGTCCATCAGATGAAAGACACACTTAACCGCGTGATCGGCGTAATTGACGAAAACGGAACCGTCGTCGCGTGCAGCGACCTTACGCGAGTCGGCGGCGGCAACGATTTCTTCTCGATCGAGCTTGGGGACTCGCACGAGGTTTTTATCCGCGACGGTTATACTTACAAGCCGTTCGGTATCCATATCAAACCCGACTACGCGGTGTTTGTGGAGGGTACGGACGAGCAGGCGTCCAAATACGCGGGTATCATCGCTATCTCGCTCTCCTCCATCAAGCAGTACTACGACGAGAAGTACGACCGCAACAACTTCATCAAGAATATCATTCTTGATAACGTGCTCCCCGGGGATATCAGCGTCAAGGCAAGGGAGCTGCACTTTAACGGCGATATCAGCCGCGTTGTGCTGCTGGTAAGCGTAGTAGCGTCCAACGACGTGTCCGCTTACGACGTTATCCAAAATCTGTTCCCGGACAAGAACAAGGACTTCGTCTTCAATATCAACGAGAACGATATTGTCCTTGTCAAGGAGGTCAAGAACAACATCGACGTGAAGGATCTTGAGAAGCTGGCGCGGAGCATTTCCGACACGCTCTCCGGCGAGTTCTTCACCAAGGTGAACGTCGGCATAGGCACTCCCGTGGTAGGCGTAAAGGAGCTTGCCCGCTCGTTCAAGGAGGCGCAGACTGCGCTTGAGGTCGGCAAGGTGTTCGATACCGGAAAGAATATCGTCTCCTACGACAATCTCGGTATCGCACGTCTTATATACCACCTGCCCACTACGCTGTGCGAAACCTTCCTTAAAGAGGTCTTCAAGAAGAACTCCATAGAAAGCCTCGATCAGGAGACGCTGTTCACTATTCAAAAGTTCTTTGAGAACAGTCTGAACGTCTCGGAGACATCGAGAAAGCTGTTTGTACATCGTAACACGCTGGTTTATCGTCTGGATAAGATAAAGAAGCTCACCGGACTTGATCTGAGAGAGTTCGACCACGCGATAATCTTTAAAATAGCGCTTATGGTCAAGAAATATCTGGCGGCAA
>CAYMTG010000165.1:0-4102 GCA_964393305.1 uncultured Ruminococcus sp.
GTATGTGCGTGGACATAAAGGTATAATAAACGCTCTGCGTTTATTATACCATATTGTAACTCATTTGTCAAGACAAATCCTCTGTCAAATCCGCCGCCATCACTATCGCGTCGTCGCTGCCGTAGTATTTTTTCCGGAGACCTACCCGCTTGAAGCCGCGCTTCTCGTAAAGCGGGATGGCGGCCGCGTTGCGGCTTCGCACCTCAAGGAAGCAGCGCGCCGCGCCCGCTTTCCGCGTTCTTTCAAGAAAATCCGTCAGCACTGTTTCCGCCAGTCCCTGCCGCCGCAGCGCGGGCGCTGTGCCTATCCGCAGCAGCTCGCCCTCGTCCGCGATGACGTGTCCCAGAGCGTAGGAGACGATATGCCCCTCGCGCTGTTCGTACGCGAGAACGCACAGGGGACTGTGAATTTCAAAGCTCAGCGTTTCATAGCCCCATGGTCTGTCAAAGCAGGCGGCTTCTATTTCAAGTATCTCGGTGATTATGTCCATATCGACTCCTTGCCCGGGGGGTATCTCCCGACAGCAGAAAACCCCGCCAAATGGCAGGGTCTAAATTCTGAGTTTTACTTATTCGTCATTACACGACTTGCCGACACCGTATTTTGCGGAGCGAACCGTTTTCCGGCGTCGGCTTAAAAATCAATATCGTTGACCGCAGACTTCGCCAGAGACAATTCCTTCTTCGGGATGCGCTTGAGCGGATTGTATACAAACTTCTTGCAGGAGTCGTAAGCCTTGACCTCGCCGAATTTGCTGCAATTGATCTTGTCGCCCTCGCCCGCAGTACCCAACTCGCAATACTTGCAGGACGGCTTTATGTTGTTGCCGAATAACTTCTTCTTAGCCATAATATTTCCCTCCAAATAGTACACGCCCCAAGTTGAGTCCTTTAACCCGATGAACTCGTTGAATGCGTTTCTTTCTTTGTGGGGATAATACCCCTTTTCTCTATTATATCACAATACGATTGAAATTTCTACTCAAATAAAGCCAGAATTTCCGACAGTCCTTTTGTATATCTTGCACAAATCGTGAATTCTGAGAGCCTTGATTTGCGAAAATCAATCCTTAGTGTAGATCGGTGTAACGCCCTTTGACGCTCTGCTGCCGAAGCCGCCGTCAAGCGGGACGATGTGGAGCGGCTTGCTGCCGAGGAACTTTCTCGCAGCCTCGCCGAGCGGGGAGATCGTCTTCTGACGGTCGCCCGTGAAGTCCACGATCAGCAGGTAGCTATCCTCGTTGTTGAGGTTTATTCCGAGAAGCCACATCGCGTTAATAGCCGGAGTGCTGCGCGCAGCCTCGCACAGCACGTTCGACAATTGGAACGGATAGGGGTTCAGGCTATACACGCTGTCAGCCATAGACGCGGGGATAGCGTGCCTTGCAGCGCCGTTTCTCGCGATTTGGAACTGCTCGAACCACTTCAGCGCTATATCGTGCTTGATCATCATATTATCGGTGAACGGGTTCAGCACCAGTCCCTCGTCAAGAGCTGTTTTTTCGAGAAGGCTTGCAAGGCTCGGGAAATCCAGCGTCATCGCGTGAACGTTCGCCGCCTTGTCCTCCCACTTGCCGTAGGTCTCTGTATCGGAGAAGATCGGGATAAACCGCTGCTTCTCGTCCAGCGAGAAAATCACAAACGTGACGTTCTCGGACGCGGGAACGCACAGCTCGCCGTCCTTATCCTTGACAGGCTCCGCGTTCAATTCCACGGGAACTAAGAATTTCGCGTTCTCCACCATCTCCGCCACGATCTCCTGAAGGGTGGCGTTAAGCTTTTCCTTGTCGCCGTTCGTTCCGAACTCTATACGTGCCGCAAGGAGTTCTTTGAGCTTTTCGTTGCTTAATTCGCGGTCTATTTTCACAGTATCAGCCATAGTTTTTCACCTTTCGTTAAATTTCTCGGATAAATACACATATTTAAATAGTTATCGCCGCTACGGAAATATCGTCCCTGCTGCCCGTGCGGGAGCGTATTTTCAGATGCTCGCCGAGTCCGGACGCCGTATCGCCGCCCACCGAATCCAGCACTCTTCTCCCGAATTTGAGGAAATCGTCCTCGTTCTTAAACGAATTTATCAGTCCGTCGCTTGACAGCATTATTCCCGACAATTCGCCCTCGTAACAGAAATGGCGGAAATTTCCGATAGCGTCATTATCGCACAGCGAGGTCGTCAGATTGCCGACAAGCTGCGCGTCCTCAGGCATAGGAAGCACGATATTGCCGCCAATGCGGGCGCAGAAGCTGCCGTCGCCGATCTGCAGTCCGAAGCACACCCTTTCCGTCACCACGCCTACGATCAGCGTTGCGCCGTAGATGATCTCGTTTGCGATACCGCCGTACTTATCGCAGACAGCCAGCTCGTCCTTGTTCAGCGGGAGAAGGCGGAGGTGCGCGGCGATCTCGCTGTTCCAGCCGCATATTATGTTTGCGGCGATACGGCGAGCTGTTTCGTCGGGATTATTCGTGAAAATGCCGTCTAAGCCGCCGTTGCGCTCGTTGAAGTCGCAAATCGAGCGGATCGTGACCCTTGTTGCCATTTCGCTGCCCGACGCGGAGCGGAAATGCTTCTCGCTGCCGTGACCGTCAGACACCGCCGCCACGGCAAAGTTCTCCCCGATGAAGAAGCGGGCGCTGTCCTGGCACGAGCTGTTGTCCTCTTCGTGGGACGCGCCGCGTACCGATACAGCATAGCCTTTGAACATGGATTACCAGCCCTCTTCAATATCGGCGGTGATCTCGGCGCTCTCCGCGAACTCGCGGATCTGCTCGGCAGCGGATTCCTGCTTGGTGCGGAAGTCCTCCTCGGTCTCCGCGAGACGAACACTGCGGCTCCCTATCTGCGACGAGGTGACCGCTACGAATTTTACGAGCTTAGCGAGAGCCTCTCCGTTATGCGCGGTAACTACGCTGTCGGGGTTTCCCGTGAAGCGCGAGAGAATATCGAAATCCGCGTCCTCGCCGATGGCTACCGCCGCCTTGATGCCTGCGGCATACCAGCGGTTGCGGCGCAACTCGTCCAGACCCTTTTCAAAGTTGTCGGTGGGATAACCGTCCGACATCAGTATCATAACCGGCGCGAAGGACAGCGACGGACTGTTCATAAACGAATTGCGCGAGAGCTTTGAGGACAGCTCGGTAAACGCGCTGCCGAGGTCGGTGACGTTCTCCGCGTCTATCGGGATCCATTCAAACTCGTCGACGGAGATGGGTTCGCTGTACATCCACTCGCTGCCGCCGGAGAACTTAAGCACGGCTATTTTGATATCCGCGTCCGCTCCGCCTATTCCCTGAATTTCGGGAATAAGCTCCTCCATAACGGAGTTTACCGTGCCGATCTTGCTTCCTGCCATACTGCCCGAGCAGTCTATCAGGAAAAAGAGAACCATGGACTTCTTGGCGATTTCTTCCGCATCGTCGAACGGGTTTAAAGATAAGTCAGACATTTTTTACCCCCCAAAAGTCAAAATAGGCATTCATAATGGTATTATACCATATATTTCTGTTTTCGTCAAGGGGTAAAATTTGCTTTTGCGCTTTAAGAGGTGACCTAGATAAAAAATCCGCCGCGCATACGCGCAGCGGCTTGTCCGAGGGTTTATCGACAGACTGAATTCGAGCGTTTCCGCTCGGCTTTTTTCTGTTCAAGGCTGTTCGGGATCGGTGTGGTTCTTCTTTAAGCAGTCTACCATATTAAGTATGATCTGCTGCTCATCGGGAGAGAGGTCGGTAATATCAACAATGATCTGTTTAGATGGACTGACCAGGCTGTCAAGTGTGGTATTGAAAATCCGTGCCATCTCAATGACGTGTTTGAGCTGAGGTATTGATAATCCCATTTCCCAGGAATTTACAGCGCTTCGGGTAACTCCCAGTTTTCTTCCAAGTTCCGACTGCGTTATTCCATAGCTCTTTCTTAATTCCGCTATTTGTTCGCATAATTCATATAGTATTCTCATCAATGATACACCTCCTGTGATAATCATTATATCATCTGTGATAAATAAAATTACGTCATAAAAGATGTTATTACTTTACAGAAAAAAGACAGAATAAATATCTTTTTTGATATAATTACTTGACAAAGCAAAAATAATGTG
>CAYMTG010000166.1:0-4088 GCA_964393305.1 uncultured Ruminococcus sp.
CTAACCCCTGCCTCACTTATTGAGGCAGGGGTTTTCATTACAGAGTATTTTCAATCATCCAAATAAGAGTTTGAAGCGCGGCTTGCCGCTCATCGTCAGGGAGAGTGCCGCCGTTCCGCGTGCGAAATCTCGAAGTCACCACAAGACCGCCGTTCTCGTCCTCCCGCACCTTTATCCCGTATGCCTCGCAGGTTCGCTCGTGGTCATTGTAGAAGTAGTTGAGAAAAGCTCGGTCGGTCTCGCCGCTTATTATCATAAGTCCCGCTGTCCGCAGACCGTCATAGAGCATACCCAGCCGCCCGTTTACCAGTTCCCTCGAACCGCTGATAACAGCAGTTTTTCCATCCTCCGAAGAGGTCATTCCCCGCCCGTTCTCCACAATTTTCAGCCGAGGAATAAGAGTGGTACGTCCCGCCCGCATATCGCTTATAAGGTCAAGCAATGTAGCTTTTGGGGATAACCCCAGCTCGTACGCATTCTCGATCAGCGAGAGCGGTTTTTCGGCGGATGTAATGCCCTCGGTAAACGTAAGATCCGTCAGCGCCTCCGCCCTCTCAGCACTGCATACAGGCATATTCAGGCTGCACCTCATATCGGAATACAGCGTGTTCAGCGCGTCCTCCGCATTGGTAAGCTCAAAACCGTCTCCCAGTATAAGCAGCTTTGTCTCGCACATATAAATAGTCTTTCCGTCGATAAGCGAGATGTTGTCGATCGCCTGTGCAAGCGTCTCACCCTCTCCCGTCACTTTGATGACATTCTCTTGGGAAGTGTCAATCTTATCTCCGCTGCTGCCGCCGCTGCTAAACAGCAAAGCGCTCACGCGGTAGCCGTTATCGTAATCGATTGCGGCAGCTTGTATAATCGCACGATTTCCGATTTCGGTGGCATTTCCCACTCTTGAACATCCCGATAGCAGGAACGCCGCCGCTGCCGCCATTATCAGACTTCTTTTCAAGCCGCGCCCTCCTTTCTCCTGCTTTGAGCAGCCGCGTATACTCTTTCGATGATTTTCCATGCGGAAAGCAGCATCAATCCGCTTCTGAACACCGCCGCGAGCACCCATATTGCCGACGCGGCACCGTCCAGTCTTTTGAAGAACGCGATATCAGACAGCGAAGCCGCCGTAATAAACGGGTATTCGCTAATGCCAAACATCTCACGCAGTACAAGCACGGAAAACGCGCAAAGCAGCGCAGTAATCACCGTTGAAAACAGTGCAAACAGCAATCCGCATTTCCCCGCCGAGCCTTTGGTCTTTCGATTGACAAGCGGCAATAACGCCGAAAAAACCAGATAATCGCCGCCTCGCATCAGCCGCCATATGACCTCGTCCAAATTCACGCCCAATTTCCCGCCAAAAGCGATCTCTGACGCGGAGATTTCCATATAGGGAATATCCGCGAGTATCACCGTTATAGTCACCAGCACCGCTCCGACAAGGAATATCACACCGGCGCGAGCCAGTGCTTCCGCGCCCATTATTGCGGCATACACCGCGAAACCCGCTGATAGGATCAACAGCACTAATATCGACCCGCCGATCAACAGGTTTTTCACCGAAAACTCCGCCGAATAGAACATCGTCAGCAAAGCGCCGCTCGTCAGAATAAGCGCACCGCAAAGCCCCAGTGCCCACCCGATAAAACGGCTTTTCCTACAAATCGCGCCCCAAAAATCCTCTCCATAAAAAGAATACACGATAACCGGCAGCGCCAATACAAACATCACAGCCTCGGTTACCGCAAGCGAAATAATAGAAGCTATCGCGTTATCGGACGACTTGTTAGGGTAGACTATCTCGGTGCTTAACCGAGATAATATCAGTATGCAGAATAGCTGCGATACGCTTATTTTTTTGTTGCTGTTAGTCATTGGGCGACGCTCCATTCAGATCCTGCAGAACAACATTGGTTTTCGCAAGCTTCTTCCAGCCTGCGCGAATAAACATATCCCTCATTGATTTCGGGGAAAACGGCGATATCGGCGCCATATACGGTATACCATAAGTGCTGAGCGAACACATCTTAATTATCACAACTCCCGCAAATATGATCAATCCGTAAAGTCCGAACACTCCTCCCGCGATAATATACAGGAAACGAAGCACCACCGTCTTTTCGTACTGCGTAGGAACCACAAAGCTGCACAATCCCGACAGTGCCACTATAAGCACCATCGGAGCTCCCACAAGTCCCGCGTTTACCGTAATATCTCCAATCACAATTCCGCCCACAACTCCTATTGCGTGACCGATAGGGCGTGGCAGACGAATTCCCGCTTCTCGTAAAATCTCATACATAAAGTGGATAAACAAGCACTCGAACATCAGCGAGAATGGCGCTGTCTGCTCCGCCGCCGCGAGATTTAGTATCAGCGATGAGGGAAGCATCTCCGGATTGTATGACGCGACAGCCACATACGCTCCCGGGAGAAATATCGTAACAAAATACGCAAACAGCCGCACCGCACGAATAAAGAACGCATAGAACGGCTTTTGCGTATAGTCGTCCAACGTCTGGAAACTCTCAATAAAAAGGTGCGGCACCGTCAGCGCGAACGGCGTTCCATCTACCAGTATACCCACACGTCCCTCGTAAAGCTTGGCGGCAAAAGTATCCGGACGCTCGCAAGTACCGCACTCGGAAAAAAACCACCCGCCCTTTCCCTCAAAATACGGCTGAATATAGCCGCTTTCAAGGATCGTATTCAGATTTATCGATTTCAGGCGCTCACGCACGTTTTCCAGCAGCTTGGGGGATACCTTATCGGAAATATAGCACAGGCAAACGTCCGTATTCGAACGGTCACCCACGCTCTGCAGCTCGAACACGAGAGTCGGCGACTTGATCCTTCTGCGAATAAGCGACATATTTGTTCTGATCACCTCGCAAAAGCCCTCGCGTGAACCGCGCACGTTAAGTTCAGAAGACGGCTCGTCTATTCCGCGTGAGTTGTATCCCTGAATTCCAATGCCGATCGCTCTGGCACATCCCTCAATCAGGATTATACCAAAACCCGATTGGTATTTCAGTATAAGGTCGTCGAAATCCGTAATATCCAGCTGCTCCGCGGCTATCATATACACGTCAAAAAAATGAGAAAGCAGTTCCCCGGGCGGCATTTCGTCCTCGTTTCCCAGGGCGTTCAGCTTGGTATAGATAAGCTGGGCAAGCGTGTCGGTGCTGGTCATACCCTCGCAGGTTATAACGGCTATTCTGTTTCCGCACACCATTCCTGTTTTAACAATCAAGTCGGACGAGTTTCGCGTAATATTTTTTATCGTGTTCAAATTTTGCTCCAGCGAAGCATAAAGAGGCTGTTTCACGTCAGGCATTTTATTTTCCTCCCTCCGTTATATATGGGAGTATTTTCCCCGAAAAGCCGTAAATTATACCTGACGAAAACCGTGCGAAGCATTGCCCCGCACGGTTTTTTATTTACCTATAACCATCAGCATTATCGAAAAGTAGTGGAACACGCTCCCCGCTACCGTAAAGATATGCCATATCGAATGAAAATACTTTTTTGATTTCACCGCGTAAAAGATGATCCCGCCCGTGTAACACAGTCCGCCGATCAGCAAGAACCACAGCGACATCGGCGAGCAGTTCTCCAGCATCGGCTTCAGCGCCAGTATCACGACCCAACCCATTGCGATATAGCATACTATAGACGGCTTACGGAACTTTTCGAGATCTATCGAATTCATCACGATACCGAGTATAGCCGCTCCCCACACTATCCCGAAAAGCGTCCACCCCAAACCGCCGCGCAGCGGAATAAGCGTAATTGGCGTGTATGTCCCGGCAATCAAAAAGAAAATCGTATCGTGATCCATTATCCGGAAGAACGTCTTCGCCCTTTTGTTCGTGATCGCGTGATACAGCGTAGACATCGTATAAAGGACAATCAGCGAGCCTCCGTAAATCGCGGAGCTAACCACTCCCCACGCATCCGAATAAATCGCCGCCAGCACAATAAGCACCGCCGTTCCCGCAATTGAGAGAAGACTGCCCACTCCGTGAGTCACGGAATTAAAAATCTCTTCGCCCAACGAATAACGCTTAGTTATATCGTTTGAAATT
>CAYMTG010000167.1:0-4082 GCA_964393305.1 uncultured Ruminococcus sp.
CTTGACTAATTGCTCTTTTCGTGGTAAAATAGTAATATACGAACTCCCGCGAAAGGTGTGAAGTGAAGCTATGAAAGAACGAATACTTGAATCCAAAGAAAATTACCTCGAAACAATACTTGTGCTGTACAACCGATCCGGCGCGGTGCGCTCGATAGACATCGCGGCGGAAATGAACTTCTCAAAGCCGTCGGTGTCGGTGGCTATGAAAAATCTGCGCGGCGAGGGCTGCATAACGGTGGACGAGAACGGCTATATCACCCTTACCGATAAGGGCAGGGAAATCGCGGAGCGCGTATACGAGCGGCACACCGTGTTCCTTGAGTGGCTTACGTCCCTTGGCGTTCCCGAGGAGATAGCCTGCGAGGATGCGTGCCGTATGGAACACGACATCAGCGTTCAGAGCTTTGAGGCTATCAAGGCGTTTCTCGAAAAACACAATGTAAAGACGACAAAACAGGGGTGAAGGGCGTTGAAGATGATTTGCCTTATTGATAATACCGCGGCGGCGGAAAAGCTCTTTTTTGAGGAGGGCGTTTCGCTGTTCGTGGAATACGAGGGGCGCAATTATCTCATTGACACGGGACTCACCGGCAAGGCGGTGGATAACGCGAGACGTATGCGTCTGCCGATCGACGATATATCCGCCGTAATTCTCACGCATAACCATATCGAGCATACCGGCGGCATTGACGCTGTAATGCGGCTGAACCCGCACGCCGAGATCTACCTGCGCGCCGGGGCGAAAACCGAGGTCTTTAAGAAGAGCGGCTTGTTCAAGACCGCCGTGGGCGAGGGAAAGGCGTTTTTCAAGAAGTACGCCGACAATCTTATTCTGTTTAACAGCTTTTCGGAGGTATGCGAGGGGTTCTATCTCGCGTCCTGCGAGGATTTTGACGAGAAATGCGTAAATCCCGACCGAAGCTATTACGCGGCAGTACCCGAGGAAAAGCGGCCCCGGCTGTTCGACTTCTCCGATGAGAGCTTTGCGGTGATCTTCCCCAAAAAGCGCAAGGCGGAGGGTCTGATACTTGTCGGCGGCTGCTTCCACTGCGGCGCGGTCAATATGCTTGAGACCGTGCGCCGCCGCTGGTACGGGATCCCCATTCTCGCCGTTATCGGCGGATTTCATTTTACAAGCGGTAATCCGAAGGCTATAAGCGTTCCCGCCGAGTTCATCACCAATACCGCAAGAGCGCTCAAGCTCTCCGGCGCGCAAAAGGTCTACGCAAACCACTGCACCGGCTTCAAGGGCTTCGATATTATGGACGAGATACTCGGCGATAAGCTGTTTTATCTCGGCGGCGGCGAGGGTCTGGAGTTCTGACCGAAAAAAATTTCAAAAACCCCCTTGACAAATACGTCGAGGGGGTTTATAATATATTTAACAGTTGAACAACTGTTCAAATGAATGAATGTTGATTTGATTGAATTTTCCGGAAAGGAGCGGCTTTCAATGAAGAACGACATTCCCCACTGCGACTATATGCACGCGCATCCGGAGCTGATAAAGCAGATAACGGAGAGTATGCCGGACGACGACATTCTTATCGACCTGTCGGAGCTGTTCAAGGTGTTCGGGGACAGCACGCGGATAAAGATACTGACGGCTTTGAGCAAGGGCGAGCTGTGCGTGTGCGATATATCGAAGGCGGTGGGTATGACGGACAGCGCGGTGTCTCACCAGCTGAAAATCCTCAAGAACGCCAAGCTTGTGGGCTTTCGGCGGGACGGAAAGACGGTGTTCTACTCGCTGGCGGACGACCATGTCAATACGATACTGACGATGGGACTTGAGCATATCAACGAATAATGGGTACGGACAATTTCTCTCAAACAAAGTTAGAGACGACCACAATTTTTCGGTTTCCCCCACCATAGGCGGGGAAAGGCGAAAACGAAAAATAAACATAATCTTCGGGAGGAACTTATTATGAAAAAGACATTTAAGCTGGTAGATCTGGACTGCGCGAACTGCGCGGCAAAGATGGAGGACGCTATCAAGAAAATCGACGGCGTGACTTCGGCAAGCGTGAGCTTTATGAGCCAGAAAATGACCATCGAGGCGGACGACGCGATATTCGACGAGGTTGTCGGCAAGGCGGTAAAGACCATCAGTAAGGTCGAGCCTGACTGCCGGGTGATCCTCAAGTAAAATACAGCGGGGGGTGTGCTATGAGCAGAAAGCAGAAACGGCTCCTTATCAGGATAATCATAGCCGCTGTGATTTTCGCGGGGGGACTTTTCATTCCCGAGAGCGAGGAGAAATTCACGCTGCTGTGGTTTGTGAGACTTGGCGTGTTCCTCGCGGCGTACCTTACGGTGGGGTGGGACATTCTGTGGAAGGCTGTACGCAATATCGCGCACGGTCAGGTGTTCGACGAGAATTTCCTTATGACGCTCGCGTCTATCGGCGCTATGGTTACCGGAGAGTATCTTGAGGGTACGGCGGTCATGTTGTTCTATCAGGTGGGAGAGTTGTTCCAGTCGGTGGCGGTCGGAAAATCCCGAAAATCCATCTCGGATATGATGGACTTAAGCCCCGAGAGCGCAAACGTCGAGCGTGACGGAGAGCTGCTTGAGGTCGAGCCGGACGAGGTAGAGGTCGGGGAGATCATCGTAGTAAAGCCGGGCGAGAAGATCCCGCTTGACGGCGTTGTCACCGAGGGTTCGAGCGGCTTGAACACCGCCGCGCTCACGGGCGAGAGCGCGCTCCGCGACGTAACCGCGGGCGACGAGGTGATAAGCGGCTCGGTGAACACCAACGGCTTGCTGAAGATACGCGTTTCCAAAATTTACAACGAGTCGACAGTCGCGAAGATCCTTGAGCTGGTGGAGAATTCCTCCGAAAGCAAAGCAAAGACCGAGAATTTCATCACGCGCTTTGCGCGGGTATACACGCCTATTGTCGTAATTTCGGCAGTGGTGCTGGCAATCGTACCCTCGTTGATATTCGGTAATTGGAGCGTATGGATCTACCGTGCGCTGACATTCCTTGTCGTAAGCTGTCCGTGCGCGCTGGTTATCTCCGTTCCTCTCTCATTTTTCGGGGGAATAGGCGGCGCTTCGCGCTGCGGAATAATGGTGAAGGGCGCGAATTATCTGGAAACCCTCGCTAAGGCTAAAACCTTTGTTTTCGACAAAACCGGCACGCTCACCAAGGGCAGTTTTTCCGTATCGGAGATATGCCCCGTGGGAGTTTCCGACGTTGAATTGCTGAGAACCTGCGCGGCAGCCGAGCAGTTCTCAAATCACCCGCTCGCGCAGTCCGTTGTGGAGAACGCGAGATCCAATCCCGACATTCCGGAGATACCCAAAGCGTCGGACGCTGAGGAAATCGCGGGACACGGCGTTAAAGCGTTCTCCGAAAACAAGACCATCGCCGCAGGAAATACAGCGCTTATGAAAAAGGTGGGTATCCCCGAAAGCGAGATCCCGGAGATCGCCTCCGCCGGCGCTGTAATTCACTGCGCCGTTGACGGCGGATACATCGGCTATATCGTAGTCGAGGACGAGGTCAAGGAGAACGCCCGTGCCGCTATCGAAAAGCTGAAAAAGCTCGGCGCGGAAAAGACCGTTATGCTTACCGGCGACCGCAAAGCCTCCGCCGACAAGGCAGCCGCCGAGGTGGGTATCGACGAGGTTCACTCGCAGCTTCTGCCGGACGGCAAGGTCGCTCTGGTGGAGAAGATCTACGAGAGCAAGCCTCCAAAAACAGCTCTCTGCTTTGTGGGAGACGGTATGAACGACGCGCCCTCGCTCGCCCGTGCGGACGTGGGAATAGCGATGGGCGCGCTCGGCAGCGACGCTGCCATTGAGGCGGCGGATATCGTCCTGATGAACGACAATATCGAGAATATCCCTCTCGGCGTGAAGATAGCACGCAAGACCCACGCCATCGTGACCCAGAACATAGTGTTCGCCCTCACCGTCAAGGTCGCTGTGCTGGCTCTCACGGCTTTCGGAATTGCCAATATGTGGGCGGCGGTGTTCGCGGATGTGGGAGTTTCGGTAATCGCGATACTTAACGCTATGCGGGCGATGAAAATAAGCGAAAACCCGCCGATTTAAGGTCAGCGGGT
>CAYMTG010000168.1:0-4054 GCA_964393305.1 uncultured Ruminococcus sp.
CTCACTCCGTGCGGTTATGGACAATTATACCATAACCTGCGGTTATGGTATAATAGATTAAAGACTATATCATAGGAAAAAACGCGCTTTGTATTGCAAAACGTATAATTGCGCCATAAAATTACTATATGTCAAATTGAAAGGAAAAATCACGATAAATGATGAAAAACGGTATACTTAGAAAAATTATTCGCTCGGCGGCGGCTGTCGTTTCGGCGGCGCTGATGTGCGTATCAATGGCCGGCTGCTCCGTGGAGTTCGGGACATCCCCCTCCGCGAACGACAAGAAGACAGCGGCAAAACCCACAGGCGGTGAGAATACCAAGGGTATGGAGATCACATACCTCGACTTCCGCAAGCAGTACAGCTATTTTCTCGAGATAAACGATATTGAGGACGATACCGCCGAGGAATACGCGGACATCTGCACCGAGCAGCGAAACGAGATCATTGACAGTCTCATCAGCACAAAGATAATCGTCCGCGAGGCGGAGAACGCCGGACTTGCCCTCACCGAGGATGAAATAAGCGAGGCGAAAGCAAATACCGACGAGCAGATAGACTCCATAATAGAGAGCTTCGGGAACAACGCCGACTTCTCCGACTCCGATTCCGAGGAAATCACCGATGAGATGCGGAGAACACGCGGCGAGGAGGAATTTAACAAGCTGCTTGAGGACTGCGATATAACACGCGACGACCTGTACATATGGACGGAGGAATACCTGCTCGCCACCAAGCTCGTAGACGAGGTCACTAAGGATATAACCCGCGAACAGGCAAAAGCCAAGGTGGACGAATTCACCGACAAGATAAAGGAGATCTACGAGGAGGCTACCCTGACCTACGAACAGAACGGCTATTACGAGATGTGGGTACCCGAGGGTTCGCGCCTGATAAAGCAAGTGCTGATAGGGTTTGACGATTCGGTTCAGGTGCTGATTTCGGCTTACCGCAGCAACGGCGACGATGAAACTGCCGACAAGATCCGCGAGGACGCCGCCAAGGAGCTGGAGGAAAAGGCAGCCGAGGTGCAGGAGAAGCTCGACGAGATGGACGAGGGCAAAATCACCTTTAACGAGATAATTCTTGAATACAGCGCGGATTCGGCGAGTTCGTCCGCGTATCCCGACGGATACGTAGTCGTTCCGAACGGCGAATATTACGCCAAGGAGTTCCAAGAGGCGGCGTTCGTCCCCGAAAAAATCGGCGACAGGACGGTCTGCGTCTCCGACGAAGGCATACATATATTAATTTACGCGGGAGACGCCGAGGCGAACGCCGATTTCATCGAAGCGTTTGTCGATAACGCCTACGGCAATCTGAAAAACGAGACTTTCCAAGCAAAGCTTGAGGAGTGGCGCACGCTCTACAGCTATGAAATAGACCGCGAGCTGCTCCGGCTGGATTTCAAGCTTGAAACGTCGGACGCTTCGGGCGAACCCGATAGCTCGTCAAGCTCTTCGGATCCCACATGAGAAGGGTCCCATTTGGACACGATAAATGACGGGGCAAAGTCCCTTATTGAACTTACGAACGGAGTAGCTATGAACACACCGATTTGCGACTTTTTGGAAAAATATACCACTGAGAATAAACTGCGCCTGCACACTCCCGGTCACAACGGCGAATTCCCCCACGACATAACGGAGGTTTACGGAGCCGACAGCCTCTACGAGACCGACAAGGACGGTATTATAGGATCGTCGGAAATAAACGCTCAAAGCTTGTTTGGCTCGCTGAGGACCTGCTATTCCTGCGAAGGCTCGACCCTCGCAATTCAAGCGGGGCTTGCGGTGCTGAAATCTCAGGGCGTGAAGACCATCGCCGCGTCGCGCTGTTCGCACCGCTCGCTGGCTATGGCGGCTTCTTTGCTTCAGATGAATGTGAAATGGCTCTACCCGCCGGAGTTTCTCTCCGCGAACGTTACATATGACGCGGAGGCTATACGCGACGCGGACGCGCTGTTTATCACCAACGTCGATTACTACGGCGGAACATGGCGCTTTGTAAACCCCAGAATTCCGGTGCTTATTGATAACGCGCAGGCCGCGTATCTCCGTTTTGTAGACAAGCGTACGTTCGGCGTGGAGTACGTACACCCGCTGGAGCTGGGTTTCCCGCTTCTGTGCGCGGAGTCGGCGCATAAGACGCTGCCCGTGCTGACGGGCGGCGCGTATCTGCACTTCTCGCAAGGGACAGACCCGTCCCGCGCAAAGGAGATGATGGCGGTGTTCGGCACGTCAAGTCCCTCCTATCTCGTTATGGAGAGCCTTGACCGCTTCAACGGCATGATCGCCCGAAATACACAGATGGTAAACAACGCCTGCGGCGCGGTCGCCGAGCTTAAAGAACGACTTACTGCGGCGGGCGTGCCGATATTAAAGAGCGACCCGCTCCGCATTACCGTCAATGCCTGCGAATACGGTATGACGGGTACAGAGTATGCGCAGATCCTCCGCGACAGCGGCGTAGAATGTGAGCTTGCCGACCGGAACAAGGCGGTGCTGCTGTTTTCGGCTGTTACCACTCTCGAGGACTGCGAACGTGCGGAGATGGCGATGCTGTTCGTCCCCTCTCGCGGAGCGGCAGCTCCCGCGCAGCTTCCCGTTATCAGGGCAAAGGCGGATATGCCGATGTGGGAGGCGATGTACAAGCCGTGCAAGACCATCCCCCTCAGATCGTCAAGCGGCGAGGTGTGCGCGAAGTTCACCGCGCCCTGCCCCCCGGGGATCCCTCTTGTAATGCCGGGCGAGATCATCGACCACACCGTCATCGACGCGCTGTGGGCGCACGGCGTTCAGGAAGTCTCCGTCGTTGCGAAGGCATAAGGTGGGGGTGCGCGCAGAAATCCGGTGTACGGCGGCTCAGAGCCGCAGAATAGGGTTAATTTAGCGGTACCTGCCGCACCTTGAAGCGCAGCCTGTCGCGGGTAAAAATTTCAACGTTTCCGCGAGATCTGTTGAAAATATTCCGGCGGCGCACCACACAGACCGCACGCCCTCGCGGAATGACCGCCGAGCGCAGTCTCAGCCCCCGCCGCGCAGTCACCGAGACGGCTTTATTTAAGACGGTGATTTTCGAGTACCGCATAAAAACCAGCCGCACCGCCGCCGAATACAGCGCGGCGGCAATCACGCAAAGCAGCGCTGTTTTCAGCAGCTCGTAATCGCGAAGCCGCTCGGTCAGCGACACGCAGATAAGAGCAGCGCCCGCCGTTAAAGCAGCGGTAAGCGGCACTCCGCAGTGTCCCCAGACGGCTGTTTTCGGAGAACGTATTCCGCTCTCCAAGCTATCCGACGGCTTCCGCGCTGCGGGGGACACGATGACCCCGCGCATACGCACGGGAGCGCGGCGCAGTATCAATGACAGCACGCCCTCCTCGTATATCTCTCCGGAGTAATTCGGGAAAAGCGTATGCTCATATAATGTAAGGAGTCCGCTTTTTACGTACACCCTCTCCCCGCTCTCAAAAGCGCGGAACCGGATAAGGCTCAGCAGCTTTTTGGAGAACGCAAACGCCCACCCCGCCAGCGCGAACACGGCGACCGCCACCGCCGCACGGGGAATGACGATTTGCGCGGAGCGCAGAAAGCCGCTCACATTATCGACCATATCGGAGAACAGCTTTTCGAGGATTTTCGACAGCCGCTCGGAATACTCGTCGCCGAGCAGACGGCTCACGCGGGTCAGCGCGGCGGCGAACAGGAACACCCCGCCCAAAGCGTGGGTATCGGAGAACGCGCCAAGCGCCGCCTCGGCGAACGTCGAGGTTTTGGCTGACGGCGGCTCGGAGAACTCCCCCGCAAGCGGAAACGGCTCGTCCCGCCCAAGAAAGAATTTGACGCTGCCGAGATTGCAGAGGATCTCGATCTCCCTTGCGCGGAACAGCCGCAGAAAAAGCGAGCGCCTGATTGTTATTCTCACAATTGATTTTAACGGCACGACTGCCGTTCTTACTAGGAAAATTCCCTTTGTTATCGTGATTTTCCGAGTATCGTAAGAAATTCTCACGAAAAATCGGCGAAAAAGGTAAAATAATATAAATCTCATA
>CAYMTG010000169.1:0-4029 GCA_964393305.1 uncultured Ruminococcus sp.
CCGAGTTTTTTCTCGGTGTGGGAAGCAAGCCGCTTGATATTCTCGCGGTGTCTCCATACGATAAGTCCTCCGCAGAATGCCGCTATTATGGTGTTGACGATAAACGCGGGGTCTTTATCGAGAAAATGCCCGAACAGCGGTGCGGCTATGCAGAAGCACGAGGACGCGACGCAGCTCCCGAGCGACACATAACGCGTGACCGCCACCAGAACTATAAATATTCCGAGCAGTACGCAGGCTATTCTCCAGTCCAGCACGAAAATCGCCGAAATAGCGGCGAGTACGCCCTTTCCCCCGCGAAAGCCGTAGTACAGCGGGAAACAATGTCCCACTATCGCCATCAGCACCGCCATATACTCTACCCACGTCATACCGAGCGCGGGGTCTGTGGTGTCCACTCCCCCGAGACACAAGAACGCCAGCCGCACCAGCAGCACGGCGATTGCCGCCTTTGCCGCGTCTCCTATCAGGACGATGCCCGCCGCGCCCTTTCCCAGAACGCGCAGGGTGTTGGTAAGTCCCGCGTTTTTGCTGCCCATAGTGCGTATATCCTTGCCCGTTTTCACCTTTGATACGATAATCGAGGTGTTTATCCCCGCAAGCAGATACGGCACGGCAAGCATGATGATGTAGCATACCCAGATCATAATTTATCCTCGCTTTGATTTATTCGTTGCTTTGTCGATATGCTTTCCGTCTATCACAAAGTCTATGTCTCCGTTTAAGTTACGGAGGACCGCGCATATCACTGCGGGGTTTTCGCCTGCCTTAAACGGCATATAGAGGGTTTTCCCGTCCTTCAGCGTAAGCCGTATTTCGGAGCGGATCAGCTCCGCTGAGAGTATCTCGCGGCAGTCCGCGTATTTTATTTTCCAGTTCGCGAAAAATACGGCGGTATTCCCGAAGAAAAAGCGCGTCGGGAATTTTGCGGGTTTCTCGTCAAGCGAGGAGAGCAGCTCCCCGCCCGCCTTGGTTATTCTGTGCTTGAAAATCAGCGGTTCGATGATAAACTCAGCCGTGTAGAAAAGCGACAGCAGCGTCAATCCCGCCGAAATGATTATCGCCCTGAGCGGATTCTTTGCGAACCCCCCCACAAGCGCGAGTAAAAAAACGCAGACGGCGCTTACCGTCCAGTTGCCGATAATCGTCGCACGATAGATTTTTCGATATTGTGTCAGAATTTCTTTCATTCGCTGTCACCGCTGCTGTCGTCGAGTGCCCGGATTTCCTTGTTATCCGCGATCTCGTCCTCAATACTCTCGTCGTCGGGCTTGTCCGGGATACGGTCGCGCAGCTTCTGCGCAAGCTCGGCGGGATCCTCCGACTTCTCCGTTTTCAGGAAGAAAAGCCGTCCGCCGCCGTTTATCCCTATGCTGTTGGGGTAAACGGAGACCTCGTCGATCCTTGAGTAGCGGATTATTCCCGAATCAAACGGAAAGAACACGACAAAATCCCTTAAAAAATAGCGTCCGTGTTCGGGTTTTGTCACCGCAAACTCGTCGATAACCCTTGCCCGTTCCTCGGAGGGGAGATTGCTCAGATGAACGCGAAGCCGCCCCGGCTTCGAGAACACGTTCACGTAGATCTCACGTATCAGGAACACCAGCGTGATCGCTCCCAGCACGAGAAACAGCCACATCAGGTTCAGCTCCTCGCCGAATATAAGATCCGCGTTCAGCGCGAGCGCCGCGAAAGCCGCCGTCAGCACCGCCGCGATTATGATCGGCACGGCGCGGGATCTCAGCAGATAAGCTCTGCAAGCCTTTATGATAGTATTTATATTTGCCATTTACTCGCCACGCTCCCTGATAGTCAGCTTGATGGGTGTTTTATCCAGTCCGAACGTTTCCCTGATTTGATTTTCCAGATAACGCTGATAGGAGTAGTGGAAAAGCTCCTTGTTATTGCAGAACACCACGAAATTCGGCGGGTTGGTCGAAGCCTGCGTCATATAGTAGAGCTTCAGGCGCTTGCCCTTGTCGGACGGCGGCTGGACGCGGCTTGTCGCGTAGTTGAGCATATCGTTGAGTACGCCGGTTGAGATCCTCCGCGAGTGCTGCTCATGCACTTCCTTGATAAGCTCGAACAGCTTATCGATGCGCTGCCCCGTTTTCGCCGAAATGAAAACAAACGGCGCGTAGCTCATAAAGGAGAAGTCGTTCTTCAGCGTTTTGGTGAAGTCCGCGAGAGTCTTGTCCGTTTTGTCGGGAACAGCGTCCCACTTGTTTACGGCGATAACGCAGGCCTTGCCATTGTCATGGGCGTATCCCGCGACCTTGCTGTCCTGCTCGGTAAATCCGACCGTCGCGTCTATCATTACCACGCACACGTCGGCGCGGTCTACCGCCATCAGCGCTCTCAGCACGCTGAAATGCTCGATATTCTCCTTCACCTTTGCCTTGCGGCGCATACCCGCCGTATCTATGAAGACGAACTTGTCCTCGCCGCGTACCACTTCGCTGTCCACCGCGTCGCGGGTGGTTCCCGCGATATCCGAAACGATGGAACGCTCCGTGCCGGTGATGTGGTTTACAAGCGAGGATTTTCCCACGTTCGGCTTGCCGATAACGGCTACCTTGATGGAGTCCTCGTTGTATTCCTCGGGTTCTTCCGGGGGGAGATTTTTGAAAACAGCCTCAAGAAGGTCGCCCGTGCCGTGTCCGTGTACCGCCGAAACGGAGATCGGATCGCCCAGTCCGAGATTGTAGAACTCGTAGAACTCGGGCGGGGGCGCGCCTATGTTGTCGTCCTTGTTTACCGCGAGAACGACGGGCTTGCCGCTCTTTGTGAGGAGCTGCGCCACGTCCGCGTCGTCCGCGGTAACTCCCGCGGTCATATCCGTGACGAAGATGATACAATCCGCGCTCTCAATGGCGAGCATAGCCTGTTCGCGCATTTGCGCAAGGATAACGTCGTCCGTCTTAGGTTCGATACCGCCCGTATCTATCAGCATAAACTCCCTGTTCAGCCATTCACAGCGGCTGTAAATTCGGTCGCGGGTAACTCCGGGAGTGTCGTCCACTATGGAAAGCCGCTTGCCGACAAGCTTATTGAAAAGCGTGGATTTTCCGACATTTGGTCGTCCGACGATTGCTACTAATTGCATTTTTTGCTCCTGTTCTTATTGTTTTGGGTCTGAAATTTTTATTTTTCTTTCAAAAAAGAAATTAAGAAAGAAAGTGATTTTTTTCGCCCGAAGATCGCTGCTAATTGCATTTTTTGCTCCTGTTCTTATTGTTTTGGGTCTGAAATTTTTATTTTTCTTTCAAAAAGAGATTAAGAAAGAAAGTGATTTTTTCGCCCGAGGATTGCTGCTTTGCGGCGCTGACGCGTCGGAGCTGTCCCGTGGGCGAAGCTCCCGACCCCCTCCTGCACTTTGCGATCAGGTCTTGTATCTGTCAAGAAGCGCGCTAAGCTCGATTTCGCGAACCTGCACCTCTTTATCTGTAACCTCTTTGCCTGAAATCCCGATAAAGCAGCCGCCGTACTCAACTGCCGCCGTATTCGGGAGAGTGAGCGTGTTTACCCCGCGCAGATCCCGCGAGATGCCAAGCCCCAGCCGCTTGAGGAACGCCTCCTTCTGCACCCAGAAGCGGATAAAGCTCCCGCCGTTCTCCAAGGCGGACAGCTCCTCGCCGCAAAGAACGCGCTTGTACATCTCCGGCTTGACGGCGCGGTCGCGCCGCTCAATATCCACACCGATCTCGCCGTTCTCCGAAAAGGCAAGGCATATTGCGCTGCCCGTATGCGACAGCGAGAATTGCAGCTCGCTGCCCCGAATATACGGCTTGCCGTGCGTGCCGTGCGTGAACTCTATCTTGCTTTGCCGTATCCCGGTGCGGCTCTCGATCTCCGACAGCAACAGCAGCCGCGAGAGCAGCGCGTTTATCCTGTCGCCCTCGGTTTTCTTTTTGAGAACGCCGTTTCTGCGGGCGCGGGTGAGCCGACCCGTGCAGTCCTCAAGCTCAAGCCATGAGGTGGTCTCGGGGTATTTCAGCAAGATTATGTCCATAGTACTCTCCTATTATG
>CAYMTG010000170.1:0-4022 GCA_964393305.1 uncultured Ruminococcus sp.
CATGTGGAGTGCGTGGCATTGATGTCACGGGTCAAGGATTAAAAATACATAAGGTCACCTCAAAACTTGTGTTTTTAGAGGTGACCTATATTCGTTTAACGAGAAATTCAAGTATATCGTTCATAACCTCCTTGCGGTTAAGCTCGAATAGCAGCTCATGGCGCGCCTCGCGGTAAATACGGAGGTTAGCCTCGCAGCCGTGGTCGAGATACCTTGCGACCGCATGGCGAACTCCGCTGCCGTACTCGCCGATAGGGTCCATCCCTCCGCTTATGAAAAGCATTGGGAGGTCGGTGGGGGTGTTTTCAATAACGGGGAGTGTGTTGCAGCAAAGCAGCGCGTTCATCAGGTCACGGTATCCCGCTATCGTAAAGAGAAAATTGCACTTCGGGTCGGCACAGAACTTGTCGACCTGCTCGTCGTCGCGGGAGAGCCAGTCGTTGGGGGTGCGGTGATTTTGAGTCCGGAGATTGAAGATCCCGAATACCGCCCTCGCGCCGAACTTGTGGCGGTACAGCTCGCCGTGCCGCCTGCCCGCAACGTCTATCACTCGTTCGAGGGGCGCGGAGCCTGTGATGCCGCCCGCAGTCCCCGAGACGATGAACCCGCTGAACTTGTCGGTCTCGCCGTATTTCGAGATGTAGATCCTCGAAAGGAAACTGCCCATGCTGTGTCCCATCAGGAAATGGGGTATGTCCGGGAATTCCTTGTCGAGGATAATTTTCATTCGGTGCAGGTCGCGTACCATATTGACGCAGCCGTTCTCCGTGCCGAAGAAGCCGAGCATATTTTCATCGCGTATGGAGCTGCCGTGACCTATGTGGTCGTTGCCGCAGAGCGCGATATCGTTCTCGCAGAGGAACTCCGCGAATTCCCTGTAGCGTTCGATGTACTCGCACATCCCGTGAGACAGCATTACAAGCGCTTTTGGATGCTCCGGCTTAAAAAAGTAGAAATGTATATCGCACAATCCCGTTGTGCTTGGGAAATGCCCCTTGATCTCCTTCATGCTTATTCCTCCAAAGAGTTTATCGCTTCGAGCCGATAAATAGGCTGACCCAGCTCGGTGAAGCGTTTTTCGTACTCCGTCATAATATTCCCCTCAAAGCCGCTGTTATGTAAGTCGAGGCTTATATTTTTCATTGGAAATCCGTTTGCGGAAAATTGCTCGATTGAGAACTCAAAAAAGTGCATATTATCTGTTTTTTGGTGAATTTCCGCGCCATTTTTGAGGATTTTTCGGTAGATTTCCAGAAAACGTGCGTGCGTCAGTCGGTGATTGGCGTATTGCTTTTTGGGGAACGGGCAGCTGAAATTGAGGAAAAGCCTGTCCACAGTATGCTCGTGGAACATATGGTCGAGATACTCCGCCTGTCCCAGGCAGAAGCGCAGGTTAGGGAGCCTCTCCTTCATCTGCGCTTCCAGTCCCGTGACAATGACGTTATGCGTCTTTTCAATCGCTATAAGGTTAATATCGGGATTTTGCCCGGCGAACTCCAGCGCGAAGCCGCCCTTCCCGCAGCCTATCTCCAGATACAAGGGGTTGTCGTTGCCGAATACCTTTTGCGAGCTTGCGAAAAACTCCTCCGAAAGGGGGTCGTTCGCATTCTCGTTCTGACATTGCATATACAGCATAAATTCTCCGCAGGCGGCAAGCCGCCCGTCAAGATTCTTTTTTCTGCGCATTCTCATAGTTTGATCTTCCTTTTTTTAAACGGTTTCTAGAGGTTCCCTTTAATCAATATTTTTCTATCTCTCTGCCCATAAGCACGCCCATAATGCTTGCCATCATAAGACCGCGAGTCCAGCCGCTGGAGTCGCCCAGACAATGGAGATTTTCGATATTTGTGTTGAAATGCTCGTCCATCTTCACGCGGTTGGAGTAAAATTTCAGTTCGGGCGAGTAGAGCAGCGTCTCGTGGCTCGCGAAGCCCGGCACAACGTTGTCCACCGCCTTGATGAAGTTGATGATGTTCGTCATGGTGCGGTAGGGGATAGCCGCCGTAATGTCTCCCGCGACCGCGTCGGGGAGAGTGGGCTTTACGTTGGAGAAGGACAGTTCCTTTTCCCACGTTCTCTTTCCGTCGAGAATATCGCCGTAGCGCTGTACGAGAATATGCCCGTTTCCGAGCATATTCGCAAGCTCGCCGACCTTCTTTGCGTACTCGATCGGCTGATTAAAGGGGACGCTGAAGTTGTGGGAACACAAAATCGCGAGATTGGTGTTGTCGGATTTCAGGTTCTTGAAGGAATGACCGTTGACCACGGCGAGTCCCTCGTCGTAGTTCTCCTGAGCGACAAAGCCGCCCGGGTTCTGGCAGAACGTCCTCACCTTGTTGCGGAATGGCGCGGGGTAACCGATAAGCTTGGACTCGTACAGTACCTCGTTTACCTCCTCCATGACCTCGTTGCGAACCTCTACGCGGACGCCGATATCGACGGTTCCCGCACGGTGCTCGATATTGTGTTCCTCGCAGATCTTCTCCAGCCAGTCCGCGCCCTTGCGTCCGGTTGCGATAACGACCTTTTCTCCGTAAATCGGCTGCCGGACATCGATCCCGCGGCAGTCGGAGTACAGAATACCCGTACAACGTCCGTTCTCGACCATAATATCATCGCACGTCGTCCGGAACTTGATTTCCACGCCGTTGTCGAGAAGATAATGCTCGATCCTCAGATACAACTCGTGCGCCATTTCCGTGCCGAGATGGCGGATAGGGCAGTCCACCAGCTTGAGATTTGCGTTTATCGCTTTCTTGCGTATATCGCGGATCTTCTCGGGGTTGGAAACGCCCTCTACATGCGTGTCCGCGCCGAATTCAAGATAGATCCTGTCGGTATAGTCTATCGTCTCTTGAGCCTTCTGTTCGCCGATAAGCTCGGGAAGAGTGCCGCCCACCTCACATGAGAGCGACAGCTTCCCGTCCGAAAACGCCCCGGCGCCGGAAAAACCTGTTGTAATATTGCAATACGGCTTGCAGTTCACGCAGATCTTTGTTTGGGATTTGGGACATTGACGCTCTTCAAGAGGCAGTCCCTTTTCAACGATAAGTATTTTTTTCTTGGTTCCTAAGCGGAGCATTTCAACCGCGGTGAAAATGCCCGCAGGTCCTGCTCCGACAATAATTACATCGTAGTTCATAATATCTCCTGTCATTTTTTCCCCGGTGGGAGAATATATTAAGGTAACACCGCACAAAGCGCGGAGCGCGGTCTTTGCACGGTGCTGCCTCAAGTAAAGAACGTACAAGCCATAGTTGTACAAATGCCCTGAAGGAGTGAAAAATGGTATCGAATATTCAGAACAGGGGAGTTCTCCCCATTGATACGGCGGACGAATCTCGGCTCTCCGCGCCTGTGGAGTTTTTTGAGATCGCTCGCGACCCTGCCGACACTGCAAATCCTGCCGACTCCGCCGAACCCGCCCCTCTCGAAGACCCCGCCGCCTTGCCGCAAGAGGAATACACCCACGTACGCTATCCGAAGGTTCGCCGCAGCAGCGCGTTTCTCCTTATGGGACTATCAGCCTTGTGCGGAGTGATCGGCGGTATTGTGATTTCGAGGACTGCCGATTTATCCGAGGAGATGGCAAACTCGCTTGTGGATCCGTTCGGAAGGATATTTCTCAAACGCACGCTTCTGGGAGCGGCTTTTCTCGGAGCGGAATTCCTGCTCGGCTTCTTTGCCTTGGGGGATCTGTTGGTGTGGCTGGTGCCGCTTGCCGCAGGATTGGGATTATCCCTCCGTGTGGCGGCGACAAAGGCATGGATCCTGCTCCCGTCTTCGATACTGCTGTTGTTTATAACGGCGTTCGGCGCGGCGGTATCGGCGGGTTTATCCGAGACGCTGATGACGATAGCGCGAGGCGGGACGGTGCATTTGGGCAGTTCTCCAAGAAAAATATTCGCCCTTAATTTCCTTGGATATCTCGCTGCGGCAATCGCCTGCGCCCTCTACGAGGGTATTATCCTTAACGTTTGACCGCCGACACTAAAGGTCACCTCTAAAAACCTTGTTTGAGA
>CAYMTG010000171.1:0-1934 GCA_964393305.1 uncultured Ruminococcus sp.
TAGTTTTGCGAATTTTGAATAAAAAATAAGAGGAAATTTTTGAAAATGAAAAAAAATCCCGACTTTTCGCTTATCGACAGGCAATTCGCCGCCGACACGCCGCTCGGCGCCGTTTATGCCCCGAAGCGCACGGTATTCCGCGTGTGGTCTCCCCTCGCCGAGCGGGTAAGCGTCAATCTCTACCGCGCCGCCGCTTCCAAAACACCCATAAGATCTATCCCTATGGTTTCGGAGAACGGCGTATGGACTGCCGCCGCCGAGGGCGATCTCAGCGGGGTATACTACACCCTCTCCGTCGTAATAAACGGCAGGACGCGGGAGACTATCGACCCTTACGCAAAGAGCGCGTGCGCGAACGGCAGACGCGGCTTTATCTATAACCCCGCGCTTTTACCGCCCATTACCCCCTTTACCGCAGTCCCCAAAGAACGGGCGGTGATCTGCGAGCTTCATATCCGCGACTTTTCGATGGACAAGAGCGCGGATTTCAAGGCGCGGGGAAAATACTCGGCGTTTGCCGAAAGCGGAGTAAAGAACTCTTTCGGCGATCCTGCGGGACTTGATTATCTCGCGGAACTGGGGATAACCCACGTCCATCTTCTCCCCACGTTCGACTTCGCCGGCGTCGATGAGACCGCCAAGCACCCCGCCTACAACTGGGGGTACGACCCTTTGAATTACTTCTGCCCGGAGGGTTCGTATTCCTCGGACGCGAACGACGGCTTTGCGCGGGTGCGGGAGTTTCGGGAGATGGTGAATTCGCTCCACAGCCGAGGTATCGGCGTTATAATGGACGTGGTGTTCAATCACGTCTGCAATGTGAAAAGATCTCCGTTAAACGCTGTTTTTCCCAATTCAATAAGGTCTGCCGCGTCATTTAACGCGGCAAAGGGCGGGGGACATCCCTGCCCGGGCTATTACTTCCGGCATAACAAGGACGGAAAGCTCTCCAACGGCTCCGGATGCGGGAACGAGGTCGCCTCCGAACGGCTTATGGCGCGTAAGCTGATCGCCGACTGTCTGTGTCATTGGGTCAAAGAATACGGCATTGACGGCTTTCGCTTTGACCTTATGGCGCTTATCGATATAGAAACGCTTAACCTCTGCGCCGAGCGTCTGAAAGCAATAAACCCCGCCGTGCTGCTGTACGGCGAAGGCTGGACGGGCGGCGAGTCTCCGCTCCCCGAGGAAATGCGCGGGAGTATAGCAAACGCGGCGAAAATTCCCGACTATTCGCTGTTCTCGGACGAGTTCCGCGACTGCGTGAAGGGTTCGGTTTTCTCGGACGGGGACTGCGGCTATATCAACGGAAACGCGAAAGACCGCGCCGACACGATGAAGTCCGCGTTTGCGGGTGGGGAAAACCCCATTCAGCGGATAAATTACGTGGAATGTCACGACAATCTTACCTTTTGGGACAAGCTGGCGGTATCAATGCCCGACTCCCCCGAAGAAGAACGCATAGCCGCCGACAAGCTGGGCGCGGCGCTGGTGCTGCTGTCGCGGGGAGTGCCGTTTATCGCGGCGGGGCAGGAATTTCTGCGCTCCAAGCCGCTCCCCGCCGGGGAAGGCTTCGACCACAACAGCTACAGATCCCCCGACAGCGTAAATTCCATTAAATGGGAAAACGCGGCGATTTACCGCAGCGTCGTGGAATACTATAGGGGACTTATCGCCATTCGGAGAAAATTCCCCGTGCTATGGGCGGGATCCGCCGAGGAAATAACGTTCTCCGACTTGAGGGACGGCGCGTTTATCGCGCATATCGGGGAGTTCACCCTGGCGGTAAATCCCCTCCGCGAGCCGCTGACGTTCTCCATAGAGGGAGAATACGAGGTCTTCGCGGACGGCGAGAAAGCTTCTCCCGAACCGATACGCGAGATCTCGGGAACTGCCGCCGCAGATCCCATAGCCATACTGCTTTTACGCAAAAT
>CAYMTG010000171.1:2034-3995 GCA_964393305.1 uncultured Ruminococcus sp.
TCGTGCGGCAGCCGCGTCAACAGATTTTTCGTCAAAATGCACAAAATGTTAAAATCGTCTGCCGACAATATGGAAATTGCTTGAAAATTCCTTCGGGATATGTTATAATTGTATGGGGGAGAACTGATTTATCGGCTTTGATAGATGCGGGATCCGCAGAACGAAAAGGTGACGGAAAGATCCGAGATCCGGGGTGAATTTATGGGTTATATGTTCAATCGCCGTATGTGTGAATTGGAATTCTACAAGAACAACTACGACTTCATCTATTCCGATGCGGCTAACTATGCGTTCCTGAAATACAGGTTCTATAACACCTTTGATACCTTGCTCAGGGAGAATTCCAAAGAGATCCTCGAACAGCACGCAAACGGGGAGATCTCCGACGAGGTTTTCATGCTGAAGCTTGAGGACGGCGACGGAAAGATCGCCGATATGGCGTGCCGTCTCCTTCCGCCCACCTGTCCCGACTCGATCAGGATGCGTATGATAGAGCCTGACGCTCTGGTGGCCGCCTGCGAGGACGGCGCGATGAAAAAACGTATAAACGACGAGCTGATACAGCAGTTCGGCGGCGTGTTTTTCAAATATAACGCCGATACCGGCAAGATAACTCTGCGCCGCAGCGGCATTGAGGAGAACATTCTCTCCACTATCCCGCTTGACGCGTTTGAGGAGAAGATGTCGCTCAAGCTCAGGGACGTATCCCAAGAGGACTTCTCAAAATTTGTGTCGAATATCCGCTCGGGGGCGCGTGCCTTCACCGTGTCGGTGAAGTGTTTGGACGGTGACAGGGAGCTGACGCTTACCGGACTTGCGATCTACGAAAACGCCGTCTATAAAATGGCGGTGGGAAGATTTGGTTCATCGTGCGTATCGCCGTCGTTTCTTGATACGTTCGACCAGCTCACGGGAGCATACACCAAGGGGCGCATTACCGCCTACGCAAGACACCGTATCAACGATCTCCACCTTCCTACGGGCGTCTGTATCGTGGATCTTGACGACTTCAAACAGATAAACGACAACTTCGGACATTCAAAGGGCGACGAGGTGCTTCGCCGTATCGCTGATATTCTCATGAAATCGGCAGGCGATATGGGAAAGCTCGGCAGGATAGGCGGCGACGAGTTCTTTATAGTATATGACAATTTCGATGATATAAACCAGGTACGCTATACGCTGATGGGTATACGCTCGCTGGTCACGAACGCTTACAGCAAGGCAAAGGACGGGTTTTCGGTCACCGTGTCGATCGGGTGTTCGCTCTATCCCGACGACTACAACGGCTCGTTCGAGGAGATGTTCAAGCTCGCCGACGCGTTTCTCTACCGCGCAAAGGACAAGGGCAAGGATCGGTACATCGTCTACAACGAGGAGAAGCACGGGCCTGTCGAGGATATTATCAGGTACGGCTTCAAGAAATCCGGCTTTGGCAAGAGCGAGCTGGTATGCGCCCTCGCGAACTCACAGCTTTGCGGAGAGCGTCTTGATCCGGAGGAGATCCTTGAGAAGATCTCCCGCTACTTCTCGATAGAGCGGGTCGTTCTCTACGACAAGACCGCAGGATGCGTAAAAGCGCAGTACGGGCAGAGGTGTCTAACTCCCGAAATAACGAGCCGCACTATCGGCTATATCTATGATGAGGGACTTACCCGCGAATATACAAACGGGTATCTTACGACGAACAACTCCGAGTATTTTGCGCTGCGTGCGCCAAAGGTGTACGGTATGCTGATGGAGCAAAGCACGTTCGCGTTACAGCACTATCTTATTCACGGAAAAAGCGGCGGCGAGTATGTGCTGAGCTTGGATTCGGTGTATTCTCATACCACTTGGAATTTAGGAGACGTACAGTACTATCGGATCATCGCAAGAGTGCTTGAGGCAATACTTTAAATAATGTATAATTTAGAATTGAGAATTGAGAATGGAGAATGGAGAATTTTTGTGTCCGCCTT
>CAYMTG010000172.1:0-3984 GCA_964393305.1 uncultured Ruminococcus sp.
GGGAAGCTGTCGCCGACCTCCGCTTTCCGCGCCGCCTTGAATTGGGAATTGCTTTTGGCGACAATGCGCGTCTCCAAGCCGTTTGCTGTGCATAGCTTCAGGGTGATCTTCCCCGCTTGTACGATAGGCTTCCGGAGAATTCGCGCCTCGCGTGGGGCAGCGTTACGCTCCGCAGCCAGAAAGCAGAATTTCTCGTCCTCGTACGGCGCGTCCCCGCCCTTAAGCCGCTTGTGGAGCGCCGACCGCTGAACCCTCTCCGAGAAGTGACACCAGTCGTCCTCGGGGAGGGGGCATTTGCCGCTGTGCGGACAGGGCGCGGCTATCGAAAATCCACGCTCGATAAGTGCCGTGCGGAGCTTTTTCATCTGCGCGAACGACGCGGGAGTTCCCGGCTCTATGATAAGAAGCCTGTCTGCGCTTTCCGCGAGACGGGCGAGAACCTTTTCCCGCGCCGGCTCGGGCAGCTCGTTCAGGCAATAGGCGCAGATCGCCAGATCCGTCCTTCTCTCGGGAAAATCACGGGTAATATCCCGGCTCTCCCATTTTACCGGAATATTCAGCAGCTCGCAGAACCTCGCGCCCAACCTCAGCATATTCGGCTCGCGCTCGTACGCGAAAAGCTTTCCGCACCCGGTGAGCAGCGCCGCCGCGATCACCCCCGCGCCTGTTCCCGCGCCGTAGTCCGCGATTGAGCGTATCTCGCCGCCGAAACATTCAAGCGACAGCTCCAGAGCGCGGCTTACCGCGCCGAACGTCGCGGGCATACGCGCCGCCGCATACGTCAGAATTTCACGCTCTCCCGTAATAGTGCGGTTCGCGCCCGCCGAGCGGTAGCTCTCGGATATGCGGCGGGCTGTTTCCGAGAGCGCTGTTATGCTCTGCGAGGAGCAGAGCCGCTCGGTTTCCGTCCTGATGGCTTCTGGGAATGTCATTTTGATCGTCCTTCATTATTATATAGAATTTTCGCGGAAAAGTCAACCCATTTCGACAACTATTTCATTTTCGGCGTTAAGAATTGCCGCCGAAACAGTGTTTTTTTCAAGAATTTTGCCGTTAAGCGTCAAGGTTTTCACTCCGTGCTGTGCGCCGTTCGGATTGTTGATGGTGATATGGAGCTTCTTCCCTCTGAATATCTTGTCGATGGTGAGCGACTTCCATGCGGAGGGGATAGACGGGTCGATAGTCAGACCCTCCGCGTTCGGGATAAGTCCGAGTATTCCCTCCACCGTGCCTACCATCACGGTAGAAGCCGTGCCTGTCAGCCAGTGAACGTGCGATCTCCCCGCAAAGGGACTGTCCTTGCCCTCGGTGAACTGCCCGTACACGTACGGCTCCATTACGCGAAGCTCCGCACGGTCGTTATACGCGGCGGGACACGCTTCTCTCCAGTACCTGTACGCCATATCGCCGCGCCCGAGCTTCGCTTCCGCGAGAATAAGCCAGCCCTGAGGCTGCGAGAAGATCCCTGCGTTCTCCTTGACGCACTTGTTAAAGCAGTGCATAAGCGCTCCCTCAAATGCGTGATTTTCATACGGCGGGTACATCAGCATAGCGCCGTAGGGGGTGTTCAGCTCGCGGGAGACGGAATCAAGCGCCGCCGTGCCGCGCTCCTTTCCGGCAAATCCGGAGATGACCGCCCAGCTCTGTGGGTTGAGCCACATATTCGCCTCGGGGTCGGTGCGCTTTCCGATGATCTCGCCCGTCTCGCGGCAGCCTCGGATAAATCGGTCACCGTCCCAGCAGCCGTCAAGCGCCTTGCCGAGCGATGCGCTGATTTTATCGAGCTCTCCCACATAGCCGTTATCGTTCTTCATAACGGCATATTCGCGGAGTATCTTCACCGCGTACAGAAGCTGAAACGCTACAAACGTACTCTCGCCGCTTTTGCCGAGACGGAGACAGTCGTTCCAGTCCGCGTGAAGTCCCGCAGGCATTCCGTGACTGCCGAGATTGTTCACGGAGAAGGCTATAGCGCGTTTCAGATGCTCGTACACCGTGCCGCTCTCGCCGTTGTTCGCGAATAGTATTTCCTTGTCGAGAAACGCGGTATCGCCGCTCTCGCCTATATACTTGTATACGGTCGGGAACAGCCAGAGCGCGTCGTCCGCACGCCACGAGGGATGTCCCGTCTCGCGGACGTATTCGGGGTCGTCGGGGGTGTTCTCCTGCCCCGCCTTGTGGGAGTACTTGACAAGGGGAAGTCCCGCGCCGTTCGCCGCCTGCGCGGAGAGCATAAATTCGAGCTGCTCCCGTGCGGAGTCGGGCGCGAGGTGGATTATCCCCTGAATATCCTGAACGGTATCGCGGTAGCCGTAACCGTTGCGCAGTCCGCAGTAGACGAGCGAAGCCGCACGCGACCAGATAAACGTGATAAAGCAGTTATACGCGTTCCATGTGTTCACCATATTGTTGAAGTCGGGGTCGGGGGTGTGTACCGTGAGATTGCCGAGCTTGCCGTGCCAGTAGTCTTTAAGCTCGGCAATTTCGCTCTCGGCGGCGCTTTCGTCCTTGTAGCGGGCGAGGATTTCCCGCGCCTCGTCCTCGTTCTTCTGTCCGAGAACGAACGTGAATACGCGGGTCTCGTTCGGGGCAAGCACAGCGTCGCTTTGGAGTGCGCCCACCGAGTTCCCGCAGTAGTTGAGCGTGTTCGGCAGACCGCGCTCTATCCCCTCCGGGTTGGCGTAGCTTCTGTACGCGCCGATAAACGACTCGCGGTCTCCGCAGTATGCGGAAACGGGCGCGTCCGCAAGTCCGAGAAAGCGCGAAATGCCGCCCTCCGTTTCGTTCTGCCGCTGGAGAATGAAATTCTCCTTGAAATAGGTGTGGGTGATGAACAGCGTGTACTGGAGATTGACCTGATCCTGCTCGTAGTTGTTATCGTTGACGAATTCGCAAACTCCCGATACGGCAAGGCGGCGGGTCTCGGCGCTTGCGTTGGTGACCCTTGCGCGCCAGACCTCGTAGGTCTTGCCGAGCGGGACGTAATAGGAGACCTCGGCGCGTATCCCCTTGTATTCCGAGGAGATCACGGTGTAGGCAGTGCCGTGGCGGCATTCGCTCTTGAACTCGTCGAGCGGCTTGCAGACGGGCGCCCACGAGCTGCTCCAGTACTCGCCGCTGTCAAGATCGCGCAGATATACGTAGCGCCCCGGGGTATCGGAAGCCACGCCGTTGAAGCGGTAGCGGATAATTCTGCCGTTCGCGCCGCTCTTCTCGAAGCTGTAGCCGCCCGCGTTATTAGAAATGATAGCGCCGTATTCGGGACTGCCGAGGTAGTTCGCCCAAGGGGCGGGGGTGTTGGGACGGGTTATAACGTATTCTCTTTTTTCTTCGTCAAAGTAGCCGTAATTCATGGGTACTCCTTTCATCGGGTCGGCGATAAAGTGCCGGATGACCTTTATGGGATCAGTTTCATAGGCGCGTATTTTATGAGAAATTTCCCGCACCACGGGGTCATCACGTCTGCGTAGTCCTCGGGAGTGATGTTCCCGCCGACGCTCATCACGTCAAACGTGACCTTGTACTCGCGTATCTTGCACGCGAGATCCTCAAAGCCGCCGCGTAAGTAGAACTCGTGCCGCCGCACGCGCTGCTCGTAGTTGTCCGAAGCGGGATCTAAGCTCTCCCGCGCCAGAAACAACCGCTTGCCCTTGTACATTTCACGCAGCTTTCCGAGAATCGCCGAGCCGTACCCGCGTCCCCTCGCCTCGGGGGAGATCGCGAGATAAAAGAGATACGCGCAGGCTGCGTTCTCGACAATATACGTGAAGCCTACGAACGTATCGCCGTCCTTTGCGGCGAGCATTCGCCCCTTGCCGCGCCGTGCTTTGCGCGCCATCATGCCGAACGGAGCGCGTTCCTCCTTCGGGAAGGCGGCGCGGTACAGCTCCTTGATCTTCTTTACCTCAGCGGAATTCGCGTTGTTAAGCGTTATGTTCATTGTTATTTTCCTGAATTTCCTCTCATAATCCGGGACAAAGTCCC
>CAYMTG010000173.1:0-3950 GCA_964393305.1 uncultured Ruminococcus sp.
TCCCCAAAAATACCGTTTCGATGTCTGCCCGTTCCCCGCTGCGCGGACACAGACAGACTAAAAAGTTTTTTCAACAGGGGGATTTGCCCGTCATTTAACGCGGCAAGGCGCGGGGCTCTGCCGCGCCCTGTACGGCGGGATCAAACAGCAAGCAAGGTCTGCGATCCGATAAAAATAGTATCAGAGCTGTGCGTCAACAGAGCCATCCCCGTTTACCACACGTATCTCAAGACGGTGGGGAAGGCAGACTATCGGCACCGCGCCGCCGGAAATCGCGCCCGTGTGAACGCAAACCTTATCCGGGCAGTCCGCATCACTGACGAAAATCTCCCCGTCCCGCACGGTAATTTGGTTAAATCCCGCCTCGCACTCAACCACAAATTGGCATTCATCCGAAAGGGGGACGCTTTTGACCAGCTCCCCGTCCAGATAAATCTCCGCTGTCGGGTCCAAGCGTTCGATATTCCGCATCAGACACCAGAGTACGACAAGCGCCGCCGCCAGTACGACCGCCGCCGCCACACACACCCATAATTTCTTGCTCATACGCGCTCACCGCCCGAAAAATCCGCCCCGCCTACTATTGCAGGCGGGGGATATTTTGTAAGGTTCTGCCATAACAAACATATTTTGTCAGGACACAATCTCTCTTTAAAAAGAACTCAGTTGATAATGCAATCCGCCTTCAGCACGCCATCCTCGGTAACCAGCTTCACTGAAATCGTGAGGTAACCGGTTCTCCCGTCAAATGTACCCGCCTTAACGAACAGCGTTCCGTTCTCGTTGTCCTGCATTACAAGCACCGTATCCGCCACGGTGATCGCGGTAAGCGAACCCGAATTGTAATTCAGCGAACCGTCTGTAATGCCGCACTTGGTCTTAAGCTCAGCCGCAGCAGTGTCGGTAAAGCAAGCGTCAATAGTCTGGGAAAGCTTCTCAGCGGTATCAATGCCGCACTTGTCAGCCTTGCCGTCCGCTATCGCGTTGATAACGCCGATCGCGGAGTTCACAGCCGCACGCGCCTCAGGCGAGGCGTTCTCCGACGGCTGAACAAAGGTCACGCCCTGCGCCATGATCTTGTCTGTATACGATGAAGGAATAATTCTCACAGAGCCGTTGCTTACAGCAGCCGCATATTTTGTGGAGAAGCTCCGCATAAAGTCGATCTTCGAGATAGTCGTGAAGGATTCATCCGCAACTAACTGACCGCCGCTTATAGTAAAGTATCCGCCGTTGCAAGCCAGCGAGTGAGCCGACACTCCAAAGGACATCGTCTTGTCGCTCTGCAAAGAAATCATATTCAAGGTCGCGGGATCAAACACATACGATCCGCTTAGGCCCACCATAATCGCGTGAGTAAACGCGCTGTTGGTTACCGCCACATACGCGCCGTCCAGCTTTTTCGCCTCGGTAACCGCGCCTTCCGCATACTTGTAGATAGTCGTACCCGCGCCGTTTTTAGAGGTTGTAAGATTGCTGAAATATACCGCTCCGTTGGATGCCGCCATAAGCGCCGCCCCCTCGGAAAGTCCCGAAGCGACAAGCGTCTCGTTTGCCGCTTGGTATCCGGAGAGATTTGCGACAATTATATCGCTGCTGCCATCATAATTTACGCAAAGAGCCAACACGTCAAGAGTTTCATTGTACGCGGCACTGCTTATTTTGCCGCCGCCCAGAATATCCTCGACCTTCATATCGTTGATCGTGCAATTGGTAGCGTCCACGATATACATCTTGCTGCGTACACCGTTTTCAACGCTTGTTACCATCAGACGACCGCCATTCTCGGAGATCCAGCAGATCTTAACATCGGAAGCGCTCTGTTCCGCAACGAGCTTTTCAGCCCGCCCGTCCCATTTGTATAGGCGCAAAGCGTTCTTTGTTTTTACAAAGAATACGTCCTCGGTAAGGAAGTACGCCCTCTCCGCCCCAATATCGTCGGTTATATAGGAAGACTTCGCCGCCGCGCTTTCGGGCAGAGCAACTCCATCCGGGAGCTTCGGCGTATTTATTGACGGTTCTTCCGGAACAACCGGAACATTCGGATTTTCGGGAGGAGTTACCGGGTCATTCGGCCGGACAGAAGCACCGGGCTTTTCGGTCTTATCCGGATTTTCGGGATTGCTTGTATTATCGGGATTTTCGGGATCACCTGTATTATTAGGATCATCGGGATATTCGGGATCGCCGACATTATCCGGATTTTCCGGAGCAGACGTTTCCCCGTCCCCGGTCTTATCCCCATCTTCGGGAGCTTTAGGATCATCGTCCACGCCGACTACGGGAACATTGGGAGTATCCACGCCGAGACTGCTATTGTCCGAATCGGTGGTATTGTCGGGTTTAACGGAATCGGGAACGGTCACCACCGGTTTTATCGTCATCAGATCCGCCAGATCCTCTTGGGAGAGAATCTCCACCAGATCGACAAACTCGCTCGCGTCGATCTGCGCCATCTGATAGCCTGCGCAGTAAACCACAGCGCCGCTTATTTTTTGGGTACCGCCGTTAAACACAGCCGCTATCCCATCCTCCGTGATAACTCTGGAATCATCTTCCATGATCAGCATCCTGACGCTTATATCGGATTGACAGGTCAGCACGCCCTGCGCCTGAGGCGGCGCCAGAGGACTGCTGAACGACACCAGAACGTCATGCGTCTCGGTGGAATCCTGATTTTCGCGCAGCTGCTTAAGCGCATTTTTCACGCGCTCCTCGGGGGTAAGCTCCATAATGGTGCCATTCGGGTTCAGCACAACGCCCGAATCGTCCTGAATATGCGACGCGATCAAAACGCCGCTAACGGTAATAACCACTGCGGCGGCAGCCGTCATGCCTATATAAAGCGGGAGGGGCTTGCGTCCTGCCATCTTGCCCTTCTTGGCATTGGCAAGGATCTTTTCCTTGTCAAACGTATATTCGCTCATTAGCTCTTTATAAAAATCGCGTTTATTCACAAGAACCCTCCTTTCGTAAATTTTACGGTATCTCCAAAAAACCGGGCAATATCTAATGTCCTCCGGCGTCTGTCCGCCCGCCGCGAAACGTATGCGTGAGGCAATTTTAACAGTATACGCAGCGCACAGTGAATACGCTACAGATCAAATTTCTTTTTCTGCCGCTCAATAGTGCGGTAAAGCTTGGTCTTGACCGTCGAGACGTTCAGTCCCATCTTCTTTGCGACCTCTTCAAGCTTCATATCACAGACGAAGTGCAGATAGAAAATCTCGCCGACCGTTTTGTCGTTCTTCATAATATCGTCGAAAATCTGCTTCGCGAGAATTTTGTTTGTCATCACATCCTCGAGAAGCGGTACGTCGCGGGAAAGCTCGGCGTCAAGAGCCTTCGATTCCTCCTCGGAGAAATCCGACAGACTGCGAACCTTATCGCGGCGTTTCACAAAGCCGGAAAGGAACGTGCGGCACTCAAACTTTGCTATATTTATGAGAAACGCTTCTGCAGACTCAATATCGGCGAATCCCTTCTCGGAAATACGCTTGTAGAACCGCGTATAGACGTTCTGGATAATATCCTCGCTGTCCTGAAACCGCGAAGCGTGAGAAGTCACATAGCGCGAAACGGCGTTGAATGTTCTGACGTAAGCATCATTGAAGTATAAGTCGATTTCGGGTTTTCCCAACGCTGTTTCACCTCGCTTTTAACGTCAAACCCGCCGTTCTGCATTAAACAATGTTCGAACCATCGCACTGAACATCTTCCGGACAAACCGGCATTAAAGCAAAGGGCTTTAAAACCCTTGCACAGCAGTAGTCCGCGTTCAAGGCAAAAAAGTTTCAAATTTTTTCGAGGTTCGGCATTTTTTAGGCGGGATATAAGGAAGCCTTTAGCCTTATTATCGGCTGCAAGGCAGTTTTCAAAAAGGGACTCCGCCCCGTCATTTAACGTGGTCAAATGGAACCCGCCGCCTTAGAGCCGGAGCGTCCGGTGCG
>CAYMTG010000174.1:0-3921 GCA_964393305.1 uncultured Ruminococcus sp.
CTTTATTTATGAGACTTTTTCTTTGCCTTCTTTGCCGCACGTTCCGGCGAACGGTAGGGGGTGTTGCTTCCCGCGTTGGGCGCGTAGGGATTCATCACCTGTTCACGCTGAATAGGCGCGTTCGCCCTTATCGGAACGCACAACGCGGCGCGGACTGTCTCCTCGCGGATCGCCGCTATCATCTCGTCGAACATATTGTACCCCTCGAAGCGGTACTCGTCAACGGGGTTCTTCTGGGCGTAGCCGCGCAGTCCTATGCCCTGACGAAGCTCGTCCATAGCGTCGATATGATCCATCCAATGCTTATCTACCGACTTTAACAGGCATACGCGCTCTACCTCGCGGAGAATTTCCGAACCAAGATCCTCCTCACGGAGCTTGAACATCAGTTTGCCGCGCCCCTTGATAAAGTCCGTAACGTCATTTGCGGAGATCTCGTTCAAGTCGTCAACTGTATAGCGCAGATCAGTCTGCATAAGATACAGATTAAGATAGTGGCTGCGAAGTCCCTCAAGGTTCCAGTTATCCGGAGCGGAATCCGCGCAGTAGGTCTTGACGGTTTCCTCAATATCCTGATTCATCATTTGGAGAACGTTTTCGTGAATATCCTCGCCGTCAAGCACCTTTCTTCTCTGGGTATATATGGTAGAACGCATCTGGGACATAACGTCGTCGAAGTCAAGGACGCGCTTTCTGATGGAGAAGTTATTGCCCTCAATTTTCATCTGGGCGGACTCTATCGCTCTCGAGAGGAATCCGATCTCAAGCGGAATATCCTCGTCGAAATTCATCGTCTCCATAACCTTCTGCACACGGTCGCCGCCGAATAGTCTCATCAGATCGTCCTCAAGCGAGATGTAAAAGCAGCTCTCGCCCGGATCTCCCTGACGGCCGGAACGTCCTCTGAGCTGATTGTCGATACGGCGGGACTCGTGACGCTCCGTACCTATAATATACAGACCGCCTGCCTCGCGCACCTCATCCGCCTCGGGCGCTATCTGTTCCTCAAACTTCTTGTTGAGTTCCTGATACTTGTCGCGAGCCTCGATGATTTTCTCGTCCTCTGTCTCCGCAAAGCCTGTAGCCTCGCGGATAAGCTCCTCCGAAAAGCCGAGCTTGCGCATTTCGGCGAGCGCGAGATACTCGGCATTACCGCCGAGCTTGATATCGGTACCGCGTCCCGCCATATTGGTGGCGATGGTGACGGCGTTCTTCTTGCCTGCCTGAGCGACGATCTCAGCCTCGCGCTCGTGGTTCTTCGCGTTAAGCACCTCGTGCTTGATGCCGCGTGCTTTCAGCAGCTTTGAGAGCTGCTCCGATTTTTCGATAGTGACTGTGCCGACAAGCACCGGCTGTCCCTTCTTGTGACATTCCTCGACTTGGTCGCAGACCGCTCTGAGCTTGCCCTTGATATTCTTGTATACCTTGTCGTGGTTGTCTATACGGATAACAGGCTTATTGGTGGGAATTTCAATTACGTCAAGCGAATAGATCTGCCTGAACTCACTCTCCTCAGTCATCGCCGTACCGGTCATTCCGGAGAGCTTCTTATACATACGGAAGTAGTTCTGGAAGGTGATGGTGGCAAGAGTTTTGCTCTCGTGCTGTACCTTTACGCCCTCCTTTGCCTCTATTGCCTGGTGAAGTCCTTGATTGTAGCGTCTGCCGAACATCAGTCGTCCGGTGAACTCGTCGACGATAACGACCTCCTCGCCGGAACCCTTCTCCGCGGGACGGACAACATAGTCTACGTCGCGCTTCATAATGCCGTTTGCACGGATCGCCTGATTGATATGGTGGAGGAGGGTGGTGTTCTCGGGATCCATCAGGTTCTCGACATCGAACCATTTCTCCGCCTTGGCTATGCCGTTCGGGAGAAGGTTACAGGTCTTTTCCTTTTCGTCGATAATTACATCGCCGTCGAACTTGTCCTCATATTCCTCTTTGTCGTCCAGCTCCGCGACCTTATCTATTGTAAGAGTTTTGGCGAACTTATCCGCCTTCTCATACAAGTCGGTGGACTTATCGCCCTGACCGGAGATGATCAAGGGAGTTCTCGCCTCGTCGATGAGTATACTGTCCACCTCATCGACTATCGCGAAATTGGGATCGCGCTGGACAAGATCCTTCTTATAGATGCACATATTATCACGCAGATAGTCAAAGCCCAGTTCATTGTTGGTAGCGTAAGTAATATCGCAGGCGTAAGCGGCGCGGCGCTCGTCATTGTTAAGACCGTGCGTGATCAGTCCGACGGTAAGTCCGAGGAAGCGGTGAACCTTGCTCATCCACTCGCTGTCGCGCTTTGCGAGGTAGTCGTTTACGGTTACGATATGAACGCCCTTTCCGGTGAGCGCGTTGAGGTATGCGGGAAGAGTAGCCACAAAGGTCTTGCCCTCGCCTGTTTTCATCTCGGCGATACGTCCCTGATGGAGAACTATTCCGCCGATAATCTGCACGGGGTAATGCTTTATTCCGATAACGCGGGAGGATGCCTCGCGGCAGACCGCAAAAGCGTCCGGGAGAATATCGTCAAGAGTTTCGCCATTTGCCAGACGTTCCTTGAGAATTCCGGTCTGCGCCCTGAGTTCCTTGTCGTCCATAGCCTGATACTTAGGCTCAAGATCGAGAACCGCCTGCTTGATAGGCTCAATTCGCTTTAATTCCTTGGATGAGTATGTCCCGAAAATAGATTTAATAATTCCCATTTTATTACCTTTCTGAAAATTTCTGAAAATATCCAAAAATACACACTTATCATTTTAGCACATAATGGTTGATTTGTCAACCGTTTATTTACAGTCAAGGGCAATTTTTTCCTCACGCTGTCCGCCTAAGGGCATGAAAACGGAGTGGACGGATGTTCCACAGGCAATTTAACCTGTCTTTCACATAGGAGAGAAAATTTCTCTCGGTTATGGGAGCAGGTTCGGGGAATAGTAAAAACGAACCTCCCAAAACGAAAGGAGATGAGAAAATGAACTATCCCTACCCTACGCCGGACGACGAACAGGATAATCTCGACTACTGGAACGACCTTAGCGGCGACATTATGAAAGCGTCCAGCGGCACCGACTGCACGGGACTTATGCCCACGGCTCCCCTATCGGAATACGAATTCGGCAGCTACGCCGATCTTTATGACTTTCTTCCGTCGGTGATCCAAGACAGCTACGAGGAACGGAGATAAGCGGGTTTGCCATTTTCCTCCATTACGGAAAGCCTCTGATTTTTTCGGGGGCTTTTTCCGCGGAATACTCCGCGAATAACACTACCCTTCCGCCCGAAAACGCCGCCACCGTGAACAGCAGCTTCCCCGCCAACGCCACCCGTGTGGTCATAAGGATCTCCTTTTGCGGGAGGATGCGTTCGCGCTTAAACAGAAAGCCGCTTGATATTCTCAGGATCCCGCCTCTCAGGTCATACTCTATCGCACGAAAATATGCCGTCCAGACCCCGGCGGCTGCCGCTCCCGCAATTGTCCAGATATACCACATTCTCGGAAACATCAAAAATACAGCCGCAGCTGCCGCTCCCAACAAAACCATTATCATCCAATAGAAAAATCGGCTCTTTTTCATATTCATCACCTAATATATTCTACACAATTGAGTTTTTTTTATTCAAAATGCTGAAAGTGAATGATTTCCCTTGACAACCAAACAAAATAAGCGTACAATTTTCATATGGAATTCCATTTTTACTGATCCCCCGCCTCGGCTGTGGAAAGCAGTAAAGGGGGAATCTCTAAAACTCCCAAAAAATACTGTTTTGATGTCCGGCTGCACCTCGTGCAGCAGGGTCTAAACAGACTGAAAAAGAGGGCTTTAGAAATTTCCCGAATTTACCAACGGTTACCTCACTGAATGGGAACCTCTAGAAACCGGTTTGAAAAGAGAAAATCGGCAGAGTGCGCCGGAT
>CAYMTG010000175.1:0-3857 GCA_964393305.1 uncultured Ruminococcus sp.
AAAGCCGTTTGGTTAGATTTAACCAAACGGCTTGCTTTATTGTTTGGCGCTTTTTCAGATAAGCCCCGAATTGTTGATAGCCGAGATGAGCGCCTTTATCGACGAGTTGATAATATCGGTGTCGATCCCCGCGCCCCAGCTTAACGCGCCGTTTTCAAGCTCAATGCCTATGTAGGACGCGGCCTTTGACTTGGAGCTGCGCTCTACCGCGTTCTGGGTGAATGTGTGAATGGTGTATTCCAGACCCAGCCCGTTCTTGATAGCGTCGGAAACAGCGTCCAGCCGCCCGTTGCCGGTGCCTGCGAATACGCGGGTTTCGCCCTTGATCTTCACGGTGAGCTTGGTGGAGATGACCTCCGCCTTGTCGTCGCGGACCTCGCCGCCGTTCTCCTGAACATAGTGGGACTCCACAAGCTCCAGCTTCTTGTTAGGGTGGAGGTAGGTCTTGTCGAAAATCTCGTAAACCTCGTCGGGCTTAAGCTCCTTGTGCGCGTGGTCGGAAACGCCCTTCACGGTGTATCCGAAATGCTCGCTCATCTTTTTCGGCATAATTATGCCGTAATTCTGCTCCATAAGGTAGCCGATGCCGCCCTTGCCGGACTGCGAGTTGATACGGATAACGTCGCCCTCGTACTCGCGTCCGAGATCGTGCGGGTCGATGGGGATATAGGGGACGTTCCACAGCGGGAGATTTTTCTCCTCACGGTACTTCATACCCTTGGCGATCGCGTCTTGGTGAGAACCCGAGAAAGCCGCGAACACCAAAGCGCCGCTGTACGGCATACGCTCGTAAACGCGCATTCTGGTGAGCCTCTCGTAAACTGCAGTAAGCTCGGGGAGATTGGTGAGATCCAAATTCGGCTCTACTCCGTGAGTATACATATTGAGCGCGAGGGTGATAATGTCGACGTTGCCCGTGCGCTCGCCGTTGCCGAACAGCGTACCCTCAACGCGGTCAGCGCCCGCAAGCAGACCCATCTCTGTGTCCGCCACAGCGCAGCCTCTGTCGTTGTGCGGGTGAAGCGAAACAACCACGTTTTCGCGGTTATGCAGCTCCTTGCACATATACTCGATTTGCTGTGCGTAGACGTGGGAAATACTCTCCGCTACGGTTACCGGGAGATTGATAATCACCTTGTTGTCGGGAGTGGGTTTCCAGATGTCAATGACCGCGTTGCAGATCTCAGCGGCGAATTCAGGCTCCGTACCCGTAAAGCTCTCGGGGGAGTACTCGAACCGGAAGTTTTTAGTCCCCTCGGGATCCTTCGCCTTGTAGTCATTAAGGAGCTTTGCGCCCGAGGTCGCGATCTCGATGATCTCTTCCTTTGACTTGCGGAACACCTGCTCGCGCTGCGCTACGGACGTAGAGTTGTAGAGGTGAACTATCGCGGGGGTCTTGATGCCCTCAAGCGCCTTAAAGGTCTTTTCGATGATATGCTCGCGGCTCTGGGTGAGCACCTGAACGGTCACGTCGTCGGGAATGAGGTTCTTCTCAATCAGCGTGCGGCAGAACTCGTATTCCGTTTCGGAAGCCGCGGGAAAGCCGATCTCGATCTCCTTAAATCCCACCTTGACCAGCACGTCGAAGAACTCCAGCTTTTCCTCTAAGCTCATAGGAATGATCAGCGCTTGATTTCCATCGCGCAAATCGACGGAACACCACGCGGGAGCCTTGTCGATGTATTCCTTCTTTGTCCAGTCCAGACAAGGGTAGGGCGGCATAAAATAGCGCCGCTGATACTTATTTGAATATTTCATAAAAATCCTCTTTCAGTATGGTTTATCGTTTTCCCCGAAGGGTTAAATCACGCATTTTCTTAAAAATCAAAGCAGCTCCCTTGCGAGCGCCTCGATCTGCGCTTCGTTCTCGGCGCTGACCGCCGACTTTACAGAGACGGTGGTTTCGGTGAAGGTAATGTCCTTGCAGCTCTCAAAGCTCTTTTTGATGATCTTCGCCGCCATGGGCGCCCACGAGCCGTTCTCGATTATGCCGATAGTGCGTTTCTGATAATTGCGTTCGACAAGTGAGTGAACAAACGTGTTCATGAACGGGAACAACTCCGCGTTATAGGTAGTAGACGCGAGAACCAGCTTGCCGTAGCGGAATGCGTCCTCGACAGCCTCAGCCATATCGTCGCGGGCGAGGTCGGTTACCGCAACCTTCGGGCAGCCAAGCTCTTTCAGCTTATCCGCGAGCATAAGCGCCGCCTTTTTGGTGTTGCCGTAGACGGAGCAGTACGCAACGCACACGCCCTCGCTCTCCACGCCGTAGCTTGACCAAATATCGTATAGGTTCAGGTAATAACCGAGATCTTCCGTGAGAACGGGTCCGTGCAGCGGCAGGATCTTCCGAATGTCCAGCGCCTTTGCTTTTTTGAGAAGTGCCTGAACCTGCGCGCCGTACTTGCCCACAATGCCGAAGTAGTAACGGCGGGCTTCGCACGCCCAGCCCTCTTCATCCTTTGCGTCGGACGCGCCGAACTTGCCGAACGCGTCAGCCGAGAACAGCGCCTTGTCCGCGCTGTCGTAGGACATCACGACCTCGGGCCAGTGAACCATCGGCGCGGTAACGAACGTGAGGGTGTGCTTACCCAGAGAAAGGACGCTGTCCTCGCCGACGACCACCTGTCTGTCCTTGAAATCGTCGCCGAAGAACTGTCCCATCATAACGAACGCCTTCGCGGAGGCGACAAGCTTAGCGTTTGGGTATTTCTCCGCAAAACGGCGGATATTCGACGAGTGATCCGGCTCCATATGGTGAACTATCAGATAGTCGGGAACGCGTCCGCCGAGGACATTTTCGATATGCGTGATCCATTCCTCGCCGAAGCTGCGGTCAACCGTATCCATTACGGCAATCTTCTCATCAAGGATAACGTAGGAGTTGTAAGTCATTCCCTCGGGAACGTTATACATTCCCTCAAACAAATCGATTTTGTGGTCGTCAACGCCAATGTATTTGATGTCATTGGTAATTTCCATAATAAAGTACATCCTTTCATTAGAGGTCACCTCTGAAAAACCTTGCTTGAGAGAAAATCGACATAGCACACCGCCTGCCGATTTTGTCTTTTCAAACCGGCTTCTAGAGGTTCCCGAAACATATATTACAAGTATATCACAAAATTCCCGGCTCGTCAAGGAGATTTCCCGAAAAAAAGAAAAAACCCGACGAGCAACATCGGGCTTTAATTCCTTTGTGGTCAACCAAACGGACTGATCTCTCAAAAATATGTAAAGTCCGTTCAGCCGGAACTCACGCCTTCTTGCGGGAGATAGCCACCGCAGCTCCTGCAAGAACGATAGTTCCGAAAACAGCCGCAACGCCTTCAACACCGGTACCCGTGCGGTTTTTCGCCTCTGCGGTCTCGGTCTCCGCGTTACGGGCAGAAGCCTTATCCGAGGGAACAGCGGCGAGAAGAATTTCATCATTCGCCTCATCCGCAAAAGCACAAACGGGAACACAAGACATTGTCGCAACTGCGGCAATACCGGCCAAAACAGACTTAATCTTCATAAACAAAAATCCTCCTAAAGCCAAATCATACGAATTGGTCAAGCTGCAAGCAAAAAACCGCTTGCCAAAAAACACCCTTGCTAAAGCAAGAAAAAGAATAACTTTGCGCACAATTCCCCTATGCGCATCGAATTTCTTTAGTTACAATTATACCATATTTTTGCGGGTAATTTCAAGCTGCAAATCCAACAAAAACAGCCAAACGATTTGAGCAGATTTATGCATAATCAACAAAATTCGACTTCTATTTTCCAATATATCCCTTTTGCGGCTCTCTTTGCACGATATTGGGAACCTCTAGAAACCGGTTTGAAAAGAGAAAATCGGCAGAGTGCGCCGT
>CAYMTG010000176.1:0-3847 GCA_964393305.1 uncultured Ruminococcus sp.
GCAGATAATGCGGCTATTGGCGATTTTATCTCAAAACTTGCGTTTTTAGAGGTGAACTTTATGCTTTAATAAAGACACGGCGTTGACTGCGCCGAAAATGCGGTCAACGCCGTGTCTTTATTATAATTGTCCATAACCGCACGGAGTGAGCCGAAGGCGAACGTATGTGCGTGGACATAATGGTATAACTTAGGCAAGATGGCACGCCCCGGCATTACTGACGGTTGTTTATTCTCCCGGCTTCTCAAGCGGGTGTATCTTCTGTCTTTGCGGCTGAGAAGCACCGTTAATCCCATCACGAAGTGTATTCAGCTCGTTAAGGTCGCTCGCCATCAAATCAATAACACGCTTGAGCATCTTGTCTACATATTCGTTAGTAGAGCTGCGCAGATCCGCACAGTGATTCTGTTCGGCGCTCATTATCTCAGTTGCGCGGCGGCGAGCCTCCTTTATCAAATCGCTCTCGTTAAGCATCTCAGCGCGGCGCTGCTCCGCTTTACGGATAATATTCTCCGCCTCCTGCTTCGCCGAATTGATGATATTATTCTTGTCCATAACTACATTCTGCGCCTGCTTGATCTCCATTGGCAGCACCATACGCATTTCCTGAACAACGTCATTCATCCGGTCGAGATCAACCATGCACTTTTTGTTGAACGGAACGTGAGTCGCTTCATTCATCAAATCCTCCAGCTGCTCTATCAGCTGTTCGATCGAATAAGAACTATCCATTTCATTTTCCCCTTTCGCTTTCTTCATCCCTCAATTTTTCTCGGGATAACATACTATTTGCCTCTTCTCTTTAACTCCGCAATCCGCTTTTTCTCGGCGAACTCGGACTTCAGCTTATCACTGATCGCCTCATGTATAACTGCGGGAACATACTTCGACAGATCCCCGCCAAACATTGCCACCTGCTTTACCATGCTTGATGAGACAAAGGTCGTGCCGAGACTTGCCGGAATAAACACTGTTTCCGCACGCGGGTTCAGATCCTTGTTGGTGTGTGCCATCTGGAATTCGTACTCAAAGTCGGACGTTGCGCGAAGTCCCTTAACTATCACGTCCACGTCGTCTCTCTGATTGAAATAATCCGCAAGCAGACCGTCATAGCTGTCTATCTCGATATTCGGAATATCCGCCGTTGCCCTCTTAAGAAGCTCCCTTCTCTCGGGAATTGAAAAGCTGTAGGTTTTTAGCGGGTTTATCAGCACCACTACGATCAGCTTGTCGAACATCTTCGCCGAGCGCTTGATTATATCCATATGCCCGTTTGTGACCGGGTCAAAGCTTCCGGGATAAATCGCGGTCTTCACTCTTCCTCACCGTCCTCACTGTCATCACAGGCTCTGCGATAGATAGTCACGGAGATCGTACCGTGCCGCAGTACCTTTGAGATCTCAAAGCCGCCGACCTCCCTCGGCAGTGGGCAGTCCTTCTCATGCTCGCACACAATGACCCCGCGCTCCGACATCTTCTCCGCAAGCAGCGGAAGCGCCTTTTGCAAGAGCCGTTTGTTATAGGGCGGATCGAGAAACGCCATATCAAAGGTCTTTCTTGTGGTACTTAAGAACGCGGAAAACGGTCTGTTCACAACCTCCGCCTTATCCATAAGCCCCGTATTGCCGAGATTTTCACGGACTGCCTTGAGCGAAATATTGGAATTATCCGCGAACGTACACTCAGCCGCTCCCCTGGAGAGCGCCTCAATGCCGAGCTGTCCGCTGCCCGCGAACAAGTCCAGCACAACGCTGCCCTCGATCTCGAACTGAACCGCGCTGAATATCGCTTCCTTTATCTTCTGCGTCGTGGGACGAACCAGATCCGCGCCTTCGACGGTCACCAGCTTTCGCCCGCGAGCTGTTCCTGTTATTACCTGCATATCAAAATCTTTCCTGTATAAAATCGTAAAGCTCTTTAGCTTTTTCCTCGCTTACTTTAGCGGTTCGGCGAAGCTGCTCCACGGTAGCCTCCTTCATCGCCGCCTTAGTCTTGAATTGCTTGAGCAGATCCCTCACCTTTGCCTCGCCTATTCCCTTGATCTCGGTAAGCTCCAGAGAGTAGGTCTTCTGCTTGTGCTTGACGCGCTGATAGGTTATCGCATAGCGGTGTACCTCGTCCTGTATATTTGTGAGAAGCGCGAAAAGCGCCCTGTTCGACTTGATCTCTATCTCGCCGCCCCGCTTCGCTATCGCACGGGTGCGGTGCTTGCTGTCCTTCACCAGACCGAAAAGCGGAACGTCGATTTTCAGCTCGTCTAACACCTCGGAGACCGCGTTGATGTGTCCCCTGCCGCCGTCAAGAAGTATCAGGTCGGGGAGCGGCGCAAAGCTCTCATCGCCCTCAAGATAACGTGTCATTCTGCGGCGGAGAACCTCCTGCATACACGCATAATCGTCCTGACCCTCCACGGTCTTTATGCTGAAACGCTTATATCCCGGCTTGAACGGTCTGCCGTTGCGGTAGACTATCATACCGCCGACTATACCCGTTTCTCCAAAATTAGAAATATCGTAGCTTTCGATAATATTGGGGACTTTTTCCAGACCCAGCAGTGCCTTAAGATCCTCCAGAGCGGAGATCTCTTTGACAGTGCGCCCGACCTTCAGCGCGAGATACTCCCCCGCGTTCTTCTTGGCGAGCATGATCTGCGCCATGCCTTCGCCTCTGTGCGGAACGACGAACTTCACCGCGTGACCCGCCCTCTCCCGAAGCATTTCGGTAAGCAGCTCCATATCGTCAAATTCCTCGTCAACGTAGATCTCGTGCGGAATATCGTTGCTGTTGGCATAATAACTCAAGAGAAAATCGCGGCGCATCTCGGAGTCGTCATACTCCTCACCGAGAAAGAAATTCTCCTTGTCGATAAGCCGTCCGCCGCGGTACTTTATCACCGCAACGCTCGCCATTCCGACGTTCTGAGCCGCGCCTATTATGTCGTATTCCTTCTTGTAGTCGAAGATCTTCTGCCGGGAGGTAAGTCGCGTGATTGCCGCTATCCGGTCGCGCAGCCGTGCGGCTTTCTCGAACTCAAGATTTTCCGCCGCCATCTCCATCTGCTCGGTAAGCTCCTCGACGGAAGCCTTGCTGCCGTCCTTGAGGTATTCTATCGCTTCTTCAATTATCTTCTTGTATTCCTCGGACGAAATCTTCCCCTCGCAAACGCCCATACACCGCTTGATATGGTGATTGAGACAGGGACGCTCCTTACCGAAATCACGCGGGAACTTCTTACGGCACGAAGGCAGCATGAAGATCGCGTTTGCCTCCTCCACCGCCTGCTTTACGGTGAAGCCGCTCGTGAAGGGTCCTATATAATCGGCATTCTTATCGTTTGTATTGAGCGAATAGGTTATTCTCGGAAAATCCTCCCGCGAAATTTTGATATAGTTGTACCCCTTGTCGTCCTTAAGCAGGATATTGTACTTCGGCTGATGCAGCTTGATAAGCGAACATTCCAGCACAAGCGCGTCCAACTCGCTGCGCGTGACGATAAAATCAAAGTCGCGGATATTATCCACCAGCTTGAGGGTTTTCGCGTTATGCTGTGAATTGGAGCGGAAATAACTGGTAACGCGGTTCTTGAGAGCCTTCGCCTTACCGACATAGATGATCTCGCCGTTCTCGTTCTTCATCAGGTACACGCCCGGCTCTAATGGGAGGCGGTTTGCTTTCTCACGCAAATACGGCAGCTTCTCATTCAAGACACATCACCTCATAATATCTGCATACATATCGTATTATATCACATTTTGCGAGGAATTGCAATATATTTTGGAAACTTTTAAAAAATCCTATTGAAAATAACTCGGAAATGTGCTAAAATTAAAACATATTTCAAAAACAG
>CAYMTG010000177.1:0-3809 GCA_964393305.1 uncultured Ruminococcus sp.
TTTGCCCCGCTTCTTTTTGCAAAATTTTTGAAAATCCCTCTTGACAATCTATGAGATATATGCTATACTGTGTATAGTGTATATATACAATTTTAACGAGAGGTGACGTGGCACAACATGGACATTATTCTCAGCAACTCGTCCGACGAGCCGATCTACGCGCAGATTGTCTCGCAGATCAAGGCGCAGATAATGAGCGGCGAGCTGGCGGCGGGTGAGGCGCTCCCGTCAATGCGGGTTCTGGCGCAGCAGCTCCGGATCAGCGTTATCACCACAAAGCGCGCTTACGAGGAACTGGAGCGCGGCGGCTTTATCGAGAATTTCGCCGGCAAGGGCTGCTTCGTCAAGCGGCAGAACACCGATTTTCTCCGCGAGGAGAGCCTCCGCCGCGTGGAGGAGCTTCTCGGAAAGGCCTGCGAAACGGCTAAAATATGCGATTTGTCGCTGGACGAGATGAAGGAAATTCTCGAGCTTATGTATGGAGGGGAAAACAATGAGTGAACAAATTGAACAGGTTTACGAGAACGCGATCGAGATAAAGGGACTTACGAAAAAGTACGACGGCTTCACGCTTGACAACGTGTCATTCAGCGTCCCGAAGGGTACGGTTATGGGATTTATCGGACAGAACGGCGCGGGAAAGACCACGACGCTCCGCGCACTCCTCAACATCATCAGGGCGGACAGCGGCTCGATAAAGATGCTCGGTCTTGACCATATCAAGGACGAATATGAGATCAAGGAACAGGTGGCGGCGGTGTTTGACGAGATCCCGTTCCACGACGCGTTCACCGCGAAGCAAGTCGGCATTATGCACAGCGGACTGTACGGCGGGTGGAACGCCGCGCTCTACGACGAGTACCTTGATAAATTCGCGCTTCCCCGAAACAAGAAGATAAAGAAGCTCTCCAAAGGAATGAAGATGAAGCTGCAAATCGCGGCGGCGCTCTCCCACGGGGCGAAGCTGCTTATTATGGACGAGGCGACTACAGGACTTGACCCTGTCGTTCGGAACGAGATACTCGATATTTTCCGCGAGTATCTCAAGAACGACGAGAACAGTATTCTGATGTCCTCGCATATAACGAGCGACCTTGAGAAAATCTCGGACGGCGTGACGTTTATCGATCGTGGAAAAATCCTGCTGTCGGGCGGCAAGGACGAGATCCTTGAGCGGCACGGCATAATCAAATGCTCGAAGTCCGACTTTAAGGAGATCGCCGCTGAGGACTGCGTAAGCGCCCGACTCAACGACTTCGGCGCGGAAGTGATGGTCTCCGACAGGGAAGCGGCGAAGCGGAAATACTCGGGACTTACTCTTGAAAAGACAACTCTTGAGGAAATTATGCTTTTTTACGTCAACCGAGGGAAAAAGGAGTGGTCGTAATGGAAACAAATGCGAAAATCACCCCAAAAAGCGGGAAATTTTCGGGACTGCTCCGCCGCGAATGGTTTCTCTCAAAGGAAATGTACAAAAGCGCCCTGATAAACTGCGCGATAATGACCGTGCTGTGTGCGCTGGTGCTGTTGAGCCGCAAATTCGGCAATTTCGCACGCTTGCCCGAGGATATAGCCGAGGCCGCGGATCGAATTATCCCGATGTTCATCTACATTATCCCGCCGTTTATGTCGTCGCTGCTTATCTCCTCGGCTGCGCAGACGAGTTCTCACGACGAGCTGACGGCTTGGAAGCGGTTTCGGCTCGCGTGTCCCGTGAAGCCCTCGAAATTCGCGTTTGCAAAGTCGGCGCTGCTGGCGATCTCGCTGTTCGCCGCAATCGCGTTCGGCTTCGCGTACGTCGCGATAATGCGGGTGATTGAGGGAGGACGTCTTACCGCTGCCGACGCGGGGTATCTTATGACCTTTTACACGGCAGCGACGGCGATTATGGTGATAGTCCAGATAATGATAATGCTGCTCCACTCGTTGGATAAGGCGATGATGGTGCTGATGCTCTCCGCGATACTTATAGGACTTGCGCTGTCGATGATAGGCGGCAAAAATGAAATAGAGACGGATGCGCTTCTTGACGGTATTGAGAAATTCTGCACGGGATTTCTGCCGTTCTCGCCGCTTGCTATAGCCGCAATTCTCGGAATACAATTCGCGGCAGTAAAAGCGCTTATGGGAAGGAGGGAAAAGTGATGAGAGGCTTCTTCTACAAGGACGTTGTTATGTCCAAGATGTCGCTTATCGTCATTGCGGCTCTGACGGTGTTGTGCGCGGGCACGGGGGTATTCATCACCAAGTACTGCGGGGACGATACGGGCGCGGCGATTTTTCCCCCGGCAATAGTGGTTATGGACTTCATTTTTGTGGGAATGTTCGATACGGGGCTTTTCACATTCGACGAAAACCGCCTCTGGCAGAGCTTCGCCGCCTCCACACCGCAAGCCTTCAAGGCGCAGGCGCAGAGCAAGTATCTGCTGGTGTCGGCTATCAACCTCTTTGTGGTCTTTGTATTCTTTATCGCGGACAACATTACCGCTTTTCTGACCGACGCCGCGTCCGGCATAATGACCTCCGCAGCTTTTCTGATGTTCTCGATACAGCTCATAAGCGTCGCGGTCGAGATACCGTTTATGGTGCGGTTCGGCTCGCGGAAGGGCGTAAACGTGAAGTTTGCGGTAATCGGAATAATCATACTTATCGTGGGGATTTATCTGCTGTTCGGGGATATTTCTTTCCTGTTCGGGGGGAATTTCAAAGAGATTTTAATCGCGTTTCTCCAAAAAGGCGGCACTGTGTGGACTATGGCCCTTCTCCCATATTTTGCCATTGTGCTATACTTTCTCTCCTACAGGATCTCGGCGGCGCTTTATCGGAAAGGAGCGGAGAATTATGATTAAGCAGCAGAATAAGACCGATAAAAAACAGGCGGTGATCAGGCTGATAATTTTCTGCGTTCTTGCGTATCTTCCGCTGTGCGTATTTGTGCCGATCATCAACGCGGTCACAGGAGAGGCGATGTTCGCGGAGAACGCGTCTGAGCGCACTCAGCGCGTTGCTCAGGCGTTCGGCGCGGTCGGGATGTTCGCGCCGGCGATCGCACACCTTCTCACTCGAATTATCACGAAAGAGGGCTTTAAAGATCTTCGCCTTTTCCCGAATTTCAAGGGAAATATAAGGTACTATTCGGCGGCTGTGGGTGTAAAGATTCTTGAAAGTATAGTGATAACGCTGATATTTGTGGAGATCTTCCTTGATGGGGAGAACGTCTTCTCGCTCGGTGAGGGCGGCACGGGGATAGCGCTGCTTCTGACGCAGATCTCGTACTCGGTGATCGTGTTCTTCCCGGCGTTCGGCGAGGAATGGGGTTGGCGCGGCTGTATGATGCCGATATTAACGACGCTTATGCCGAAGCCTGCGGCGGTCGTCGTAGGCGGCGTTATCTGGGGACTGTGGCACGCGCCGCTGACGGTCTCGGGACACAATTTCGGTCTGAATTACCCCGGGTTCCCGTTTCTCGGTATTGCGTGTATGTGCGGGTTGTGCATTGCCGAAAACGCATTCTTCACGCTGCTTACCGAGCGGACAGGGTCGATTTACCCCGCCTCTGTCGCGCATATGGTGAACAATAACTGTTCGCCGTTTGTAGTGATGACGCTGATATTCTCGGAGAACGCGATGGAAAAGCTATCCGCGATACCGAGCATAAAGCTCTTTGCCTACGAATTGGCTGTTGCCGCAATAACGGGAGCGGTGAGTATGCTGCTCCTTATCAGGCACAAGAAGCCGCAAGCCGAATAATTCTCCGAAAATCTCTTGCAAAAACAAATTACATATGCTATAATAAGAGATAGGCTAAA
>CAYMTG010000178.1:0-3789 GCA_964393305.1 uncultured Ruminococcus sp.
AAAGACAAAATTAGTATTGACGGCTTTTTCGGCGGCTTCGCCGCTACCGCCGTGCAAAGCACGGCGGCATCAAACAGTAGACTTTGTCTACTGTTTGATTGTAAAATGGTATAAGGACATTCTTCACGAATTCTCGGGCAGAATGATACGTATGCAAAGTGTATTGTCCGAGTACTCGGCGGCGATAGTCCCGCCCATTCGCTCGACAAGCGTCCGCGCTATAGAAAGTCCAAGTCCCGTCGAGCTTCGTGCGGCTTCCACTGTGTAGAAGCGCTCAAACAGTCTTCCCACGTCCACCCCGTCAAGAGACTTCGCCGTGTTGGAGAAGCTGATAACGCCATCGTCGTCAAGCGAGATAGCAAAATCGCCGTCGCTGTATTTCAGCGCGTTGCTGATAAGATTCGAGAACACCCGCGCTAAGTCCCCGCGATTCAAGCGGCGAATTACCCGCTTCTCCGTGATATGAACGACAGGCTCAATGCCCTTCTCGGATAAAGCCACGTAATGCCCCATAATGCTGTCTTCGAGAACGCTGTTTATGACGACTTCCTCAGGGTCGCTGTCCCCGTTCTCCGAAACAATAACGGAATACTTGAAAAGCTCCTCGGTAAGCGATTTCATCAGCGCCGCCCTATCCTCGATAATAGCGAGATAGTCCGAAAGCTTTTCAGACTTTTCGGACTTCTCCTCTTTTTTAATTATGTCAAGATATCCGCAGATCGCGGTCAGGGGCGTGCGCAGGTCGTGTGAGATGTTTGTTATCGCTGTTTTCAGCTCGCTGTCTCCTTGAGTATAGCGCAGATGTTCACGGCGGAGGACGGCGAGCTGCTTGTTGACGCTGTCGGCAAGATTGCGCATATCCCTGTCGCGGCTAGAGATACCTATGAGGCTGTTGGTGTCGGTTTGCAGTCTGTCGGCGAATTCCGCAGCTATCTCCCGTGCGGATTTCTTCAAAAGGAGAATTTTCACGCACAGGACGATGATGATTAAACCGAGCAGACCAAGCAAACCGTAAACCATAAATTTTCTCCTTACCTGAAGTCTTTTTTCCTGAAAAGCAAATACCCGACAAGAGAAACGACAGTCGTCACCGCAAGCGAAAGCCCTATCATCAGCGCGGGCTGCTCCAGCGGCTCATCCGCGAGAAGTATCTGCTGTCCCGCAGGAATGATACGCAGTATCGCTTCATACGCGGTTCGCATCGCGCCGCCGATATAAGCGGGATTAGGGATCTCATCGCCAAACTCCACGCCGCCATCCACCGAGATACTGATAAATTCGACTGTAGTTTCCGGCTCGCAAAGCGCGTTGTAGAAATAGCTTCCCGCCATAAGCGAACCCAACGCCGCGAAAATGGCGGTCACCGCGCCGGCGGCTTTTCGTGTGATAAGCTGCGAAAGCACCGACACCACGGAGGTTACGGAAACGAACGTAAAAAATCCCGTCAGGGTCTTAAGCAAGCAAGTCCTTATGTCAATATTTTCCATTCCGAAGAACGGGATACCAATACACGTCGTACCCGCCCACACGATAAAGAAGATCCCCGAAGCGATAAGGCAGGTGAACAAATTCGCGAAGAACACCTCAGAGCGGCTGTGTCCCACTATCAGCTTGTTCCTTACAGTAAAATCGCTGTACTCCGTCTCCAGAAACATTGATGTAAAAAACGCGGTATAAACCCCGAAATACGGCATCATACGGAAACATTCCAAATCAAATGGCTTATCCGATTCATTCATACCGACCATAATTATTGAAAATGAGTTGAACACCAGCATAGCAACGGCGGTGATCCGGAATACTTTGCTTTCAAACAGCCTGCTTAAATTTGCGGATAACAGCTTACTCATTTCTGCCACCTCCCAAAAGCGAGATGTAGAAGCTTTCAAGGCTCTCGTCACGCTCCTTGAGGGACAGCAGCTCGCATTTCCTCTCGGAGAGCGCGGCAGTCAGCCGCGTGATATTCGGCGTGTCGTATATGTCGGCGGTTTTGTCGTCGATTATCTTGTATTCGAGCGACATTTCGTCCAGCGCCGTCGCAAGTGCCTTTGTGTTGGTGACGACAACGCGGACGCACTTCCGGCACTGCGCTTCAAACTCCTCGGCGCTCATCTCGCGGACGATCCTTCCGTTATCAATGAAGCCGTAATGCGTGGCAAGCTTCGCCAACTCGTCGAGTATGTGGCTGGAGATCAGCACTGTTATCTGCCTCTCGCGGTTGAGCTTAAGTATCAGCTCGCGGATCTCGATAATGCCCTGCGGGTCAAGTCCGTTTATCGGCTCGTCAAGCACGAGGAAATCGGGACTTCCGCACAGCGCTATGGCTATCCCAAGCCGCTGCCGCATACCGAGCGAGAAATTACGCGCCTTCTTTTTGCCCGTGTTCTCCAGTCCCACTAACTTCAGAAGTCCGGTTATTCCGTCAAATGAGGGCATTCCGAGAATACGGTATTGCTGCCTGAGATTTTCCTCGGCGGTCATATCGAGGTAGATGGAGGGCGTTTCGACAACCGCGCCCATTCTCCTGCGTGAGCGTGCGATATTCTTGTTCGTGTTCAGCACTCCGTAAAGCAGAAAATCTCCGCCGGTTGGGACTTGCAGACCGCAAATCAAGCGGATAAGCGTGGTTTTGCCCGCGCCGTTTTTCCCGACAAAGCCGTAGATCGAACCCTTCGGGACGTTCATTGAAACGCCGTTCAGCGCGCTGAACTTACGGTATTTCTTTTGAAGATTGTGTGTTTTCAGAACGTATTCCATTAAAGCACTTCCTTTCTGAAAGCATCATAACACAAAACGGTCAAGAAATCGACAAAGAAAAGGTCAGGATTTCGTCAAGATCTCATCTTGAAGCCGATACCGTACACCGCCTCGATATAATCCCTGCCGTTCACCGCCTGCAGCTTGTGTCGGATGTTACTGATATGCTGTTTGAGAGAACGCTCGGTGCAGTCGGGGGTGTCAAGACTTATTCTGTCGAGAATAGCGCTTCTCCCGACGGGAATTTTCGGGTTCCGCATCAGCAGTTTCAGGATCGCGCATTCCGTTCGGGTAAGCCGGACTTCTTCTTCGCCGATTTTTGCGGTGAGAATATCCGGCAAAAGCACGAGATCCTCAAAAACAAGGATATTCTCCGAGGAAACACTTTCGCTTCTGCGGAGCTGTACCGTTATCCGCGCAAGCAGCTCCGCGAGGTCAAACGGCTTGGTGACGTAATCCGCCGCGCCGCCAAGCAGCAGCTCTACCTTATCCGAAACGTCGGCCTTTGCGCTCACCACGATCACGGGAATATCCTTTATCTGCGGGAGAAGCTCCTCGCCCGAAAGTCCCGGCAGCATAAGGTCGAGCAGGATCAAATCGGGCTTCGACTTTGAAAGCAGGAGCTGAGCCTCCGTCCCGGAATACGCTCGTTTTACCGCATAGCCTTCGCCTGTCAGCGCTTCCTCAAGCATATTTCCTATGTGCATATCGTCGTCGATTACAAGAATATTTTTCATATCAGCCTTCCTCAAAGATCAAGTTTATTTTAGTATAGCACATATCCGGATCTTTTTCAAGTTCCGATAAAAAGTTGTAAAGGTCACCTCTAAAAACCTTGTTTGAGAGAAAATGTGTGGAGCACGCCGTCTGCGTCGTCAAACCTCCTCGCAAGGCATCAAGCCTTGCTTCGTCGGCTTTCCTAGCATCCGACGCACTCCACTCATTTTCTCTTTTCAAACCGGTTTCTAGAGGTTCCCTAAACAATATTCGTGAAAGTGCTGCAGACGGAGCCTTATTTTGAATTAATACCCC
>CAYMTG010000179.1:0-3783 GCA_964393305.1 uncultured Ruminococcus sp.
GAAATCCGGCAGCTCGTCGAGGGTTATCGTGTTCGTATGATTATAGAAGTTCTTCATCTTAGCGACGGAGTTATATTCCTCGGAGAGCGCGCCGCTGCTGTTGATTGTGTACGTTCCCGCCTCGGGAGCCGCCCAGAGCCAGAGCGCGTTGTCACGGTGGAGATAGTCGAGGTTCGGGAGTACGTCGCAGGCGGTGATGGCTATGGGGCGCGAGACGGGACAGTTCTCCGAGAGCGCGGAGAACCGCCCCGCAAAGGAGCTGTCCTCCGACTCAAAGAACGACTGCCCTATAATATCCACTCCGCTGTCCGGGAAGTAGCTCATATCGCTGCCGTTCCATACCCAGATAAGGCATTTGAGCTTATGGTAATTGGTCATTCGGTCGAACACGAACTTCCAAAGCGTCTTGTAAAGCTCGGGCGACTCTCCCCACCAGTACTTGCCTATATCGCCGTCCGGGAGCGGCGCGAAGAGGATGGTCTGCCCCGCCTCGTCAAACTGCTTGAAGATCTCGGCTAATTTGTCTATGTCCCTTATCATCGCCGCCAGCTCGGGCGTGATGAAGTTGTTGGCAAGCAGCGCTTCTACCTGAGAGTCGTCCAGCGTTGCGGCGTTCTCCGGGGTCTGATTTTTGAAGAGATCGTCCGTGTCCATATCACCGAGGTTCACTCCGCGTGTGTAGTTCGGGGAGTACCAGTGCCATGTGTACGCCTGCAAGCCGCCCTTCTTTGTCCATTCGAGAGCCAGCTCCGTTTCCCGGGCGATACGCTCGGTGCTCTCCTCGTCGGTGAGCAGTGCGTACGCTATCTCGCTGCTGCGGATAGCGGGATAACGCCCGGTGGCGTTGTACACAGCGTCTATCTCCGCGTTGGTGGCGGGAGAGGTGTTTTGCGCGGTGAGTACCGACAGTCCGTAGACCTCCGACAGGTAGCGCATCACGTTCACGGTGTGAACAGAGGCATAGGTGTTCGCGCACCCGGACGTTACGTCATAGCACTCTTCCGAAACCTCCCCGGAGTTCTCCGCGATGATGAAGTCAATATCCGCCGCGCCCTCCTCTACGGTGAATTTCAGAACGTTCTGCCCCGCCTCCAGATAAAGGTGGTCTATGGAGATATATTCGAATTTGTATTCGGGGTTTTCCTCGGTCTGTTCGTACTTCGGAACATAGTAATCGCCGCACAGCTCCTCGCCCGCAGTGAGCGAAATGACCGCGCCCTCGTCCGAACGCACCGCAAGTATGATCGAATAGTGCTGCGTGGTATTGACGTTCAGAATTTGCGTGAGCGTGTTCCCCTTGCGCAGCTTGACAAAACCCGTGCCGTTGAACTCTCCGACGTTGCTGAGCGCCCCGTCGTATACCCCGCTCTCCGCTCCGAGTATTACCCGGAAATCCTGCTTGTAGACGTAGTAGTCCTTGAATTCGATCTCGTTGTAGGTCGGCTTCAGCCCGTTCCCGGGAACGCCGCCCGACTCCGCGTCCGATGAAGATACCGCGCTGCTCTCCGTCGCCTTGTCCGGTATTTGCGTACACCCGCCGAGTACCAGTGCCGCCGTAATTATTCCTAATAATTTATACGTTTTTCTCATAGTCTACCTGCTAACTGCTTACAGTCGGGGAACATCAGACCGCAGACCCCGGGATTTACTCATCGCCTTGAGAGAACTGGGAGGGGTGGCGGGTGAAGAAGTCCACTTTGGGTTCGAGGAATTTCAGCTTGTGATCCTGTCCGTTTGTAAAGCTCTCCATTGTGTCGAAGATCTTGTCCCAGCTCCAGAAATCCTTGCCGAATTGGAGATATTCGAGGATCATCTCCGTACCCCTAGGCGCCATCGGGTGGAGCAGGACGGCGGCTGTCCTTATCGTGTGGAAGACGTTGATAAGCGCGGCGCGGCGAAGCTCGTTGCCGTCCGACTTGTCCGCGTCGCCGAGGGCTTTCGCCATATACTTGCTCGCCTTGCGGATATAGCTGTCGAGGACGTAGGTCGCCTGATGGAATTCAAACCTGTACATATACCGCTCGTAGTCGAGGATCGCCTTTTCGGAGTCCGCGAGAATGTTCTCGTCCACCTTGCCGACGGGCATTACCCCGTCAAAGTACTTCTGCGTTGTGTAGAAGCAGGTGCGGATAATGCGGTTGAACACGTTGGAGAGCAGAAATCCGTCCTTGACCACGGGGTCGGGGTCGTCGGGGTTTGCGTTGGGGTTGTAGGGCTTCGGCATAAAGCTTACGCTCCGCTGACCGAGACCCAGTCCCAGAAAGTGCATACGGAGCTGCTCGGCGGTGTAGTGATCCAGCAGATCCGCCGCCATCGGCGGTTTTATCGCGCCCGAGCTGGAGGCTTTATTGTCGAGAAACAGGATATGGTTGTTTGCGCAGAGTATGGGGAGCTGAAGCTCGCCGTCGGGAACGTCCGCCGTGTTCTCGCCCTCGCGTATGCCGAGGAACATACCCATCTCGGCTACTCCGTAGAAATAGATGTTATCCGCGCCGATGAACTGGTACACCTGCGCGTCCTTGCTGCACCAGAATTTCTTCCAGTCCTCGCGGCTCTTTCCGCGATTTTCGAGAACGGCCTGTGTGAACGAGATAGGCGCCCACAGCGACTCCGGCCATACCCATACGGTAAGCGGGTCTTCGCCCTCAAGCACGGGCGCGGGAACGCCCCATTCGATATTCCCCGTAAGACGGAACGGCACAAGCGTCTTGCCGGTGCGGTAGCGTATGCCGTTGCCGGCGAGTACCGCGCAAGCCGCGTTCATCTCGTCGAGGGTTTTAAACGCGATGGTGAAGGACGGCTTTTTCTTCTCCTCAATAAACTCATGCTCGGGCATCTGCGATTTTACCGCGTTGTAATTTTCGAGAAGCTCGTTCTTGATGTGGATAACCGGGTCGGCGAGAAACTCCGTTATGGTGGAGCTTACCAGCTTGCGCACGTTCTTCTGCTTGGAGATTTTCTCGGCATATTCCTTGAGAAGCGCGGAGTAGGAGGGCAGGTCGAAGTACCAGTTCTCCACGTCCTTCATGATCGGGGTCTCGCCGGTGAGGGTGCTTTTGGGGTCGATGAGGTTCTCCGGCATATACTGGTGTCCGAGGTCACATTCGTCCGCGTAGCCCTTTTCACTCCGGCAGCCGTCTACGGGACACTTGCCGATCACTTGCCGTCCGTTGAGGAAGCAGCCCGCCTTTTCGTCATAAAATTGCTTGGTGACGATCTTTTTCAGATGTCCGTTCTTGTAGAGTGTGCGAATGAACCAGTCGGAGACCTCGTTGTGGATCTCGGCTGTCCTGCCGAGTCCGGACGCGCCGAAGATATCGAGGCTAATCAGATAGTCGTCGAGCGCCTGCTTCTGCGCCTTGTGGTTTTCCATCACGAAGTCGCAGATATCGCCCTTGAAGTCCTGCTCCTCGCGGAGCTTGCGGTAGCTCTCGGCGATAGGCGAGCCGTAGCAGTCGGTACCCGACACGAAGATGACGTTCTCGTCGCCGAGCCTGTCGCGCAGGAAACGGGCGTACACGTCCGCGAACACGAACACGCCGCCGATGTGTCCGAAGTGGAGTTTTTTATTGCCGTACGGCATACCGCCCGTTATCACCGCTCTTTTCGGAAATTCGGGGCGGGGGATCTTGAAGTTTTTTTCGTCGCTCATATTTTTGTTCCTTTCGATATTAACGGTGCGGGAACGGGGGATCCCCGATCCCTTTCCAATGCTAAGTCTTATTTTACCACATATTCCCGAAAAAATCAAGATATTTTGCCGAAACGGCGGCATTTTTTGCG
>CAYMTG010000180.1:0-3772 GCA_964393305.1 uncultured Ruminococcus sp.
AACCGCGCATCTCATTCGGGATACGCGGTTTTTTATGCCTTTTATTGCTGTGCGAGAACTATCATCCCGCTGACAAGGCTTATTTCGGCGTTATGCTTGTTGCTGCCGCCGAACTCGCCGTTCGTACCCTTGCCGAGATTGATGAACTTGCCCTTCTCGCCGCCGAGATCGGTACGTACCGTTCCCGAAACGCCATCAAACTTCACGTTTGCGCCGCTGTCCCCGGGAAGATTGACGTTGACGCTGCCGCTGATCGCCTTGATTTTGAGATCGTCGTTCCACTCGGCGTAATCAACGCTGACGCTGCCGGAGGTGACGCTGATCTCGCCCGCGCCGACTGCGCCCTTGTACTCGGTCTTTCCCGAAGCGGAGGAGATGGAATACTTAGCCGCCTTGTAATCAGCCGAGATATTGCCGGAAGCCGCCGCGATTTTCAGCGACTTCGCGATACCGTCCGCCGGACTGCTGATGGTGACATTTCCCGACGCGGACTTGACGCTTACCTCGTCGAAAAACGCGTTTACTTTCACGTCGCCCGACGCGGTGCGGAGCTTGAACATCTCCGCCGACACAGCGGTATCGGAGATTTCAGCGCCGCCGCTTGTTGTGTCCAGCTCCAGCTTTCTGAACTGCCTGCGGGGGATCTTCAGGGTGATCTGATACCCCTCCTTGGGCTTCGACGAGAAGATCTCCAGCGTTGCGGTTTCCCTTACGGTGAGCTTCTTGCCAACGATTAACGCCTGAAGCTCGGGTTTATCCTTGGGATTATCGTACTCGGCGGTAATGCTCTCGCCGTCGTGCGTCTCGACCACAATCTTCGCGCCAAGGGAGCAGACAGCAATTTCTTCGATTTCGTTTGTGAATGAGTAGGTTACTTTTTCAGCCATGGTATTTTCTCCTTTGTCAGATTTTAAGATTTTTATGTAAAAAAGCGGGAGCATGGGAGGGAAATTATTTGGAGGTTTGTGAGATTTAGTGTGAAAATATACCGCTCTTTTAGAAAATGCTCCCGCGTTTTACCTGAATTATTATGCCGCTTCCGTGATATTCTCCGGAGCTGTTGGAGCTTCGGGCGACTCGGAAACTTCGGCGATCTCCGTTTCTGTTACAATCGGCAGACATTGTTCGCTGAGGCTTGAAGACGCCGTACCCAGGATTACAGCCGCTCCCGAGCCTTCGGATTCGGGGATCGACAGCTCTAAGGCGGGAGCGTTCGCCGCCTCCAGAATATCCACGCTGCCGGAACCCATATTAATGTTGATCCCCGCAGCCCCGCTGCCTACCGTAACCGACAAGTCATCATCATTCATGCCGAGCTTGACCTTAGTGCCGTAAGCGTCGACATTGACCGAACCCGAGCCTATGTCCGTAAAGATGCTTGCGCCGGTCTCCTCAAGGTAAATATCAAGCGAGCCGCTGCCTATATCCGCCTCAAGACTTTCACATTCCTTGCCAAGTACGAGAGTGCCGACGCCGCTGCCCATGTCAAGCACGCCGCTGCCCGAAAGACCCGTGATATTGAACGACCCCGAGCCGACGTCAATGTTGAAGCTGCTTGCGCGCATATTTTTCACGTTTGCCTTGCCCGAGCCAAGGTCAAGCTCGAACCAGTCAGCCTCGTAGTCCTTGCTGCGCTGCATTTCAAACGTTCCCGAGCCTATATCAACGCCGGTAAAGCAAGCGTACAACTCATCGACGTACATCTTGCCCGAGCCGAGTTTGATGTCAAGACTTTCGTAAATCGTCTGCGGGAAGGAGATAGTCACCGTCACTCCCTCCGGGAAATTGAACACATCGTCCGACCAAAGCACCTTGCCGAACTCCTCCGCCAAATCCGAGAACGTAACGTTCTTTGGTCTCGCCTCAATGGTAAGCTCGCCTAGGCTTTCATCGTAACTTGCGCCGACATATACCTCTCTGCCGTCGGGTACTTCCGCGCTGACGAGGATCCTGTCCCCGTCATTCTGCTGAATTACAGTCTTTGCACCTGCGGCGTTTATATTAATGTTCGGGAACTCGTTGACGATTTCCCAGCTGCTGCTGCTTGTGACCAGCTCCCCGAAAATAGATTTTTCTCCGCTCAAATAAACAACATCGGCGTCATTATAGCGGCGACCCAGTATTGCGTACGAAAGTCCGAATGCTATAAAGCTCAGCGCGCAAACGATAGTCAAAACCACAGTTATTTTCTTCACAATTCCACCCCCTTAAACATTGTAAATTGCTTTATAGTGCAGTAAAATGACATACTTTACCAGCCTAAGGAACAATTTGATGAGCCACGCCGTTGCTATGCAGATAATCCCGCCCAGCGAGCAGAAGCCCGTGCAAAGGAACAGTCTGCTGATCCAGTGGTAGTAATAACGTTCGAACGCTCCAAAGCCATCCTCGAACATTACACGCAGTCCTCCGAAGAACATCGCTATCAGCACTCCCGCGATCGACGGCAGCAGCCACGACCAAAGGAATACGTCCAGCAGAATGGCGACTGCCAGCTTCCCCGAGTTGACGTTCGCCTCCATTCCCTTGAAGTCGGAAAACTTGCTGAAAGGCTTTCTCTTATCCCCGGATCTCCCGGACTTGCCGCTTTCCGCGCCCGCGCCCGACGCGCCGGAGTTTGCGCCGGAGTTTGCGCCGGAATTCGCGTCGGGATATATCTCGCAATGAACCGCGCCGCTTTGGGGGGTTGTCGCCCTCGCCCTTGCGCGCCTCTGCTCATGCTCGGATTTCGCTTTATTGATAGCGTCGGCGGCGCTCTTGCTCGCCGTCTTCACGGCATTAGCGGCGGTCTTTCCCGCTTCGGACATTTTGGATTTTACGTTGCTTTGCGCGAACGCGTCCGCGATAGCGTGTCCCGTGACCTTTGCCGCGTCTATTGCCGCTCGTCCCGCTTCGGAGAACGCACCCGCTACCGTCTGATTATCAACGGCGGCAGCCGCTCCCGCACCCTGAGGATCACTCCCGCCGGCAGAGACGCTTGCCGCCCCCTGCGACGTTCCCGCTCCGCCTGCGGGAGAAGAAGCCGGCGCTTCGGGGTAGATCTCCTCGGAGATATGCTCGGGCGTGTAGGAGCGTAAGTTATCCGAATTAAGAATATCCTGTAAATTCTGAGAATTCTCATCCTTGAGGAGAGACAGATCCGCGGGAACGCTGCGCCCCGGCTTAGTGAGGCTCACCCGCTTGCGCTCCGCCTCACGCGCCATAATGCTGTTGAGACGGGAGCTTTCGATATTGAGGTAGCTTCTCGCGATTTCCTTGATGTCGCCAAGGTTCTCCGCGATCTCATTCTCGGGAATTCCCCTGATAAACCCATCCGAGAAATGCTCCTCGAAATCCGCGAAAATCTCGGTCGTATCTTCTATTCCGATCCTGTTAAGCTCGTACCCCAACAGCTCAAAGAATTCCTGTTTATTGGTTGCCTTCATTATCGCTGTACTCCCCTTTCAAAAGTCTGTTTATACTTTCCGCAAACTCAAACCACTCATCGGAGAGGCTTTTCAGCTCTACGCTGCCCGCTTCTGTGATCTTGTAGTACTTTCTGGGCGGTCCCTCCGTGCTTTCCACGATATAGCTGTCGATAAGTCCCGACACCTTCAATCGCTTCATCAGCGGATAGATCGTACCCTCCGTTATCTCCATACACTTGGAGATCTGATTTACAAGCTCGTAGCCATAGCAGTCGCTGCGGCTCACTACAGACAGAGCGCACAGTTCAAGCGTTCCTCTTTTCATTTGTGAATTCATACAGTCACCTCCATAGGGTACAAGCGGT
>CAYMTG010000181.1:0-1534 GCA_964393305.1 uncultured Ruminococcus sp.
CACATAAGAATAAAAAATGCAAGCATTTTTGTTATGTTATATATAAAAGATTAAAGTTCACCTTTCAAAACTTGCGTTTTTAGAGGTGAACTTGTGTCAGAATCCCATATCCTCCTGTGTGCGGATAGTGTCAAGATTATCCGACATTGACTTATTTCCCGCGATCGTGGTGTTGTTGGCGAAAAGCAAATCGGTTATCCGGTTCTCGGTTAAGTAGTCTATCATATTATGCGAGAAAAATCGCAGATCCATAACATAGATTTCCTCGAACGACCCGAACAGGTATCCCGGAATGGCGTTGCCGAAGCTATCCTTGATAATCGCAAGACGCCTCCCGTTCTTGGTACTAGTCTCAACATGGACTATCTTCGCGTCGCCTGCCATAAACGTACAGTAATTGTAAGAGCTGTTGTCGCCGTAATCAAGGAAGTACGCGGCTTTTATCGGTTCATCAGCGCTTATCACATCCCAGCCTGAAATTTTGTAGTTAATATATGTCGTTGTCCATTCTACACTTTGGGGAACGTGGTATACGAAATCCTCGGGGTGATTTTTGAGATACTCGCTGTTTTCCGTATAGCCGTACATAGTCCCGCAAAATCCCTTGTTCACGTGCTCCTTATAGTCGGACAGGGGCAAAAAGGGTACACCTGCCGCCTCTGCGAATGCCTGCGCCGCATAGTACCCACCGAGCGGCGCCCAGTGGTGGTCGGTTCTCAGATAAATATCTTCGTCGGTATGTTCGGCAAGCGCGGAATACACGTCGACAAATTTAACGTCCCTCAAATTGTTCTTAACGAGATTTATATGGTAGAGCTGGCTTGAGTTCATTTCCGCGAGAGCGGGCGGGGTATAGAATTCGCACGCCGTTGGAATAACCATACTGTATACATTAACGTCCGGCAAGGCTTCCTTGTACTTGTTGATTGCCTCGGCGTATTTTATGAAGTTGTTGGAATTAGCGCCGTAAAGCGACATCGCACGTGTGCCGACTATTACAATTCCGTCCTTGTTGTAGACAACCTCGTCGGAAGCCACAGGCTCAGTGATTTCCACAGAATTTGTTGAAGAGGATTGCGGCACGGTTTGTGATGATTGTGATGATTGGGATGATTGGAAGCTTTTGGAAGAACCGGAAGAGCTGCTCGTTTCCTCTGAACTTGACTGAGCTGAAGCGGGGGAGCTTTCCGGCTTTGGCTGTATACCCGCGGATGAGCTTGCGGACCCTGTAATACTCGTGATTTGTGAAGAGGGGATTGACGGATTGCTGTCCGTATCATTTGAGGAGAAAAAGGTGCTGTTAGTCCCTGAGAAAACGCTCGAGCCTGAAGTTTCCGGGACAAAATCGCCGCTGAAGACGTGAACGGTGTCGCTCTTGCTCATATTAGGTATTACTATAAGAGTAAGCGCCATCGTAAGCAGCAATCCGCCGATAGAACCAATATAGACGATATGTATAGGACTTAGCTTGCGTACGGGTACATTATATTTTTTTGGCTTTTTTTGGCGCCGCAAAATAGTCACCATCCTTAGA
>CAYMTG010000181.1:1634-3725 GCA_964393305.1 uncultured Ruminococcus sp.
GGCAAAGGGCAGCGTTAGCCGCCTGAGAAATCGTGGTGGATTGTATCCCCCACCGGATTCCGAAAATGGAACTCGCCGCCTTAGAGGCAGGGGACACCTTATGCCTAAATTATATATCAAATCCCCCAAAATGTCAAGGCAAAAATCAAAAGTGCGCGAATTTCTCCGCGCACTTCGTTCTATGTGCTATTATAGATTATACGCAGCCCTGAGCCTTCATCGCTTCAGCAACCTTCAGGAAGCCCGCGATATTTGCGCCAGCCATATAGTTTCCGGGCATACCGTACTCCTTGGAAGCTTCGTCGCACTGCTTGAAGATCTCCTTCATAATGCCGTGGAGCTTCTCGTCAACCTCCTCGAAGGTCCAGCTGTAACGGATGGAGTTCTGGCTCATCTCGAGACCGGATGTAGCAACACCGCCCGCGTTTGCAGCCTTTGCCGGACCGTAAAGCATCTTGTTTGCGAAATAAACCTCAATAGCCTCGGGAGTAGAAGGCATATTAGCGCCCTCCGCTACAGCGTAAACGCCGTTTGCAGCGAGATTCTTTGCGAAATCGCCGCTGATCTCGTTCTGAGTAGCGCAGGGTAGAGCAATGTCAGCCTTGATCTTAGCGCCCCATACGCTGCCCTCATGGTACTCAGCGTTCTTGTGAGACGTTCTGCCGATGTATTCCTTGATACGTCCGCGCTCAACCTCTTTGATCTGCTGAACAACAGCAAGTTCTATTCCATCGGGATCGTAGATATATCCGTTGGAGTCGGAGACCGTTACAACCTTGCCGCCGAGAGTGGTAGCCTTCTCGGTCGCGTAAATCGCGACGTTACCCGAACCGGAAATAATAACGGTCTGACCCTGGAAGCTCTTGCCGTTAGCCTTGAGCATTTCATCGGTGTAGTAGCAAAGACCGTAGCCTGTAGCCTGAGTTCTTGCGAGAGAGCCGCCGTAGGTAAGTCCCTTACCTGTAAGCACGCCTGTGAACTCGTTGCGAATTCTCTTATACTGACCAAACATATAGCCGATCTCACGCGCACCGGTACCGATATCGCCGGCGGGAACGTCGCAGTCTGCGCCGATGTGCTTGCAAAGCTCCGTCATAAAGCTCTGGCAGAAGCGCATAACCTCTCCGTCAGACTTGCCCTTGGGGTCGAAATCCGAACCGCCCTTGCCGCCGCCCATAGGGAGAGTGGTAAGGGAGTTCTTGAAAATCTGCTCGAAGCCGAGGAACTTAATGATACCGATATATACAGACGGGTGAAGTCTGATACCGCCCTTGTACGGACCGATCGCAGAGTTGAACTGAACACGGAAGCCGCGGTTTACCTGAACCTTGCCGTTATCGTCAACCCACGGAACGCGGAAAATAACCTGTCTCTCAGGCTCGACTATTCTGTCGAATACTCCCGCCTCTACGAGATCCTTACGTTTCTCGGCAACAGGCTGGAGAGTTTCAAACACTTCGGTAACTGCCTGGATGAATTCAGGCTCGCCGGGGTTTCTCTTCTTGACGGTCTCAAGAAGGTCTGCAAGGTACTTGTTTGTTAAAGCCATTGGAATGTCCTCCCTAAAATAATTTCCACAGCCGCGCCGCGTATGCTGCGGAGCAGCCTTTGGTTACAACTGTACTACAAGATTTATTATACATCATCGTCCGGGTTTTTGCAAGAATTATTTTCATTTTTTATCATCTGATTGTTAAAATTTTGTTGACACTAAACAATATGTTGAGAAAAAACTGGTAAATATACACAGAAAAAAGTGCTGTTTTGAATTTAAATTTGAAATTTTAAAATTCATTTGTGTCAAAATAGTTTATGCAATAAATTTTTGATTGCGTAAATCGCTTGGGATAATATTCTTGTGAAAATCGCGTGAAATGTCTTGACAAGAAGTGTAAAATGCGTTATAATAAACTTGTATATAACAATCGCGGGGTTTGATTGGAGTTTCGTGAGAATTATATACCGCTTTATGCGTCAGAGCCTTTTCAGTATCTCGGCGTGCCCCGGACGGACAAGTTCGTCCTGATTTTCGATCGCGATTTTGCTGAGAACAAGGAAAAACGGCGCAGAAATACTTGATGTATTTTAAGG
>CAYMTG010000182.1:0-3720 GCA_964393305.1 uncultured Ruminococcus sp.
GAGAGCGGCAAAAAGTATGAAGGTCACCTCTAAAAAACCTTGTTTGAGAGAAAATATGCGGAGCACGCCGTCTGCGGTCTGTCGGTCAACCCCTCTGTCACTGCGTGACACCTCCCCGGCGGGGAGATCACGTCAAACCTCCTCGCAGCATTTTGCCGAAGGCATAATGCGGGCATACAAGCCTTGCTTCGTCGGCTTTCCTAGCATCCGACGCACCCCACCCATTTTCTCTTTTCAAACCGGTTTCTAGAGGTTCCCTGAATGCAAACATCCCGACAACAGGGAGTTATCGTGGCTGCGCCACGTCACTAACGCGCATATCACGCGGATAGCGTCATTACTTCTTTCTCTTTCGAGACACTATTACGGCTGCGCCGCTTGCCAGAACGATCGGAACAAGCGCCAGAGCCGCTCCGGTATTGGGGTTGGCCGCTTCACCGGGCTTGCTCTCGGTAGAAGTGCTATCGGCAGGCTTGCTCTCGGTGGGAGTGCTATCGGCAGGCTTGCTCTCGGTGGGAGTGCTTTCAGCGGGTTTGCTCTCGGCGGGAGTGCTTGTTCCGGGATCGGACGCTGCCGCGCTTGCTACCTTCGCGCTCCACTTCGCGCTTCCTGCGGTAGTGGACATATCGAGGGACGCATCGGGCGCGAACTCGAAGCTCGCGGTCTGACCCGCAGCGGCGGTGATCTCATAGGTGAGCGTGATCACCTCGTCGCCCTTTGCCATTGTGCCTGTAGAGGGCATAAGCATAAGCACGTCGTTCTCAATAGCGGGCGCGCCCATGACCGTGGTCATTTTGCTCGAAACCTTCTGGTCGGTCAGCTTAAGACCCGAGGTCTTGATAGTGCCGGAGATAATGCCGGGCGTGCCGGATACGCTTGACGCGCTGAGTGTCACGGTGACAGTCCCCTTTTCGACAGCGTCACCGGAAACGGCTGCGTCTATAACAGCGTTATCGGTCGCCGCGAAAGCAACAGCCGAGGTCGCTGCGAGTATCGCCCCTGCCGCAGCAACAGTAAGAATTTTCTTCATAAATATTTTCCTCCATTTTTATTATTATCCCGCACGGCGCGAAACCGCGCGGGATCATTATGCCTTAGATGCCTATCAGCGTGTACGGAACGCCTTGATGAACGCCAGAATATCGTTGGTGTCAAGCGCGGTCTTGTTCGTTACGCCCATAACTACAGCCGAGTAGAGCTGTCCCGCCGCGTTGGTGCGGTATTTTCTGAAGTTCAGAACGGAGAGCAGAACGTCGTCGGAGTCAACCTTGCCCGAATTGTCAGCGTCGCCGAGTACCTTGGGAGCCGTGATGCTGAGAGCCTTCATAACAAGCTGGATATTCTCCGCCGCAACTGCCTTGTCAGCTGTCGTGGTCGCCGCGTCGGCTTCCTTAAGAACAGCTTCAAGAACGGTCGCCGCCTGTTTCTCAACAACGCTCGGGTTGGATATAGCCTTAAGCGCGGTCTCTACCTTTTCGGCTGAAGCCTTGATCGTGGAGAGGTTCGCCGCTGTCGCCGCTACCGAGGTTGCGCTCTTGATGTCCGAAACAGTAGCGTTGGTGATATTCGGGGTAGTGGTGCTTGAGCTGTCAGCGGGTTTAGTGCTCGAGGACGAGCTGCTGCTGTTGCTGCTTGAAGATGAGGAGCTTCCGGAAGAATGTGACGAGGAAGAGCTGCTACTGCTGCTGCTCGACGATGTATTGGTGGTCTTTATTTTAGCCGCTTCACTCGCGGGAGATGCCGCATAGTAACCCACTGCCGCATAACGCGCATAGAAGGTGTACGTGGTGTTCTTGGTAAGACCCGTGAATTTTGTACTCTTCTGCCAAGTCGTGCCGTCTATGCTGTACTCGGCAGCCGCGCCGTTTGCGTTCGCGTCGATCGTGTTCAGCGTGATGGTCGTAGTTGCGCAGCTCTTAGCCGTAGGAGCGGAGGGAGCTGCCTGAGAATCCATGGCAACAGTGACAGCTACGCTCTTTACGACGTCGGAATCGCTATAGTTGCCGCTGCCGGGGAGATATGCCCAAACATAGTAAGTGCCGCTCTTGGTTACAGCAAATTCGGTGGCTGTATCCCAAGCCGAATTGGTCGTCGCAGGCGTGGTCGTGCTTGTATTGCACAAGTACTTTGCGCCGTCCACAGCATTGGTTACGGTGATCTTCTTGGTGTCGGCATTGTATTTCGCGGTAGGAGTGGTCATTGTCCGGGAAGCCTGCGTGATATTGAATTTCGCCGTTGCCTCTTCGCCATAATTGCCTATACCTGTTATCTTTACGGTCGCCTCGCCCACTTCCGTGTTGTTCTCGTACGAAACTGTGTAATCGATGTCCTTAGTCAATTCTACATCGCCAAGTTTAACGGTTACATCGGGTTTGATCTCCTTGCCGGTGTAGACGAGCTCGTCTGCGGTTGCTTCAACAGTAACATTAGCCGATGCAAGGCTTGCGGGCTCGGTAATGGTTATGCTAACTGCAACGGTTTTGGGATTATAGTTGTCAGAATCCTCGGGCGTGAAGATAAGATTTGCCGTAAAGGTCGAACTGCTGCTATCCACAGCACTCTCCAGCGCGCTAGCCGCTGTCTCGGCGTTCTCAAATTCCCATGTACCCGGAGTGTTCCCGTCCGGGTTAGCGATCTTCATCGCGCTCAGCGTTTCTGCGGTCGCAGTCTTGCCTACCGAAATGACGGGATCAGTTGTAATGGTAGGATCAGCCTTCGCGATATTGTAGGTTGTCGTCGCTGTACCCTCATAATCTCCTGTACCTGTGATTGTGATCGTAACCGTACCTGCATTTATTACATCGTCTGAGTAAGAAACCACGTATTCTTCGTCCACTTTCAATCCCGTCTCAGTAGTCGTTTCGTTGCCGTCCTCATCCGTTCCAGGCTCGTCAATTGTAACGGATATTGAAGTGGGTTTTTTCTCCGTGCCGTCGTAGGTGAAATTCTCGGGGGTAATAGTAATGGTCGCGCCACTAATGTCTTTAATGCTGCCCTCCGCAACAACGGTGATAGTCGCCGATACGGACTCAAGCGTTTTGTAGTTCTTTTCATCATCAGGTGTGAACTTAAGGTTAGCACTGAAAGTCGAGTCCACCTGTGTGTTGGTGATAGAGCTTACCACAGTGTCAGAATCTACAAACGCCCATGTTCCGGCGGTGTTACCCGACGGGTTTACGATAACGTACTCCGCCAGCTTATCTGCGTCTGTTCCCTTTTCAAGCTTAATGGTAGTGGGCGCGTTAGCGGTCGGGGTCGCCGGCTCAATAGTGAACGTCTTTGTTACTTCGCCGGTATAGCCGCTGTCTTCAACGGCTGTTATGGTCACGGTCGCCTCACCCGCGTTTGTATTGTTCGAGTAAGTAACCGTGTAATCGGTGTTCTCAACTAAGGTATATTCGCCATCCTTGACGGTCACAGTCGGTTTCTGTTCGTCCCCGTTGTAGGTGTAAGTTTCTTCGGGAAGTGTAACGGAATCAGCGGTAATTTCAACGGCAGGAAGTTTCGCGATTTCAAGACTTACTTCAACCGACACAGGGTCAACGTCGCTGTCCTCGTCAGTCAGCGAGAGTACAATCGTTCCTGTGATAGAACCCGCTTCCTTATTAGTAGCTGTTTTCTGGGCAAATCCATCTGTGCCGTCCCATGCCGCGTTTATGGTACTTGTGCCCTCTTCTTCATCGCCCGAAATAGCTTTGGTTACAACACTCAGTATAGTTT
>CAYMTG010000183.1:0-3706 GCA_964393305.1 uncultured Ruminococcus sp.
GAAGCGGCGCACCTTAATTCTCAATTATCAATTATCAATTATCAATTGACAAGTGGTGTGCTTGGAGCGACTTCACGCCGAAGTGCGTGTTCTCCTTGACGGCGCGAATACCCTCGGCGCTCGCCTTAGCCGCCGCCATTGTGGTGATGTAGGGGACGCGGTGCTTGATCGCCGCCTTGCGGATATAGCTGTCGTCGTGGACGCTTGACTTGCCGGCGGGGGTGTTGATGATGAGCTGTATCTCGCCGTTGGCTATCTTGTCGGCGATGTTGGGTCTGCCCTCGTAGAGCTTGAAAATGCTCTCGGCGGGTATCCCCGCTTCGGTTATCAGCTTGAACGTGCCGCCCGTCGCGAGAATTTTAAATCCCAGCTCGTGGAACGCTCTCGCCGTATCAACCAGCTCCGGCTTGTCGCGGTCGCATACGGACAGAAGCACCGTACCCTCGGACGGCAGGCGCGTCTGTGTCGCTTCCTGCGCCTTGTAGTACGCTTCTCCGAAAGAGGGAGAAATACCCAGCACCTCGCCCGTGGAACGCATTTCGGGACCCAGCACGGGGTCTACCTCGGGGAACATATTGAACGGGAACACCGCTTCCTTAACGCCGTAGTGGTTTATCACACGGTCGCGCAGCTCCGGCACGGGAGAGGGTCTGCCCGTGAGCTTCGAGGTGATTATGTCGGTCGCTATCTTCACCATATTGATGTCGCATACCTTGGAGACGAGCGGGACGGTTCTGGACGCTCTGGGGTTCGCCTCAAGGACGTAAACCGTGCCGCCCTCGATGGCGTACTGCATATTCATCAGACCGCAGACGTTCATCTCAACGGCTATGCGGCGGGTGTAGTCCTTGATGGTCTCGATCTGCTCCGCCGTGAGATTTTTTGAGGGGAGAATACACGCCGAGTCGCCCGAATGAACGCCCGCAAGCTCGATATGCTCCATAACGGCGGGGACAAAGCAGTGTTCGCCGTCGGAGATAGCGTCCGCCTCGCACTCGGTCGCGTGATTAAGAAATCTGTCGATAAGGATGGGTCTGTCGGGGGTAACGCCTACGGCAGCCGCCATATACACCTTCATCATATCGTCGTCGTGAACGACTTCCATTCCGCGGCCGCCCAGTACGTAGGACGGGCGCACCATCACGGGATAGCCGATACGATTGGCTATTTCAAGCGCTTCGTCGACATTGACAGCCATTCCCGATTCGGGCATGGGGATATTCAGCTTCTCCATCATTGTGCGGAAGTGGTCGCGATCCTCCGCGAGGTCGATGGTCTCCGGGGTCGTGCCGAGAATGTTCACGCCGTACTTCTTGAGATCGCCCGCGAGATTGAGCGGGGTCTGACCGCCGAACTGCGCGATAACGCCGACGGGTTTTTCTTTCTCGTGAATGGAGAGTACGTCCTCCAGCGTCAGCGGCTCGAAGTAGAGCTTGTCGGAGGTGTCGTAGTCGGTGGAGACGGTTTCCGGGTTGCAGTTCACGATAATGGACTCGAAACCGAGCTTCTTGAGCGCCAAAGCCGCGTGAACGCAGCAGTAGTCGAACTCAATGCCCTGACCTATTCTGTTGGGGCCGCCGCCGAGTATCATAATTTTCGGCTTGTCGGAGACGGGGGTCTTGTCCTCGATAGGCGCGTAGGTGGAGTAGTAGTACGCGGAATTCTCCGTGCCGCTTACGTGTACGCCCTCCCACTTCTCGCAAATGCCGAAGCCTAATCTCGTTTCGCGGATCTTCTCCTCGGAAACATCAAGCAGCCGGCTCAGATAGCGGTCGGAGAAGCCGTCCATCTTCGCCTGACGGAGCGTCCTCTCATCGGGGACAGTCCCCTTCATGGCGAGGAGCGCGTTCTCCTCATCCACCAGCTCCTTCATCTGCTCTAAGAACCAGCGCTTTATCTTGGTGAGCCTGTAGATCTCCTCAATATCCGCGCCCTTGCGCAGCGCCTCGTATATGATGAACTGCCTCTCGCTTGAGATCGTGTGCAGCTTGAGCAGCAGCTCGTCCTTGGTGAGCTTGTTGAAATCCCGTGCGAAGCCTAAGCCGTACCTGCCCGTTTCAAGGGAGCGGATAGCCTTCTGGAACGCTTCCTTGTAGGACTTGCCGATACTCATAACCTCGCCGACAGCCTTCATCTGAGTGCCGAGCTTGTCCTCCGCGCCCTTGAACTTCTCAAACGCCCATCTCGCGAATTTTATTACGACGTAGTCGCCGTCGGGCTTGTACTTGTCGAGAGTGCCGTACTTTCCGCAGGGTATCTCGTCAAGGGTAAGACCGCACGCGAGCATAGCGGAAACGAGCGCGATAGGGAAGCCGGTCGCCTTTGAAGCGAGCGCCGAGGAACGCGAGGTGCGCGGGTTTATCTCGATAACGACGACGCGCCCGGTCTCGGGGTCGCGTGCGAACTGGCAGTTGCAGCCGCCGATGACCTGAATCGCTTCGATTATCCTGTAGGACTTCTCCTGAAGGTCCTTCTGAACGTCCTCGGGGATAGTGAGCATAGGCGCGGAGCAGAACGAATCGCCCGTATGCACGCCTACGGGGTCTATGTTTTCGATAAAGCAGACGGTGATCTTGTTGTTGTCGGCGTCGCGGACTACCTCAAGCTCCAGCTCTTCCCAGCCGCTTATACATTCTTCAACGAGAACCTGACCTACCAGACTTGCCTGGAGACCGCGTGCGCAGACCACCTTCAGCTCGTCGATGTTGTAGACCAGACCGCCGCCCGCGCCGCCCATCGTGTACGCGGGACGGAGAACGACGGGGTATTTAAGCTGTTCGGCGATCTTGACCGCCTCGTCGACGGAGTAAGCGACCGCGCTTCGAGCCATCTCAATGCCGAGCTTTTCCATGGTGTGCTTGAACTCTATTCTGTCCTCGCCGCGCTTGATAGCGTCGATCTGCACGCCGATAACCCTGACGTTATACTTCTTGAGAACGCCCGCCTCGTCCAGCTCCGAGCAGAGATTAAGTCCCGACTGACCGCCGAGGTTGGGGAGAACAGCGTCGGGACGCTCCTTATCTATGATCTGGGTGAGCCTGTCGAGGTTAAGCGGTTCGATGTAGGTAACGTCCGCAATATCGGGATCTGTCATAATGGTGGCGGGGTTGGAGTTCACGAGAACGATCTCGTAGCCGAGCTTTCTCAAAGCCTTGCACGCCTGCGTACCCGAGTAGTCGAACTCGCACGCCTGACCGATAATGATGGGACCCGAACCGATAATCAGAATTTTTTTGATATCCGCTAACTTTGGCATAACAATCTCCTTTTTTTGAAAAAAAATTACGGGGAAACACAAACCCTTCTTACTATTTTAACATATTTCGGGAAAAAATGCAAGTATTTTTCAGGCATAATTGTAATTAAGCGGCAGAAAATATTTACAAAAAGGATTTACGCAAAACGGGATCTCCGAAAATCCCCAAAATCTCCCAATTCTCCCAATTATCCCAAATCTCCCAAATCTCCCAAATCTCCCAAATCTCCCGTCGTCTTTGCCCCGCACGGCGAAAAAAAGCCGTTTTTGGAGATTTTTCGAACATTTTTCAAAAAAAATTTGAAAAAACGCTTGACAAACCGTCGGAAATGTGATATAATATCACTGTTACTGAGATTGAGACGTTGAAAACGCTGTTATAGCTCAGTTGGTAGAGCACATCCTTGGTAAGGATGAGGTCATCAGTTCGACTCTGATTAACAGCTCCAG
>CAYMTG010000184.1:0-3696 GCA_964393305.1 uncultured Ruminococcus sp.
CAATAATCTGAAAGGACTGTTATTATGAAATCAAGACTTCCCAATGAATACCGGAGTGCAGGAGCCGGCAATATGAACCAGATGGTTAAAAAGGCTCAGAAAATGCAGGAGGAAATGACCCGCGTTCAGGAGGAGCTGGAAGCTAAGGAGTTCACGAAGCAGGTGGGCGGCGGCGCTCTTGAGCTGGTTATGACCGGCAGCAAGAAGCTCAAGTCCGTTACCCTCAAGCCGGAGGTCGTCGATCCCGAGGATATTGAAATGCTTCAGGATCTCATCATAAGCGGCGTAAACGAAATTCTCCAAGAGATAGATGATTACAGTACTGCCGAGATGGAAAAGGTAACGGGCGGGATCTCTCTGCCCGGAATGTTCTGATTTTGCTGTGAACGAAGAAAATCGGGCTATTTTCGGACTGCCGCTTGTAAGGTTCGCTCCGTTTCTGGCAGTCGGGATGCTTGCGGCATATTATGGCGGCAGCGTGGTCAGTGCGATTGTTATCGGCTGTTCGGCTGCCGCTTTCCTGTTAATGGTGATTTTGAAAAAGCCGTTTGCCGTAAATATGGCGGGACTTCTGTGCGGAGCGTTGGTGATGCTGGGATTTTTGCGGCTGTATGCCGCGCCGATCATTGAGTTTTCCGGGAAAACCGTGAACACGCGGTTTGTTGTAGACGAGATCATCTCCTATTCGGATGATCGGCAGGAGGTAACCGCGTGGATCACCGTGGGCGATCTTCCCGCAAAAGCAAACCTGACGTGCAGGAACTCCCTTTCCGAGGGTCAGCGTGCGGAGGCTGTTGTTACATTCCGCGAATTTGACGAGGAGCAGGCTTCATACAACATCGCTGACGGGATTCTGCTCTCAGGATACGCCGAGATCACCGCTGTCGGCGACATTTCTCCCGTTACCGCTCTCCACCGTGCGCTGCGCTCGCTGCGGCGGTTATTCGCGGGACGGGTGCGGGAGAATATAGGAGAGGATACGGGCGAACTCGCGCTCTCTATGCTTTTCGGTATGGACGAACAGCTTCCCAACCGCCTGTACGAGAGGCTTCGGATATGCGGCGCAATGCATTTCACCGCCGTATCGGGAACGCACTTCACGATACTTGCGGCGCTGCTGCTTGGTATGATCCCCGCTGAAAGCCGTCGGAAACGAGCTGTGATTTCGGTGCTTTTCGCGCCGATGGCGGTAATTTTCTTTGGCGCGACAAGCTCGGTGATCCGCGCCTCGGCTATGTTCGTCATCTACAGCGTAAGCAGCTTGTTTTTCCGAAAGCCGGAGACGCTTAATACGCTTTGCGCCGCCGTCACCGTGATATGCCTTGTGTCGCCCGCCTCGGCGATCGACGTAGGATTTCAGATGTCCGTGTGCGGCGTGTTCGGCACGGGAGTTATCGGCGTAAAAACCGCCGACAGGCTATGCGGGTTTCTCCCGAAAAAGCGCGAAAGGCTTGCCCCGATCATACGCGCTTTGTCGGTATCGATCAGCGCTGTTATCTGCACCGCTCCGCTGTCCGCTATGTTCTTTAAGGGAGTGTCGGTGGCAAGCATTATAACCTCGATCGTGCTGATGCCGCTTATCGCGATCGCGTTCCTGTTCGCCGTAATTCTCGGAATAACGGGATTTGGACTGGTCTCGCTGCCGCTCGCGCTTGTGATGAAGCTCGTGCTGGTTATCGCGAATTCGCTGGGTTCTCTGCGGGGACTCTGGATGCCGACTACTCATCTTGGGAGCTGTGCGGCGCTGGTTATCGTCGTAGTCGTTGTTACTATCCATGCGATGGGAAGCCTTCGCTGGATCGAGGTTTCAGCTTACTGCGCCGCCGCGCTGATTATGTTTACAACTGCGGGAACACTGTTTATGGACAACAACCGCTTTGAGGCGATCACCGTGGAGAACACTCAAGGAACGGCGACGGTCATTATATCAGGCAACGAGGCGCGAGTCGAGATACTGCGTTCGAGCGGGAATTTCGCCCGAACGCTGCTTCGTACGCTGCGCGAGAACGGTGCGCAGACGCTCTCCGAGGTGTATGTTACGGACACCTCGTATTCGGGAGCGCTTACCGCAATCGATTTGCTGGAGTCCTTTGGGGTAAAGCCAATTTTCTATGAAAATACCGATCAAAGCGATTGACCCGTACTGATAAATGGAAAACAGCGATCTGATCGGCGCTTCCGCGAGGGGATTTCTAGTTTGCCTTTCCCCCGCTGCGCGGAACAAAGGCAGATACAGAAGCTATACTTTTGGATTTTTTAGAAAGAGATGATGTTATGCCCGATTATAATTCCGTACCGCTGACGCTTGCCGCCGAGCAGTTCGCAAAGCTGCCCGGAATAGGCATTAAAACCGCGCAGCGGCTTGCTTACCATATGCTTAATCTGCCGGTGGAGGACGTGCGCGAATTCTCCGAGAATATACTTAAGGCGCGGGAGAGCGTTCGGCTCTGCTCCTGCTGCCAGAACTTCACCGAATCGGAGGTCTGCCCCATCTGCTCCGACGATGAGCGCGACCGAAAGACTATCTGCGTTGTGGAGTCGCCGCGTGACGTGTCGGTATTCGAGAGGGCGGGCGGTTTTAACGGGACCTACCATGTACTGCATGGATTGCTCTCCCCTATGGACGGCATAACCGCCGAGCAGCTTAAAATCAAGGAGCTTCTCACCCGCCTGTCCGATGTGGAGGAGGTCATTATGGCAACCAACCCCACGGTGGAGGGCGAGGCGACGTCGATGTATATCAGCCGCCTTATAAAGCCGATGGGAATTAAGGTGACGCGGCTTGCATACGGTCTTCCCGCGGGTTCCACGCTGGAATTCGCCGACGATGTGACGCTGGCAAAGGCTCTCGAAAACCGAAACGAGCTTTGAGTAATCTCCGGGGGATCTCTAAAACGACAAAAGCACTCCCAAAAATCGGGAGTGCTTCTTATTTTTTCCAAAAACAAAATATCACGTAGCCGCTTCCGTGACGTGAGAAGGATGCTTCGCGACAAGCGCAATTGCCTCGGCGACAGCGACATTGATGTCAACGGAGCTTTGACGTACGGTAGCACTCAGCTTGGTGAACAGTTCGCCGCTGTTAGTGCTGACATATTTCGCGGGAAGTCTGTTAAGCGCCAGCGCCTTCATATCCTCAACGCAGCGAGCGCACTTGCAGCAGGCCTCGCCTTCAAGCATTTGAGACAGCTTTTCATCTACAATCTGTTCCATAACATTTACCAGTGCCATAATCTAACCTCCATCGGAGAGAAGCGGCGAGGATTTAACCCAAATTTCAAAGCCTTCGTCATTCTCTGACTATTTATTTAATTTTACAACAAATTTAAGGATTTGTCAAGGGGGTTTAGGACAATTACGTATTAATTTGCTGAATTATCAAACGCTTAACCGCAATTTTATGCACTGTAATACGAATTTTGTCAAAATGCACAAATATTTTATCTCCCGCAAAATATACTTGACATTTCGCACAGGAGATGTTATACTGAAATTGCTTAACACCCCGACAGAAAGGGTCTCCTGACTGAAGGGTCGCGCAAATAAACGAGTAATACCCGCAGTGCCGCGCCAAAATGTGCAGTACTGTTTCGGTATACGATTTTGCCGTGCCTTACGGCGTTCAGCGTCGGGGTACGGTGTTTTAGGGAACCTCTAGAAACCGGTTTGAAAAGAGAAAATCGGCAGAGTGCGCCG
>CAYMTG010000185.1:0-3635 GCA_964393305.1 uncultured Ruminococcus sp.
GTTCCCGCCCGGTCCGCTGCTTGACCTGCCCGCTGAGCGTATAGCACGCCTTGAGGAGCTGCTGCAAAAGCGGATACGGTGGCTGTGCGGCCTGGATGTTCGCGTGTAAGCGAATTCTTGAATTTATGATACTTTTATCTTGCAGAATTAGCGGCATTTTCTTTGAAATAATGCTAAAAAAGAATTATTTTTTTGGAAAAATTGCATTTATTTGTTAAAAATGCCGAAAAAAGTGTAAGAATTTTTTTGCGTTTTGTGTAAGAAATCAGTAGACAAATCGGCAAATCTAAGTTATAATATTAGTGTAAGAAACAACGGCGTTTCGGAATTCGGTCAGACGATGACTGTTTTCGTGCGCCGTTTTTTGCAATTTAAGATTTCAGGAGGACTTAGGACAATGGACGAAAAGTTTAATGTTGTGGAGCAGTTCGGTATTGACGTGTTTAACGAGGAGACAATGAAACAGCGTCTTCCCAAGAACGTGTTCAAGGCACTGAAAAATACTATAGCCGAGGGCAAGGAGCTTGACAGCTCGATTGCGGATGTTGTGGCTTCCGCTATGAAGGACTGGGCTATTGAAAAGGGCGCTACTCACTACACTCACTGGTTCCAGCCTATGACAGGCATCACCGCTGAGAAGCACGACAGCTTTATTTCGCCGATGGGCGACGGTACGGTTATTATGGAGTTCTCGGGCAAGGAGCTTATCAAGGGCGAACCCGACGCATCGAGCTTTCCGTCCGGCGGTATCCGCGCTACATTCGAGGCGAGAGGCTATACCGCTTGGGATCCTACCTCATACGCTTTCGTAAAGAACGGCTCGCTGTACATTCCTACCGCGTTCTATTCTTACTCGGGCGAGGCGCTCGACAAGAAGACCCCCTTGCTTCGTTCGATGGATGTTGTATCGGATGCGGCGCTCCGTATTTTAAGGCTCTTCGGCAATACCACCACTAAGCGTGTGGTTGCTACCGTTGGCGCGGAGCAGGAGTACTTTCTTGTAGATAAAGATACCTACAATCAGAGAAAGGATCTTATCTTTACCGGAAGAACGCTGTTCGGCGCTCCCGCTCCCAAGGGTCAGGAGCTTGACGACCATTACTTCGGTTCCATTAAGGATCGCGTAGCTTCCTATATGAAGGATCTCGACGAGCATCTCTGGAAGCTGGGCATAACCTCAAAGACCAAGCACAATGAGGTTGCGCCTTCCCAACACGAGAACGCTCCGATTTTCGCGCCGGCAAACCTTGCGACCGACCAGAACCAGCTCACCATGGAGCTTATGAAGAAAATAGCTCTCGATCACAATCTGGTTTGCCTGCTTCATGAGAAGCCCTTTGCGGGTATTAACGGCTCGGGTAAGCACGACAACTGGAGCCTTTCAACCGACGATGGACGCAACCTGCTTGATCCGGGCAAGTCCCCAATGCAGAACGCGCAGTTCCTCACATTCTTGGCGGCTATTATCAAGGGCGTTGACGAGTATTCCGATCTCTTGAGAATGTCGGTTGCTTCTCCCGGTAATGACCATCGTCTGGGCGCGAACGAAGCGCCTCCCGCTATCATCTCCATCTTCCTCGGAGAGGAGCTTCAGGCAGTCGTTGACGCTCTGGTAGAGGGCAAGGAGTATACCTCCGAGGGCAAGCAGATGTTTAACGTTGGCGTGTCCTCGCTCCCCGATTTCCCGAAGGATTCTACCGACAGAAACAGAACCTCTCCGTTTGCTTTCACCGGAAACAAGTTCGAGTTCAGAATGGTTGGTTCGTCTCTTAATATTGCGGGTCCCAACACCATCCTTAATACGATCGTTGCGAATTCGCTTACAGAATTTGCCAATGAGCTGGAGGGCGCAAGCGACTTTAACTCCGCGCTTCACGACCTGCTTGTAAAAACCATCAAGGAGCATAAGCGCATTATCTTCAACGGCAACGGCTACAGTGACGACTGGACTGTCGAGGCTGAAAAGCGCGGCTTGCCGAACTTAAAATCTACCGTTGACGCTATCCCCGTGATGACCTCCGAGAAAAATATCTCGCTGCTAACTAAGTTTGGCGTGTACAGCGAGATTGAGCTTCACGCAAGAGAGGAAATTCTCCTGGAGAACTACTCCAAGACCATCAACATCGAGGCGCTTACGGCTGCCGATATGGCAAAGACCGAAATTCTCCCCGCAGTGATGAAGTTCTCCAAGGACGTATGCGATATTGCGGCGAGCAAGAAGGCGGTAGGCGTTGAACCGGCTGTTGAGATGGAGTTAGCCGAGAAGGTAAACGAGCTTATAATCTCTATGAACGACAAGATAGCGGAACTTAAAAACACGATCGTAAAGGCACAGGGAATTGAGGGCGACGAGCTTACCAAGGCACGGTGCTACCACGATGAAGTGTTTGCGGGAATGCAGAGCCTCAGAGCTGTCGCGGATGAGCTTGAAACTCTTGTCGGCGAGGAATACTGGCCTTATCCGACTTATGATGAGCTGCTGTTTAACGTATAATATCCAAAATCTGACAAAAAAATGGGGTTTCGCTTTTGGCGAAGCCTCATTTTTATTCCAAATGGCACTAAATCCGTTAATACCCCCTTGAAAAAATATGACAAGTGTGCTATAATGATTTTAGGCAGTAATTCTGCACATATTGATACTCATTTGAGAAATTTCACACAATATTCCTTGGGGGAGGGAATTAAATTGCAGAAAAAGGATATATACATTGTTGTAATGCAGACCGGGACGATTTTGTCCAGAATGCTTAAAAGGCTGACCGGAAAGGAGTATAATCATGTTTCGGTTAGCTTCGATCCAGATTTGCACACTCTATATTCTTTTGGAAGAAAGAATGCCTATAATCCGTGGATAGGCGGGTTTGTGCAGGAATCTCTGGATTTCGGAACGCTAAAGCGTTTTTCGGACACCCGTGCGGTCGTTATGTCGCTTCCGGTAGATGAGGAGATCTATGACGAGCTTGTACATAAGATCGATGAGATGTTCAATAACAGAGACAGATATTATTACGATTCGTTAGGGTTAATTCTCGCTTATTTCAATGTGATTTATAAGCGCGATCGGCATTATTACTGTTCGTCTTTTGTGAGGGAGCTTTTGGTGGATTATGGAATAGAGGACTCGGCACAGTTTGAGTCCATCGTTCAGCCAATGCACTTTCTGAATCTTCCGGACGGCAATGTGATTTACGAGGGAAGGCTCAGAGATTTTCCCGGCGAGATGGTAATGAAGAATTGTTCGTGAAAAAAGTCCTGTCGGCGGTCATCCGACAGGACTTTGCTTTTTTGATGGAATGGGGATTTGTCTGTACCCGCCCAATAACCCGCCGTCTGCTCAGAATGACGAAAATATGTTAGACTAACTCTGTTTAAAGGAGAGCAAAATATCCCGGCGGAAGTAATTACAGCTGTGATCCGGGGGTTGAGAGAATGCCGGGAGAGTTTAATTCGGCGCAGATCCATAGTCTGCGGATACGCGGAGCGCATAATGCGTGCATTCTGCCAATTTTCTCTTTTCAAACCGGTTTCTAGAGGTTCCCTTATGAATTAGTATTACAAACAACCGAGCAGAGCGTGCTGTAATACTAATTCATAATCTTTCTGTAGACATTCTGTCTACAGAAAGAGCCGCG
>CAYMTG010000186.1:0-3596 GCA_964393305.1 uncultured Ruminococcus sp.
GAACGTTGAGATTGTTGAAAAGTCGAATATTCCGCTCCCCGTAAACTTTTTTCGGTGCGCTGCCCGAAACGCCACGTTTTTGCGGGAGACGCGACTATAGAGAGAAAAAAACCAAAAATGCTTAAAAACCCCCTTGACAAGCAGGTAAAAATGCGATATAATAAAGGGGTATGGCAATATGGGGATAGCTGTATCTATATCCCGATGCAAAATAGAAATTAAATAAGTAGGAGGAAAACAAAATGAAGAGAACTTACCAGCCTAAGAAGCTCCAGAGAAAGCACGAGCACGGCTTTATGAAGAGAATGGCAACCAAGAACGGAAGAAAGGTTCTTGCACGCCGCCGCGCAAAGGGCAGAAAAAAGCTTTCTTACTAATTTGAGACAATGCCCGATCTCAGGAAAAGATACGCCGTAATCAAAAGCAACCGCGACTTCACCTTCCTGTTCAAGAAGGGGGAGAGCGTTGTATGCTATGCGTACGTGTGCTATATACGTCCGCGAAGGGCAGGAAAAAACCGCTTAGGGATAGTTACCGGCAAGAAAGTGGGCAACGCGGTCAAACGCAATCGGGCGAGGCGGATCATAAGAGAAGCTTTCCGCCTCATCGATCCGATGATCAAGGAAAACACCAACAAGCGCTACGACTTCGTGTTCGTCGCAAGAAGCGCCGCGCCGTCGCTTAAGACGCAGAAAATACTGGGTCTGATGAAGAAGAATATTCTTCCAAAGCTGCAAAAATTATGAAATATATTATCCTCTGGATCATTAAGCTGTATCGGCTTACTTTGTCAAGGGTTTTACCGCCGTGCTGCCGCTTCTATCCAACCTGTTCGCAATACGGACTTACCGCCGTGCGACGGTTTGGCGCGGTTAAGGGCGGTTATTTGACATTATGGAGAATTTTGCGGTGTAACCCGTTCGGGAAATATGGGTATGACCCTGTTCCCGAGAAGTTCTGCCTTCGTCCGGAGAAATACACCGTAGAAGTCCCGCGAAACGATTGGGGCGGCGAGCGCAAGGATACAGACGACAAGTCCCTGATCTGAGCCTTGCGGTGCTTCTTATTTAAAATAATTTAAATAAGGCTGCTGCGGCAGCTATAAAATAAGGCTGTTGCGGCAGCATTTATAATTATGTGATTATGTGGTTGGAACAAATATCGCATTAAAGCATCCGAAAGGAGTTACATTACTTTGACTTGGCTATACAGCATAATCGGTACGCCGTTGGGATACATTCTGTATTTCATCTACGAGTTTATCTGCAGCAACGTAGGCGTTGCCATCATCATCTTCACCCTTATCGTGAAGCTGGTACTCCTCCCGCTCTCCATCAAGCAGCAGAAGAGCAGCGCTAAATCCGCCGTCTTCCAGCCTAAGGTGATGGAGATCCAGCAGAAGTACCGCAACAACCAGCAGAAACAGCAGGAGGAGCTGATGAAGCTCCAGCAGCAGGGCTACAAGCCGTATTCGGGCTGCCTGCCAATGCTGCTGTCGTTCCTTATCCTGTTCGGCGTTATCGACGTAGTTTATAAGCCTATGACCCATATCGTACACCTCAACGACGAGGCGATCGCCGGTATGGTCGAGGAGTCGTACAGCGCCGAGATCGCGTCACTGTTCGCCGAAGAAGCGGCAAAGACCGACGACGACCTCAAGAAGGACACCGATAAGGAGCGCAACGAGCTTATCCTCAAGGACGCTCAGCGTATCCTCGATTATTATAACGAAAATTGTCTCACGGACGGTGAGGCGGCAGCGGATATTTCTATTTTCGACACCGTTTCCCGGGAGAGCGTAAACATCGTGACCACCGTATTCACCTCCGCTATCGAGGAGGAGTATACCCTCAATCCGTCCGATAAAAAGAACAGCGAAAAGCTTATCTCCGATACCGACCTGTACAAGATAACCACCGACGAGCAGACGGAGCTTGACGCGCTGGAAACCGACGAGGAAAAGACAGCCTACCGCACGGCTCACAGCTTCTCAAAGCCGCTCACCGAGGCGCTTACCACCTACCAGACCTACTACGGCTCTTACTCCTGCAGCAGCAAGGACGGCTGCGAGTTCACCGCTACAAAGAGCCTTCAAAGAGAGCTGTACTCGCTTGAGAGATTTGGCGCGATCGCCAAAAATTACGGCGATAACACAAGCTCGCGTATATACAGCTCCATAAACGACGCTACCAAGTCCGAGCTGCTTGAGCTGTACGACAACCTGAACTTCCTCGGAATACCGCTCGGACAGGTGCCGAAAAATAATATGGGCTTCCCGATGATCCTCGTGCCGATCATCTCCTTCCTGCTGTCCATGCTCCAGACCTTCATCTCCAACCGCACAATGCGTAAGCAAAATCCTGACGCGGCAAAGTCTATGGGCGGCATGAACATAATGCTCTGGATCATGCCCTTCATCTCGCTGTGGATCGCGTTTACCGTACCCGCCGGAGCAGGCTTCTATTGGGCGGTAAGCTACGCCATCGGCATTATTCAGACGGTGCTGCTGAACAAATTCTACGATCCCGTAAGGCTTCGCGCCGAAGCCGAGGCGGAGCTTAAGGCGATGGAAAAGGAGTCCAAGAAGCAAAAGACAAAGCGTGAGACCGAGGTCGTCACGGTAGTAGACGAAGCGGGGAACGAGGAGACGCTCTCACAGAAAGAGATCAATCGCCGCAAGCTTGCCGCGGCGCGCCGCGCCGACGCTGAGCTGTACGGCGAAGAATATCACGAAAACGATGACGACGATGACGACGATGACGACCTGTGATCGCTGTCGGAAGGGGGAGTTATATGGAAAAAGAATTCAAGGCTAAGACTGTTGATGAAGCCAAGACTGCCGCCGCGCAGGATTTCGGCGTGAGCGCGGATGAGATCGATTTTGAAATTCTTGAGCAGCCCAGAAAAACGCTTTTCGGCGGTCTCAAGGGAGAGGCAGTGGTAAAAGCTGTATACGAGCCGGCAGCCGCGACCGAGACAAAACACGTTCACGCGGACGAAGAAGACGGGGAAAACACCGCCGAACAGTCCGACGAACCCGCGCTTTCCTATGATAATGCCGACGAGGGCGATACGGAAAGCGGCGAGTTGCCCGAGGACTTTGACGTTTCCAAGAGCCTGAAGGTACAGACGGCGATTTCGTATCTCACGGACGTACTCAAGGGCTTGGGTCTTGAGAACTTCCAAATCACGCCGATCAAGCGTGACGGAAATGTGGTGCTTGATATTACCGGTGAGAAGCTGGGCATAGTGATCGGCAAGCGCGGCGAGACCATGGACAGCTTGCAGTATCTGACAATTCTCGCATCAAACCGCTCCGAGGAGAGCTTCTGCCGCATTTCGCTTGACTGCAACGGCTATCGCAGCAAGCGCCGCGAGACGCTGTGTTCGCTTGCAAAGAAGACCTCGGCAAAGGTTATCCGTCAGGGGCGCAAGATAGCGCTTGAGCCGATGAACCCATACGAGCGGCGCATTATTCACAGCGTGGTAGCCGAGATCGAGGGCGTATCCAGCCGCTCTACAGGCACAGAGCCATACAGAAAGGTAGTTATCTACGCCGACAAGCCGCGTTATGACCGTCATAACCGCGACAACCG
>CAYMTG010000187.1:0-3553 GCA_964393305.1 uncultured Ruminococcus sp.
AAAATATACAAAATATACAAAATATACAATCAGAGGTGAACGTCTTGTCAACAGTCTGCGCAATTTCCACTCCTGCCGCTGTGGGCGGGATCTCCGTTGTACGAATATCGGGCGAGCGGGCGCTTGAGATCGCCGAGCGGGTGTTCAAGCCGCTTTATCCCGTAACGAAAATCTCAGAAATGAATGGCTACACCGCCGCCTACGGACGTATCTATGACGGCAGCCTTGACGGGGAGAGACTGGACGACGGCGTGCTGCTGGTGTTCCGCGCCCCGCACAGCTACACGGGCGAGGATGTTTGCGAGATCTCCTGTCACGGCGGTATCTACGTCACTCGGAGAGTGCTGACCGCGTGCCTGAAGGCCGGCGCGGAACCCGCGGCGGCGGGGGAGTTCACCAAACGCGCTTTCCTTAACGGGAAGCTCTCGCTCACCGAGGCGGAGGCGGTCGCGGATATAATCGGCGCTCAAGGGGGACAGCTCCTCTCCTGCTCGAATATGCAGCGTGAGGGCGCGCTTTACCGCCGCACGGAGAAGATCGCCGATATGATAATGGAGGTCTCGGCGCAGATCTCCGCGTGGATAGACTATCCCGAGGACGATACGCCTGTCGTCACCCGTGAGTGGCTTCTCGAAAAGCTGTCGGCGGTGAAAGCGGAGTTTGACGGCCTGCTTGAGGGGTACGACGCGGGTCGGCTGATACGAAACGGCATTTCCTGCGTTATCGTGGGCAAGCCGAACGTCGGCAAGTCCACCCTGATGAACGCGCTTGTCGGAGAACGCCGCAGCATTGTAAGCGATATCGAGGGTACTACCCGCGATATAGTCGAGGAAACGGTGACCCTCGGCGGCGCGGTGCTGCTGCTGTCCGACTGCGCGGGGATCCGCGAAACGGACGATACCGTGGAGAAGATCGGCGTGGAGATAATGCTCAAAAAGCTTGAAAACGCGGATATAGTGCTTGCGGTGTTTGACGGCTCGCGGGTGCTGTCGGACGAGGACAGGCGGCTTATTTCCCTTATCGGGCATAAGACGGTTATCCCGATAGTCAACAAGTCCGATTTGCAGAGAACGCTCGAAATAGAGGACTTAGAGGAGCTGCTCGGAGCTTGCGTGTGTATGTCCGCGATAGACGACAGCTGCAAGGAGCTGCTGGGCGAGGAGATCTCAAGGCGGCTGCGGCTGTCGGATTTTGACGCGGGCGCGGGATTTATCGCGAACGAGCGGCAGCACAGCTGCGTTCTCCGTGCGGCGGGAGCTGTTGAGGACGCGCTCGGCGCGGTACAGGCGGGGATAACCCCGGACGCGGTGGGGGTAAATCTTGAGCAGGCTCTGGACGCGGTGTACGAGCTTTCGGGGAAACGCGCCTCGGACGAGGTTATAGACGAGGTCTTCAAGAGATTTTGCGTCGGAAAATAGGAGATGCTTATGAATATTCTGGTTATAGGCTGCGGGATGATAGGCTCGTCGCTGGCGGAGACGCTGGACGGTATGGGTCACGACGTGTCGGTCATAGATAAAAGTCCGGAGAAGCTGGAAACGCTGTCGGCGGATTTCAACGGCTTCACCACCGTGGGCGTACCCATAGACCGGGAGGTGCTGAAACGTGCGGGAATAACGACGTGCGACGCGCTGTTCGCGGTCACGAACGAGGACGATATGAATATAATGGTGTCGCAGATAGCGCGTCAGACCTTTAACGTAAAGAAGATCTACGCACGCGTCGTCGACATCAAGAAGGGCGAGGTTTTTGAGAAGCTGGGGATAAACGTGATCTGCCCGACGAAGCTTACGGTGAACGCGGCGTGCAGCCTGCTGGCGGAGGACGCCGCCGAGGAGAGCGGGGAATGACAGCAAAATCCCAAAGAATCACCTTCCTCCGGGGATCTCCGGAGAGCGTGAAAAGGAGGAAACAGCGTGAAAGCAATTATTGTCGGCGGCGGAAAGGTGGGTTTCTACCTTGCGAAGTCACTGGACGAGCATAACTACCACGTGTCGATTATCGAGATCGACAGAGAGCGTTCGAGATATTGCGCCAATCATCTTGACGCGGAAATAACGCTCGGCAACGGCACCACCGTCGAGGCTCTTGAGGCTTGCGGCGCGGACAAGGCGGACTGCGTTATCGCTGTGATGGGCGCGGACGAGAGCAACCTTGTCTGCTGTCAGATAGCGAAGAACGTGTTCGGCGTGAAAAAGACGATAGCCAAGGTAAACAACCCCAAGAATACCCAGGCGCTTGAGGAGCTGGGCGTGGATATAGTGATCTCGGCGACCGAGAACATTATCCGGCTTATGGAGCATGAGGTTGATCTCGGCGCGATGAAGCCGCTGCTACTGCTGGACGATAACGAGGTCTCGCTGATCGAAGCGGCTCTCCCTAAAAACTACGCATTGGAGGGCAAGCAGCTCAAGGAGATACCGCTGCCGGAAAACTGCAACATAGCCTGCATAAAGCGCGGAGAACGCACCATTATCCCAAGAGGCGGCACTATGCTGATAAGCGGTGACGTTCTTCTGATAGTGATGAAGAACTCCGAGGAAAAGGAACTGCGCAAGGCGCTTAAAATAAAGGACTAAATGCGATCTCAAAACAGGCTTCCTGTACCCCGCGCAGCGGGGTACAGGAAGCCACAGAAACGATATTTTTGGGGTTTTAGAGTTCCCTAAACTTTGAAAGGACATTATTATGGGTTTATTTAAGAAGAACAAGGCGAAAAAGCCTCAGACCGCCCCGTCTGACGCGCCTAACGCGCTTAACAGGGAAAAGGACGCTTTCACGGGGTTTGCGCTGCTCTCCGAGCCGAAGTGGAGCAAAACTCGGTTCGTCGCGGATTTGAAGGAGGAGTGGGATATAGACCTCTCCAACGGTCTGGGCGGCGACGACGGCAAGCTCCCCTCCGAGGACTCCATAATCTACGCGGACTATAACGGTATGCGCGTTATCACGGGACTTGTGGACGCTCCCGTTCCCAATCGCGAGGCGGAGCAATTCGCTATGGCGAACTATATGTGGAAGGACGCTGTTTCCGAGACGGAAAAACACAAGGCTCACCTTATCATCTCGGTTATGGGCGGCGGCGACGCTATGGAAAAGGCTAAGCTCTTCGTGAAAGCGGCAAGCTCGGCTCTCAAGCAGGACGCCGTTCTCGGATTGTACTACAACGGTGCGGCTGTGTTTCAGCCGAGTATGTACCGCGAGTGCGCCGAGATGATGAGGTCGGGCGGTATACCGATTCTCAACCTCATCTGGTTCGGACTGTTCGGCGACGGAAAACAGGCGGGTGTGCATACCTACGGTATGCGGCAGTTCGGCAAGGAGGAGATCGAGGTCTATGTCCCCCGTGAAAAGGCGGATCTCAACGCTATCCGTAAGTTCGTGTTCGGCACGGCGGCGTACGTGCTCACCGAGGACGTAACGCTCCGCGACGGCGAAACGATAGGCTTTTCGCCGGAGCAGAAGCTCCCGATCACCATAAGTCCCGCTCTCGCATACAAAGGAAATTCCATCAAGATCGATATTCTCGCAAATTAAAGAACTATGGATTATACAG
>CAYMTG010000188.1:0-3549 GCA_964393305.1 uncultured Ruminococcus sp.
GGATTGGGGTCATTTTTTGAACAAGGTCATTCGCTGCAAAAACAAAAACAACCGAAAAATAATTGTCCTGCTTATACTTCAGGTATTTATCGGCGTTGCGCCGGTGCTTATGCTTATCTCGTTCGTGATGTTCAAAATGTACGAGAAAAAGGAGCTGGCTATCGTGTTTATCGCGCTTATATTTCTGTGCAACACCGCGTATATCTTCCTTGCGAGGCAATACAATATTCTGAACAGTGGCAGGCGGGGCGAGAAGCTGCTGTTCAAGGCGGTAAAACGGCTCGGCGGAAACAACATCATTTTCTGCAATCTGCCCGTTCGCTATAAGCGCGGACGCTCGGAGCTGGACGCGCTCATCATCAGCCGCAGGGGCGTGATCATTGTCGAGGTGAAAAACCACTCCGGTACGATCCAAGGCTCGTGGAAGGACGAAAAGTGGCAGCAGCGTAAGCATTACCGTGAAAAAACCACCGTCATAGAAATGGATAACCCGATAAAACAAATGCGCCGACAGCGCGACATCGTCAAGAGCATACTAAACGCCTCCGGCGAGGACGTGTGGGTGGATACCGTGTTGTTTTTCTCGAATAATAACGCAAAGCTGCGCCTTAATACCCGGGAGGATGATGTGATCTGCCTCGGCAGCACAGAGCTTGTTCAGTTCCTCAATTCCTACAGCGGAAAACAGGAGCTTACACGCGCAAAAATGGAAAAAATTGCCGAAATACTCAGCGAGGCGAGCTATAACATATAATACGCGAGAGGCTGTTTTCGTTCATATCGTCCATATCGTTCATATACGAATAAAAATCCCCCGCCGTCCGGCGGGGGAGATTTTTGCCTTTGCCTAAGTTATTCCGGGATAATCAAGCGTAAACGCTGTACAAAGCGCCGGACGTGTACGCATAGCTGTAGCTGCTGTTAGCGTTGTAACCCATTTCCTTTGCGCTGTTGGCGAGAGCCGACGCCTGCTGCGCCTTCTGGGTCACGTTGTCAAGAAATCCGCCGCCAAAAGCATAATTAGCGTCCGAAGCGGTCTTGCTCTCAATGTCGTCCGCTATGGAAAGCCTGTTGTCGCTGCCTACCTCAATGCCCGCACGCTTAAGCGCGTACTTATACGCGTTCGCGATACTTCCGAGCGCCGTTCCCTTGCTGCTTACGCTTGAGCTTGCGGACTTGCTCATTTCGTCAAGCGCCGTGTTGAAGCTTTCAACGAACTTCTTAGCGGCGTCCGCGTACTCCTCGGCATTGAACTCCTTGTCCGAATCCTCCGCGCCTACGTCCTTAAGATAGAGCTTCAGCGAGGAAGCCGCGTCCTCCACATCGGAAGCCGCCGTCTTTATCGCGGTGGAGTTGTCCGTTGTGCCTGTCGAGCTGCTGCCGCTCACGGAATAAGCCGTGAAATACCCCGAGCCGCCCGAAAGCTGATTTATCTGGCTCGCCTTCTGTATCACCTTATCGGAGAAGCCGTTCGTACCGAACGTGGACTTCACATCGGTCGCGGAAACCTCCGACAGATCGTCCTGCAGAGTGAGCTTGTTGTCCGAGCCGAGCGTAATACCCGCACGCTCAAGCGCCGAGGAATACACCTTCGCCGTGTTTACCATCAATACGCCCTTCTGCAGCACCGATTGATTATCCGAGCCGCCGAGCTTTTCCACCATCGAATTGTAGCTGTCAACGAAGTTCTGCGCCTGCGCCTTGTACGTGTCAAGATCGATCTCGCCGCCGTATTTAAGCGAATTCGCCAGCGCCTTTATGCCCTCGGCGGCGCTTCCCGCCGACGCGGACGCGGTCTTTACCGACTGCGCGGTAGAAACGGAGTCGTCCTCCGAGTCGTCGGTTATGCCGTAAATGCTCTTGTAAAGACTGCTGAACTGCTCGCGGAAAACATCGCTCTTGTTCTTAAGCGCGTTACTGTTCAGCAGATCCTCAAGCGACTCCGAAGCCGCCTTGCTGCTAGTCGTCGTGTACTTCGAGCTGCTGATCTGACTGAGCTGATCGCCGTACTTGGTCTGAACCTGCGCCATATTAAGCTGTATTCTTGCCGAATTACCTACTGTCATAGTAAAACCCCCCGTCGTCATGTGTAATTCTTCTTTAATGTCATTTTTCGAGAACTTACGCGCCGTAGATCTCGCGGTATTCCTTCATTTTAGCGACATACTCTCCGCCGGGGATGATCCCCGCCTCAAGCGCCGCGATAATATCGTTGATATTGACGATTGAGTAAACCCTCACGCCGAACTCGTCATAGACCTCGGAAACAGCGCTCTTGTCACTGTTAAGACCCTTTTCAGCGCGGTCGACGGTAATGATCATACCCTCGATATTGATCTTCGCCGCTCCCGTGAGCTTCGGCATAACCTCGCGAAGCGCCTTTCCGCTTGTCATAACGTCCTCGATGATAACGACCCTCTCGCCGTCCTCAAGAGCCTTTCCGACGAACATACCGCCCTCGCCGTGATCCTTGGCTTCCTTTCGGTCGAAGCAGTAATTGCAGTCGATACCGAATTTATTATTAAGAGCGATACACGCGGACACGGCAAGCGGGATTCCCTTGTAAGCGGGTCCGAACAATGTATCGGGCTTCAGCCCGTGTTCGCTTATGCACTCGGCGTAGTACTCGCCGAGCTTGGCGAGCTGAGCGCCCTTTCTGTAGTTGCCTGTGTTGATGAAGTAGGGAGCTTTTCGTCCGCTCTTGAGCGTAAACTCGCCGAAGGTAAGCACCCCGCTGTCAACCATAAACCTGATAAAGCTCTCTTTATATGTCATAATCCGAATTCCTCTCAAAATTTCAGGATACAGTCCTACAGCTACATTATAGCACATCGCTCCGAAAATTTCAAGGGGTATTTTCCGTTTCCGGCAAAAAAATTTAGTAAACTCCGTTGTCTTTGCCATTTTAGGCATATCCGATCCTGTTGAAAACTTGTAGCTATGTTGAATAGTTTGTTGAAAACTTTTTGTGCAAACACACCAATCTTTTGGCTTGAGTTTCGGAGAATATGAGTGAAAAAACTGAAAAATCGTTCGAGAAGGCGAAAATTTCAAAATCACTGTTGACGAAACCAATTTTTTTGGATATACTTTATTGTAGGGAGAGGAAAACGCCAAGACCCGGTATACAGCCGAGACCAAAGATAGGCTAAGGCGTCCGCGATTCCCTCAGGCACTTTACAAACACACAGAAAGAGAGCTTCGGAAAGGTCACTCGCTGAATAAACAGTATGGAGGTAATTGTTATGTGCATGAAAGACATTGAAGTAAAAAACCAGGTAGGATTACACGCAAGACCCGCGACATTCTTTATCCAGAAGGCTAACGAGTACAAGTCTTCTATCTGGGTAGAGAAGGAAGAGCGCCGCGTAAACGCTAAGTCTCTTCTCGGTATTCTGTCCCTCGGTATCGTAGGCGGCGCGCAGATCCGCATTATCGCCGACGGTTCTGATGAACAGCTCGCGGTAGACGGTCTTGTAAAGCTCGTTGAGAGCGAGTTCGCCGAGTAATGACAAGGCGGCGGTATTTCAATGCCGATGATCTAAAGGG
>CAYMTG010000189.1:0-3541 GCA_964393305.1 uncultured Ruminococcus sp.
TAAGATTAATCCTTTGGAACGAGAACGGCGTAGTTACCCTCATCGCGCTTGTACACGACGTTGATAGAACCGTTTTGCGCGTCCTTGAAGACAAAGAACTTATGTCCCAGAAGATTCATCTGGAGAATAGCCTCGTCTACGCTCATCGGACGAGCCTCAAATTCCTTGTAGCGGATAACCTCGTAGTCCGCCTCCTCGGGTTCGGGTTCGAGTCCCGCGAAAGCGCCCTCGCGCAGTCTCTTCTCAACCTTGGTCTTCTGCTTTCTGATCTGACGGATAATACGGTCGATAGTGACGTCAAGAGCGTCGCTCTTGTCCTTGGCCGTCTGCTCCGCACGGTAGATGATACCGTTGTACATAACGGTAAGCTCCAGAATGATCATATCCCGGCGTTCCGCGAGAGTGATCTTCGCGTCCGCCTCATCAGGGAAGAATCTGTCCAGCTTCGTGTTGAGCTTCTGCTCCGCATAATCGCTGAACGACTGAGAAATATTCATTTTCTTCGCTGTGATGGTAACCTTCATAATCAAGCCCCCTAAGCTTTAGTATTACGGCGTTCCCGCTCGGTATGCACCGAAAACTTAATTTTTTTACTCTTTAACTTAACGGTGGTGCCGTTACAAGTATTTTATCATATTTCTGAAATAATTGCAAGAGCGCAGAAGCGGATTTGGGCAATTTGTACAAAATTCGGCAGGAAAATTTTACAGGGGACTCCCCGAAAACCCCCAAAAATATCGTTCCTATGTCCGCCTGTACCCCACAGTGCGGGGCGCACGCGGACTGAAAAACAGGCTCTTAGGTATTTCCATCTTTCCTTGACAGGAAGCGTTTTTTGTAGTACAATATTCATATAGGTGACCTTCAATTGCAAAAGGATGGATACGGTATGAAAAGAATTATTGCGCTATGCCTTAGCGCGGCAATACTGCTCTGCGGGTGCGAGCGTGACGGAACGCCGGAATACAGGGACGCTCCCGAGTTCCCCGACCTGTCGGACGCAGCTTCCGGAAACAGCTCCGTAAAGACCCCCGAGGACACAGCGCGTTACCCCTCGAGCAGCTCCCAAGTCCCCGCCGAGTCGGACGACTCCGTTACAATAAGCGTTCCCGCCGAGCAGCCGTCTCTTCCGGCCGGTCTGCGGAACGTCACTGTCCCGCTCACCAACGACTATACCAACAGCAGGACGCTCACTATCTCCGGCGAGAAGCTTACCATAGAGGTCAGGAACGGCGATTGGGAGACCGACAGCGTGTATATAGGCTCTACGCAGTTCCTAAAGGAGGATAAGGGAAACGGCACGTTCGTGTTTACGCTGGACGGCACGGGTATGCGCAACGGCTACCTGAACCTTGAGCTGTACGGGAACAGCTCCGCTGTCTACCGCATAAAGCACGATAAGAACGGCTTTTCCTTCCCGGACGTGACGGACGTCGCGGAGAACAACGCGGAAGTCGTCTCTTCTCCGAAAGCGCTTACATACGAGCAGACTCTGAAATATATAACCAAGGACGGAACGTCGGACAATGCCGCCGCCGTACTCGCAAAGATCCAAACGCTCTCCGACAAGATCTGTCGGGGACTTCGCAGCGACTATGACAAGCTCCGCGCCATCTCACGCTGGGTCTCCGAGAACATCTACTACGACCACCCCGCCTATATGAACGGTATCCCCGACGAGTGCCTTACGCTTGAGTATATGCTGGAGAATTACTCCTCGGTGTGCGGCGGCTACGCCGCTATGACCTCCGCGCTGTGCGAGGCGCAGGGCATTACCTGCCTGCACGTCAGCGGCGACGCGATAAATCAGGTGAACTGCTACGCCGAGTCCGACAACGGCATACAACACGAGTGGAACTACGCGGTGATAGGCGGCACGGGCGTGTGGGTGGACTCCGGCTGGAACTCCCACAGCAACCTCTATACCAACGGGAAATACAGTCAGGAAGAAATCGGCTATACCTACTTCGATATAGGCTTGGAGGTATTCGCGCTTGACCACAAGGTAAAATCGGCAGTGCTGCGAAATTATTTTCCCGATTAATTGCAATTTTTTCGGCTTTTTTCCCGCTTCGGAGGGGAAAAATCGATAAATAACGCTAACAATCATTTAATTTTGAGGTGACTTATGATAAACGCGGATTTCCATACCCATTCTTCCTTTTCAGGGGACAGCGAGGAGCCTATGCGCGAGATGGCGCTTGCCGCCGTGTCGCGGGGACTTAGGACGCTGTGCTTTACCGAGCATTGTGATCTTGATTACCCCGAGGAGGGGTTCGTCCCCGACTTCGCCGCGTACAAGGCGGAATACGAAGCGACCCGCGACGAGTTTTCCGGAAAACTGGAGCTGCTGTTCGGCGTGGAGCTGGGGTTGATGGACTATCTCGCTCCTAGGCTTTGCGAGATCACGGGGAAATGGGATTTCGATTTCATCATAGGGTCGTCTCATCTGGTGGACGGCGCGGATCCGTATTATCCCGAGTATTTTGAGAAGCACGGCGCGAACGGCGGTATTCTCCGTTATTTTGAGAGTATTCTGTCGAACGTGAAAGCGTTCGGGGACTTTGACGTATACGGTCATCTGGACTATGCGGTACGCTATTCTCCGGAGAAAAAATACGCCCCAGAGGACTATCGGGAGCTGCTCGATGAAATACTTCGGCTGCTTGTCGCAAAGGGCAAGGGCATTGAGCTTAACACCGCAGGACTGAGAAGCGGCTTGTCCCACTGCAACCCCCACCCGTTTATACTCAAGCGGTACCGCGAGCTGGGCGGCGAAATCGTCACCATAGGCTCGGACGCGCACAGGGCGGCGGATGTGGCAAGGGATTTTGCCGCCGCCGAGCAGATGCTGAAGGACGCGGGATTTGACCGCTATGCGGTGTTCCGTAAAAGGAAGCCGGAGTTTATAGCGATATAACTTAGGCAAAGATGTCCCCCGCCGTGCTTTGCGCGGCGGCATTAAACAGCAGACTTTGTCTACTGTTTGATTGTAAAATGGTATAAAATGGTATAAAATGGTATAAGAGCTGTAAGAGCATTACTCCGCTTTTTTCGCCAATACCGTCACGAAGCCGTTTGCCTCGGCCGAGGAAATATCTGCGGCGACTATCTCCCCCTCCACCACGATGAGATTAGCGTTGATGGGGACTACCGGGTCGGCGCCCTCGTAGTTTGTCAGGCGATAGGAGTACTTGTATGCGTTGTAGGCGGCGTACTTCCTGAGGTCGAAACCCTGCTGCTTCTGGAGAGCGTTGTACTGCTCGTACGCCTCGTCAAAGCGCGAGGGGATGCGGATCTCCTCTATCGAATCGGGAACGGCTTCGGTCTTCCAGCCGAAGCTCTCAATGTATTCTATCCGCTTGGCGTTGGTAGAGCCGTCAATGCCCGCAGCCTGCTCTCCCGCCAAACGCCAGACAAGCCATACCGCCGCGAGAACCAGCAGCGCAATACCGATCAGCGCGCTCTTACCCGAGCCGCGTTTTACTTTAGATGTTCCCATATCTGCCTCCATCGGACAAAGCCGTATTATTTGTATAGG
>CAYMTG010000190.1:0-3521 GCA_964393305.1 uncultured Ruminococcus sp.
AGGAATACTGACGTATTTCAAGGAGCTTTTGTGCAATATGACGGAAAAGATGCAGGCAAATGGCGTGCAAAGCGCGGAGCGCGGTCTTTGTGCGGTGTTGCCATTATATTTGTGATACTTTGACCGTCAGCATGCTCTCAGGCATTCAAGCCGCTGCTCAAATTCGCTGACGGGAAGCGGTCTGTCAAAGTAGAAGCCCTGTGCCAGATAGCACTTGCATTCCTTAAGAAGCTTGACCTGCTCCGCGGTCTCCACGCCCTCTACGATACACTCAAGACCGAGATTCTGCGACATTGAAATAATGTGACGCAGCATATTTAACTTTGACTGGTCCTGCTTTTCCTCCCGGGTCGGCAGAAAACTCTTGTCGATCTTCAGAACATTCCACGGCATCTCGCGAATCAGGTTAAGCGAGGAATATCCCATTCCGAAATCGTCCACGGATGTGCTTATCCCCTGCTCCCGCAGACCGTAAACCACCTTTTTCAGCTCGGCGTAATCCACGTCCGTGGTTGTTTCGGTAAGCTCGATCTCAATGTATTTGTGAGGAACATTGTGCTTGTCAATGATCCCGATTATCGTTTCCAGAAGATTCTCGTCCCCAAGATGAAGTCTTGACAGATTAACGGACACCTTTACAACGTCCCTGCACTCATTGAGCCACCTGCGGATATCCCGGCAAACCCTCTCCAGCATATAAAAGTCCAGCTTGCAGATCGACTTGTTGTTCTCCAGCACAGGAATGAAATCCCCCGGAGGGACGATCTTACCGTCCCTGAACCATCGGCAGAGTGCCTCCGCTCCGGCAAGGCGGTAGTTGTTGAGCTGCGTTTTGGGCTGATAGAAGACCTTGAAATCCTCGTGGGCTATCGCCTGCGGGAACATAAGCTCGATCTCCCTTACCCGCGCCTGCTGCTTCGCTATTTCGTCATCATAAAACAGATAAGACCTTTTGTAAACGTTCCGTGCAAGCTGACAGGCGATCCTTGCCTTTTCCACGATCCCGGCGGCGCTGTCTTCGCTCTCCGGAATGAGGTAATAACCCGCCGTTGCGGATATCCTGATGGTTTCCTGTTCGCTGCCATAGATAATTTGCGTTCCGGACAGGTATTGCTTGACGTAGTTAAGGTCATCCTTATGGAACAGCGCGGCGAAATTGTCGCTTCCTATCCTGCACACGCAGCCTTCATGCTTCAGTTTCTCCTGCAATCCCTGAACGAACAGCTTTAAAACCTTGCTTGCGATGTTTCTGCCGAGCTTTTCGTTTACCAAAGAAAACCTCTTCAGATTGAAATGCACCGCTCCGTATTCGCTGATATACCCATGATTAACGAGCAAATCCGCCGTTGCCATCAAGTGTGAGAGCGTGTTTATTCTCAACTCGTTGTCGCGCAGCGTAAGCTCTGATATGATCCGCATGATATTGCTGCGCTCGGTGAGCATGAAAAGCTGCTTCTCCACTATCGAAATGGCATAAAGCTCATTCTCGTTCCAGTCCGATCCTCCCGGAGCGGGGAAGAACTCGTATTCCGCCGTGCCGTCATCGAAGAAATTTTCCTTAAAGCTTATTTTACGGCTTTCGTCCGGCGTTCCGCCGTTAAAATATACCCGGAGCCGGGAGCGTTTTTTGTCCCTGTCCAAGGGGAAATACACACAGCCTGTCAATCTGGAGATCCCGAGCAGTTGGCACAGCGGCGTTATAGCCTCGGTGATCTCGTTTCCTCTAAAGGATTTTATTTTCTCGCCTTTTATAATGAATTCGCTGAGCAGCTTTTCAAATGAATTAATGTCAAAGTTCATCAGACATCACCTCCCTTAATTTCAAGCTGCGGTATGTCTATGAAGCATTCAGCGCCAACGCCTTTGCGAACAAGCAGGAACTCTCCGGATATTGAGTGCAGCAGCGATCGTGTCAGCGGCAGACCCAATTCCTGGAACGTGGTTGAAGTGGAGAAACCGTCCTTGTCTTTTATCAGTGTATTTACGGTGTTTAACTGCTCATCCGTAATGGAGAGAACGTCGGCGGTGATTTTTATATGAACGATCTCCGCATAGCTGCTTTTGCCTGATGTTATGCTTATGTGTATATTCCTTCCTCCGTGATCAGCACAGAGGGAAAGCACCTTGTCAATGATCTGGCACATACTTCCCGCGTCGCCGAGAAGCCGCTGCGGAATGTTGTCCGCGATCTCAAACGTTATGGTCACCCCGGAAGCCTCCAGATGTCTGCGGATATTGCCGATAACCGTTGTTATGACGGTATGGGGATCGTACTCGTCCTCGCTCATTCTGAAATCCTTTCCTACCATTTTCAGATATGTGAGGGAGTCCTGTATCATTCCGACTGCTCCGGAGCCTTCCTTGGAAATTATCTCAAGCGTTGATCTTATCTTTTCCGGGTCGTTGGATCTCATAGCCTCTCTTGACATACGGATAAAGCCGCTCGCGGTGTTGCCGATCTCGGTTATAACATTTATGATGTAATCTGACTGAGAACGCGCCGATACCTCCAGATTGTGGCTTTTTTCTATCTCGGCATAGTTGAATACGGAAAGCGCGGAAAGTGCCTTGGATATGTCGAATATCAGCTTTGCGGACTTTTCTGCCTGTTCCATGGTCATTCTTACGGCTTTTTTTGCTTCAGTGATATAAAGATCCGGGTCTATGTTGTATTCCGCCGCCTTTTTGCGGCAGAACTCCTCGTCAAGTTCCTCGGTGAGTATCTGCCCGCCGACAACGCTGCCGATTATGCTTCCGTTTATTATAACCGGAGCGGCGAAATCCACCAGCCCGGCATGACAGCGGTATACCACGGGGCAGCCTGACTGCATGGTTTTTACGGCTCCCATTTTGTCGCATTCGATACAGTGGCGGTATCCTATCTCCGTTCCTCTTATGACCTTGGTACAGAAGTTGGTAAAGTTGCTTCCTTCGGTTATTGGAATACCGTCGGAGGTGGTTGTTATAGCGGCCATTCCGGTATAATCGGAAAAAGCGTCCTGTATCTGCTGAAGGATCTCTGTTTTTATAAGCTGAGAGAGAGTGATTTCTTTCATAATATCTTCTCCTCCATAATACTTCATCTCGTATTATGTATAGGGCATCTCTAAAAACCTTGTTTGAGAGAAAATTGGCAATAGCCGCATTATCCGCTTCGCGGAAAACGCTACCGTCTGCTGCGCAAAACTTACGGCAGACCGCACTCTGCCGATTTTCTCTTTTCAAACCGGTTTTTTAGAGATTCCCTATAGACTTTCATCTTGTATTATATCATTTTTGGATAGATTTGTCAAGCAGTGTCACCCAAAACCCACGGAAATCAATTTTCACCAATCACTCTCAAAATGAAGTGAGAATCAATCAGGCAATCAAGCATAATTTTAGAGATAGCTTTTTTAGATTCAGTCCTTGACTTGAAGAGCTTAATAAGATTATACTATCCTCTATTGCAAAATATCCAAATATGTGATATAAGGGGTTCTCTATAAACCGGGACACGAGCAAAGCCTCGTCCATTGGTT
>CAYMTG010000191.1:0-3495 GCA_964393305.1 uncultured Ruminococcus sp.
ATTCTCCATTCTTCTAAAGCCGCGCCCCTTATTTGTCTTCCAGTTTTTTCAGAGCGTTAAGCTCGTCGCGGTTAAGCTGTATCTTGCCGTCCTTGAGAAGCTTAACGTCGTTTTTGCTGACGGCCAGCGGCACGTCGGGTTTCTTGTCCAGCTTCACCTTAAGAATTCCGGTAAGAAGATTGACCTCGATGACCGAACCGCGCCCCTCGGCAGTCTCCACATACGCGCCGACCTTGGGAGTGGTACGGAGGAAATCTTCGTAGCAGTTCTGCTCATATTTCAGACAGCACATCAATCTGCCGCAGGTGCCGGAGATCTTGGTGGGGTTGAGCGACAGGGACTGCTCCTTTGCCATCTTGATGGATACCGGCTGGAACTCTCCGAGAAAGCTCGAACAGCAGAACGGCCGTCCGCAGATCCCTAAGCCGCCGAGCATTTTCGCCTCGTCGCGCACGCCTATCTGGCGCAGCTCTATGCGGGTACGATAGACAGACGCGAGATCCTTCACCAGCTCGCGGAAATCCACACGTCCGTCCGACGTGAAGTAGAACAGGATCTTGCTGCCGTCAAAGGTAACGTCGATGTCGATCGGCTTCATATCAAGCTTGTGTACGCGGATCTTCTCGGAGAAGGTCTGCATGATCTCCTTCTCGCGCTTAAGATTTTGTTCGAGAGTGCGAAGATCGTTCTCATCGGCTTTGCGTATGATCCTCTTGAGCGGAGAGACCAGCGACGACTCGGGAATATTCCTGTTCGGGAGAACCACCTCGCCGCACTCCACGCCCCGCGTAGTCTCCACGATCGCCTTCTCCCCGCGCCTGAACGCTGTGCCGCACGGCGAGAAGTAGTACACCTTGCCCGCGTCCTTGAACCGAATACCTATGATCTCCGTCTGTGCCGCAGGCTCGGCGCTGTCGCCGGAATTCTCGGCGTTGATAAGCTCCGTCGGATTGAGGACGTTCTCGGTGTAGTTCTCGGTGCGGTCGGGTCTTCTGCGGAACTCGGGAACGCCGTTAAAGCCGCCCTGTCGGCCGGGTCGGCTGTCCATATTGTCCCGATTGTCCCGATTGTCCCGATTTCTGTCATTTTTCGGGGAATTGCCGTGCGGGTTCTTCCGGAGCGGCGCGGGGTTATCGGTATGCGGCTTTTTCGGAGCGATTTTCTCCGTAAAGTATTCATTATTTTCCATATTTACCTCTTATTTAAGATAAAATCGTGACCTTTTTCTTTTATTTTGCGTTTTTATCGGCTTTTTTCCGCATTAGCCGTTTCTTTAAAGGCTTGTGACATAAAATATGCCACGGTGAGCGGCATATTCAGATTATACACGGCGTTGCGCTCGATTTCAATGGCGGCGTCGAGCATATTCATCACTTGTTGGGTGGAATAGCTGCGCGCTATCTCCCGCGCTTCGTCCTTGGCAAGGTATTCCGGCTCGCCGCCGCTGCCTACAGCGAGCGCGTCCCTCAGTATGTGGGAGAGAATGCGGAACGCCTCGTGGAACTGCTTGCGCTCCTTTTGCTCGGAGAGCGCCGCCGCCGCCCCGAACGGGTCACGGCTGCCTATCGCCCTTGCCGCGTGCCTCGCGGAGTCTATAACGGCAAGCTCTGCCGCGCTTTCCTTGTCCGTTTCGGAGAGCAGCGTCTTGCAGCGTCCTATGTTGCCTGAGAAAAGCTCGGATAACTCCGCCGCCCTGCGCGGGTCTGTGCCGTCGGCTGTCAGACAGTCCGTGCAGTCCCGGACGGACGGACTTGCCACCTCGTACTCGGTGACGCGGGACATCACCGTTTCGGGGATTATGCTTGTGTTTTCCGCAGTAAAGATAAAGCGCAGATGCGGCGCGGGTTCTTCGACAAGCTTTAACAGGGCGTTGTGCATATTGGGGAGCATATCGTCGCAGTCCTCGAATACGTAAATCTTCATATCGCCGTCGTTCGGCCTGACGGCGGTGTCCCTGAGGACGGCGCGGAAAGGCTCGGTGGCGTACTTCCCGTCGGGGAGCGATTTTTTCACGAAAATAACGTCCGGGTGAGCGTCTTTTTCGATAGCTCGGCAAACAGCGCACTCTCCGCAAGCGTTATTACGGCACATATAAAGCTGTGCGGTATATCGGGCGAGGGTTTTCCTGCCCGAACCGCGTTCTCCCGAAAAAAGAACGGCATGAGAAAGCCTGCCCTTTGCGGCGGCGCGGTCGAGGGCGGCTTTGAGGGAGTTTTTTCCGTACAGCGTCATAATCAGACCTTCTCAAAATGCACGATGTCGGTGACGAACAGCGTAGCGCCGCCTACCATGACCTCTACCGGGAAATCGGAGTACGCGCCGCTGTGGTAGGACGCGGAGTTAGGGACGAACTGGCGGCGTTTGTGGCTGTGTTCGCGGATGATGCCGAGGATCTCGTCGACGTTCTCGTCCTCGGAGCAGATCATAAATGTGGTATTGCCCGAGAGCAGAAATCCGCCGGTAGACGCCATCTTGGTCGCCTGAAACCCGCTCTTGGTAAGCGCGGACTGCACCGAATGGCTGTCGTCATTATTTACTATCGCATAAATCAGTTTCATAATACACCCCGTAATTTTAACACGTTTCCCAAATCCATATACCTATTATACTATATTCACGCTGAAATTTCAAGTCCACTCACGAAATATTCTCTCCGAAACCCCTGCGGAAATCCCGGTATTGTGAAATTTGCACAAAAACCGACTTTAAAATTCTACTCTAACTGTGCTTGACTTTTTCGCAAAATATGATAGAATAGAAGTGAGGCAAGGGGAAGACCCGCTGCCGAATTTGGCGAATGATCGCTTAACAAGAATTTAGGAGGTACTTACCAATGGCTTATCAGATATCCGATGAATGTATCGCTTGCGGCGCTTGCGCGGACGGATGTCCCGTTTCCGCTATTTCCGAGGGTGACGGCAAGTATGTTATCGACGCTTCCGCGTGCGTAGACTGCGGCGCTTGCGCTGATACGTGTCCTGTAGGCGCTCCCCAGTCCGAGTGATTGTTTATTCATGACACAGCGAAAGGCGAGGAAGTTTTTCCTCGCCTTTTTTCCGCGCCGGAACAAAATTGAAAAAAACACTTGACAGCCGCGTGATTTTGTGCTATAATAATACCAAGAACCAAGTTCCCCGAAACGCAGGGAAACGATAAAATTTTCGCCGTTTCCTATACTTTTTCGGGAAACGCATATAATATCATAAATATCATATAGGAGGGTATCGATATGGAAACTATTGTAAGAAAAGAAGACGTATCCGGAAAAATACGTGTATCTTCAAAGCGTCAGATCACCATCCCGATCCGTGCTTGCAAAGAGCTTGACATCGGCTCCGAGGTGGAGTGGGAGCTGAAGAACGACACGCTCGTTATCCGCCCGGCGGACACCGAGCCTTCGGGCGAGTTCGACGACCTTATTCTCGCCGATCTGATCAAGGAAGGGTATCAGGGCGAAGAGCTTCTCGAAAAGTTTAGGGATATGCGCCGCCAGAT
>CAYMTG010000192.1:0-3426 GCA_964393305.1 uncultured Ruminococcus sp.
CGGCGCACTCTGCCGATTTTCTCTTTTCAAACCGGTTTCTAGAGGTTCCCTAGAGCTGTCTCTTTATCTTCTTGGAGGTGGTCTTTTCAAACTCCGTATCGCGTATTATGAGATTGCGTATAGTCTTGGACGAGTTCACCGTGAGGTTGAGCGCGTCGATATCCTTCCGGAGCTGTCCCTTGACGTCGGTAATGCCGGCTTCGGCGGCGTAGTCCGCGTTCGGGAAGATTTCCGCGGTGATAACTCCGTCCTTGGCGTACACCAGTACTTCCTTCACCAGACGATTGTCCGCGAACTTGTTCTCCAATTCCTCCGGGGATACGTTCTCACCGCTGTCGAGGATTATCAGGTTTTTCTTGCGTCCGGTTATGTACAGCCAGCCGTCCTGCTCGTAGCCGAGATCCCCTGTGCAGAGCCAGCCATCCTCAGTGAGCGCTTCGGCTGTAGCCTCTGGATTCTTGTAGTAGCCTTTCATGACCGATTTGCTCTTTGCTTGGATCTCTCCGTCAACAATGCGGATCCGGCAGCCGCCCACTATGCGTCCTACCGACTTGGGGTCGCAGGAAATATCCTCTCTTCCGGTGCTTATTCTCGGAGAACACTCGGTCATTCCGTAACCTTGAGCGACCTTTACTCCGAGCTTTTCAAACGCCTCGGTTATGGTGGGGGAGAGATACGCGCCGCCGCTGAAAATCACGATAAGATTTCCGCCGAGCGCCTGTTTTGCCACCATCTGGGGAGGAACGTTCGGGTTTGCCTTGCACGCCCCTTGTATGTTCTGAAGAATTACTCCGATAATCATCGGGACAAGCAGTATTCTGTGCGGCTTAAACAGAGCGATATTCTTCGCGAGGTGCATAAGATTATCGTTTATCGCGAGCGTCGCGCCGTAGCGCATACTCAGCAGTATGTCGCAGCCCAAGCAGTAAACGTGATGGATAGGGAGTACGCTCAGCATAACCTGTCCCGGCACGCACTCGTTGTTTTCACAGAAGGTGTTGTCGAGTAAGCACTCGTGCGCCAGCATAACGCCCTTGCTCTTGCCCGTAGTACCCGAGGTGTAGACAATAGCCGCGAGGTCTTCCGGCTTTATTTCCGCAGCGGGAGCTTTGCCCGCATATTCCTCAAGAATCTTGTCGAGGGAAAATACCGAGCTGTCGGCGGGTTCTCCGTCAAGACGGATAATGTGCGTGACCTGCGGGCTGAGCTTTCTGACCGCCGGGACAAGCGCCTCAAAGCGACCGTCGTACATAAACACGGTAACGTCCGCCCTGTTTATGCAGTCGCACATATCCTCGGCCGAGAGCTGAGCGTCAAGCGGGACAACCGTGTTTCCCGAAACTTGAATTCCGAAAAACGCGGTCAGATATGGCACGGAGGTAGTACCCGTAATGGCGATGTGAAGCTTCTTATCGGAGATCTTCTCCTTGATGAACGCACCGAGCGCGTCGCATCTCTTGCGGAACTCGGAGAACGTAACGTCAACGATCTCTTTTTTTACCGTATAGCGAAGATATGGAAGATTGCCGAACTCCGAATCGGCGTTGTAAAGCAGGTCGCGCAAGGTTTTGGTGTTTTCCTGTGTCATAATTCCTCCGATCTGTCAGTTCTGAAGCTTCTTGATGTAAGCCATAGCGTCTGCGATAGTGTGAAGCTTGATGACCTCCTGCTCGTCTACCGTGATGTCGAATTCATCCTCGACCTCGCCGAGCAGCGACATGAACATATACGAGTTGAAGCCGAGATCCTCTATAAAGCGGCTCTCCTCGGTGATTGATGCAGGGTCTGCGTCAACATAGTTGGCGATAAGTTCCTTGATTTTCTCAAACATAGCAGTTTTCCTTTCTGTTGGCAGTGTTGCCACGATTATTCATCAAACAAATTCCAGAATAGTGCTGATTGGCTTGTCATAATTTTCCATACCTCTGAACATAACTCGGCATATGTAGTAGTAGAACACGTCAAGCTCCTGCTTGCTTACCACACCGCCCTGATGCTCGAAATAGAAGTCAAGTCCGTTGTCGGTCGGACGGTGCATTACCGTCAGGTAGATCGGCTGTGCCGCTACGCCGTTGGAGTACCAGAAGGACTGATACTTTGCGGGGAGCGCCTTCTTCTCCTCTGAAGAAGCGGACATCGGCTGGTAGGTCAGTGAGATGCTCTCGTATGTGTCGTGAGGCGCAAGATTAAGCATTTTGCTGCGCTGCATTGTGAGCATTACGGGATCAATATTCGCGTGGCGGAATATCGTGTTTTGCGCCGCCTGAATTATGCGCAGTCCGTCAAGAAAGGTCTCGGTGGGTTCGATTATGGTGCGGAAGGGGAAGTAGTGGATCCTCGTGCCTCCCGAGTAAGTTTCAAGACGGGTTCCTCGCCGCGCTACGGTCGTCTTGATGGAGATGTCCTTCTCATTGCCGTTGAAGATGGAAAGCGTAGTACGCAGTCCCATAAGAAGCATACAAACGATGGGTACGTTATGCTCCGCGCAGAAGCTGATAAGCTTGTTGGACGGCTCTTCCTCGAGATGATATACGGAGATCTGCGCGTTGCAGTTATCGGAAATAACGCCGGCGGAGCGCTTGTTGGGGTTGCCGCTGTCAAGACGGGCGCGGATAAGTCTGCCCTCGCCCGCAAAGTCGGTGTAAATCGGCTCGGGCTGTTGGAAGAACTCGGTCCAGTATTTCTTGTCGCGCTCATTAGCCTTGCTTCCCTCATATTCGAGATCCTTCTTGATACATTCAATATAAGAAGCCATAGGCGGCGGGTAGGAAGCTGCTTCGGGGTACATCTTCGAGCAGTAGATCACTAGAATATCGCGCAAAAACAAAAACATCGCGCTGCTGTCCATGGTCATGTGATGAACGTTCATATAGATGCCGTTGTAGCCGCCCGGCATACGTACCATGGTGATGCGGTTGAGCTGGTGATCCCACATCTCGAACGGATATTTGGTGTATTCGTTGAAGCGGCTGTGAACGTCCTCTTCGTTCCAGCTGCGGTAATCGTGAAGGTCGAAGTTCTGTTCCTCAAAAGGAATTACATACTGCCACATAGAACCGTCATCTTCCCGATGGAACTGCAGACGGGAACACTCATGGCGCTTTCTCGCCTCGTTTATCGCCCATCTGAGAACCTCAAAGTCGGTGTCGAACTGCACGTATAGTCCCGTGCCGATGTTGAGTACCTCGGGGCGGTTGATAGCCTTGACTGTGAAGAAATGCATCTTCTGAGCGGGGAGAAGCGGGTAACACTCACGTTTTACCCCGTTGATCTCAATTACCTTCATACTTTACCTCCTGAAAAATTTTTCTGACGGCTGAAGAACGTCTGTGACTTCGGCTGTCTGATTTATTTTATATAGCGCAGACATCAGGTCACCTCTAAGAAACCTTGTTTGAGATAAAATCGCCAATAGCCGCATTATCT
>CAYMTG010000193.1:0-3412 GCA_964393305.1 uncultured Ruminococcus sp.
GAAAAGAGGTCAACATAATGAAAACCGGTTGTATTATCCTCGCGGGAGGCGCGGGAAAGCGAATGAAGACCGAAAAGCCCAAGGTTCTGTGCGAGGTGCTGAAAAAGCCGATGCTCGGCTGGGTGCTTGACGCGGCGCGGGAGTTCGGCTTCGACAAGATCGGCGTGGTGACAGGGCATAAGCGCGAGCTGACCGAGCGGTATATCTCGGACAACTACGGCGATATTCCCACATATTTCCAGGACGAACAGAAAGGCACGGGCGACGCGGTATCCCGAGCGGTTGAGCTTATCAAGAGCGTAGACCGCGTATGCGTTCTCTGCGGAGACGCGCCGTTTATGGACGCGGCGACTCTCAAGGGCGCGCTTGACCTTCACGAGAAGTCGGGCGCGGGAGTGACCGTCATCACCGCGACGCTAAACGACCCGCACGGCTACGGACGGATCATCCGCGACAGCGGCGGCAAGTTCACCGCGATACGTGAACAAAAGGATTGTTCCCCCGATGAGGAGAAAATATGCGAGATCAACAGCGGCGCGTACTGGTTCTCCTCAAAGGAATTGCTTGAAGCTCTCCCTCGGCTGAAAAACGACAATGCCTCCGGCGAGTACTACCTCACCGACTGCGTGGAGCTTATCGGAAACACGGCGGCATACGCGAGCGAAAACCCGGACATCGCCTACGGCGCGAACACCAAGGGAGCTTTATGCGAGCTGAACGCCATCGCACGCCTTAACACGCTTACCCGACTTATGGAGGACGGGGTATGCTTTATCGCGCTTGACGGCATTATTATCGGCAAGGACGTGAAAATCGGCGAGGACACGCTTATTCTCCCGAACACGATCATTCTCGGAAAAACGACTATCGGCAGGAACTGCGAGATCGGCGCGAACTCCCGCATAGAGGACTGCACGATCGGGGATAATGTGGTATTGGATAACGTCAAGGCGACCTCCGCGACCGTTGAGGACGGCGTTTCGATAGGACCTTTCGCCCAGCTTCGCCCCGGCACCGTGATAAAGAGCGGAGTTAAAATCGGCGACTTCGTGGAGGTCAAGAACTCCACGATAGGCATAAACACCGCCATCGCCCATCTTACATACGTCGGAGACAGCGACGTGGGGCGCGGCGTGAACTTCGGCTGCGGCTGCGTCACCGCCAACTATGACGGCGTGGAGAAGCACCGCACGGAGATAGGCGACCATGCGTTCATCGGCTGCAACACGAACCTTATCGCGCCCGTCAAAGTCGGGGAGAACGCGTCTACGGGCGCAGGCTCTACGATAACAAAGGACGTTCCCGCAAACTCGCTTGTGGTGGAACGCGCCCCCACCCGCACTATCGAAAACTGGGGAATGAATTTCAAGAGGAAGAAAAAATGAGCAATAAGGCACTTATCGTTGTTGACTACCAAGTGGATTTCGTGAGCGGCGCGCTCGGCTTCGCGGGCGCGGAGCTTCTTGAACAGCTGATTATTGAGAAAATCAAGGACACCCGTAAAAACGGCGGCACGGTGATTTTCACGTTTGACACCCACGGGGAGGATTATCTCAACACCGCCGAGGGGAAAAAGCTCCCCGTACCCCACTGTATCGAAAACACCGAGGGTTGGGAGCTTTACGACAAAGTCCGCGATTGCCTTGAGGACGGCGACGTCGTTATCCGAAAGCCGTCGTTCGGCTCGTTGGAGCTTGCGGATATTCTCCGAGAAAAGAAATTTGACGAGGCGGAGCTGTGCGGACTGGTGACGGATATATGCGTTGTGTCAAACGCGATCATAGCGAAAGCCGCTCTCCCCGAAAGCCGTATTGTCGTTGACAGCAAGGCTTGCGCCTCGTTCGACAAAGCCGCTCATGAAGCCGCGCTCAAGGTGATGAAGAGCGTTCAGATAGACGTTATCAATGATTAAAGAGGTTTAAAATATGTTTACCGAGCAAAATTATACCATGCTGTGCGATTTCTACCAACTCACAATGGGCAACGGCTACCTGAAAAGCGGGTACGCCGACCGCACGGCGTACTTCGATCTGTTTTTCAGGAAAGTCCCCGACAACGGCGGATACGCGGTCTGCGCGGGACTTGAGCAGGTGTGCGAGTATATCGAAAATCTGCGGTTTGACGCGGACGATATAGATTTTCTCCGCTCAAAGGGAATTTTCGGCGAGGATTTTCTGGAGTATCTGCGGGATTTTAAGTTCGAGGGAGATATTTTCGCTATCCCCGAGGGAACGCCCGTTTTCCCGAACGAGCCGCTTATTACGGTACGCGCACCCGCAATTCAGGCGCAGCTTGTGGAAACAATGCTGCTGCTTCTCGTAAATCACCAATCGCTTATCGCGACTAAGGCTTCGCGGATCGTCCGCGCCGCCGAGGGACGCACGATTTCCGAGTTCGGCTCAAGACGCGCTCAGGGCGCTTCGGGCGCTGTACTCGGCGCGAGAGCCGCGTATATCGGCGGCTGCGCGGGGACGGCGTGCGTTATCTCGGACAAGCTTTACGGCGTACCCGCGACAGGCACAATGGCACATTCGTGGGTACAGATGTTCGACACGGAATTAGAAGCGTTCGAGGAATACTGCAGAACCTACCCCAACAGTGCCACTCTGCTCGTTGACACCTACAATGTCCTGAAATCGGGAGTGCCTAACGCTATCAAGGCTTTCGATAATATCCTCAAGCCGCTCGGCGCGAGACCTCGCGGAATACGTCTGGATTCGGGCGATATTGCCTACCTCTCGATAGAGGCTCGGAAAATGCTGGACGAGGCGGGTTATCCCGACTGCAAGATAGTAGCGTCCAACTCTCTGGACGAGCATATCATCGCAAACCTGCTCAAGCAGGGCGCGAAAATCGACCTCTTCGGCGTGGGAGAGCGGCTTATCACAGCCTCCAGCGAGCCGGTTTTCGGCGGCGTGTACAAGCTGTGCGCGGTAGAGAAGGACGGCGTGATCACCCCGAGGATCAAAATCAGCGAGAACGTCATAAAGATCACCAACCCGCATTACAAGAAGCTCTACCGCCTGTTCGACAACAAGACGGGTAAGGCGCAGGCGGACTTGCTTTGCGTTTACGATGAGACGATCGACGACAGCAAGCCGCTGGAGATCTTCGACCCGGATTTCACTTGGAAACGCAAGACCCTGACGAACTTCACGGCAAAGGAGCTGCAAGTACCCGTGTTCCTCAAGGGAAAGCGCGTGTACGAGCTTCCGACGATCGACAGCATCCGGGACTACTGCGCGGAGCAGCTCGGCAAGCTGTGGGACTCTGTGCTGCGCTTTGAAAATCCCCATCAGTACTATGTAGATTTGTCCCGGAAGCTGTGGAATATTAAACAGGAACTGCTCTCCGGGCACAAATAATACTAATTCATAATCTTTCTGTAGACATTCTGTCTACAGAAAGAGCC
>CAYMTG010000194.1:0-3395 GCA_964393305.1 uncultured Ruminococcus sp.
TCTGGTACTGAATTAAGATTTATTTTCCCGCCGCAGTCGGGGGAACGGCAATTTTGATCGCGTCAAACAAGTACGCGATTTAGGCAACACCGCACAGAGATTGTACGGCAGTTGCGCCAGCAGATTTTTCGTCAGATTGTGCAAAAGCGACGCAGGAATACTGACGTATTTCAAGGAGCTTTTGTGCAATATGACGGAAAAGATGCAAGCAAATGCCGACAACACGATGTTGTCGCAAGGTCGCCAAAGGGCGGCACGGATGCCGCCAACCAAGCGACCTAGGCGGCAAAGCGCGGAGCGCGGTCTTTGCGCGGTGTTGCCTTATGAAAGGAGCTGCTTATGGATAACCAAAACCCGCAAAATCAACAGATCCCGCAATTCCCGCAAGCTTCCCAAAATCCGCAAAACCAACAATCCAACGTTTCTAAGGGCGAGCTTTTCGTCGGGATGAACATACTCAGCAAAATCGGCGTTATCTTTATCATAATAGGAGTGATCGCCTTTTCCGCCGCTTCCGAGGGTCATCTCCCCGACCCGCTGCGTATGGGAATGGTTATAGCTATCGGCTTAATTATGCTTGCGGGCGGCGAGCTTTTTCGGAAAAAAGGCTCGGTAGTGTTCGCGAACGCGCTGACGTTCGGGGGCATTATGGAGACGTTTGTCTGCACGCTTATCGGACACTTCGGCTTCAATATCTGGGGCGGCACTGTAGCGCAGGCGGTAGGACTTGCTGCGGCGGCTGTCGGTATTTTCCTCTCAATGCGGTATAAGAGCCAAGCGCTGCTTGTCGTTACGCAGGTATGCACTATTCTTCCGATAATTGCGGCGGATGACTCTTGGTTTTCGGCAGTCGTCGGGGCGGTCTGCCTGATGGCGGAGCACGCGGTGACGGCTTTTATCGCACGAGAGAAGAAATTCGAGGTTTCCACGGTGATCGGTATATGTCTGTGTTTTCTGCACGCTCTTCTCGTAATGGCGCAGCTTGCCAACGCGGGGGGAGAGCAATTGCCGATCCCGGGGAATCGCCTTCTTTCGCTTGTTTTCCTGATATGCGTAATGGTCTGCTACGCAGGAGGACTGCTGCTTAACGCGGCTGAGAGCGGCGGTAATATGTTCGCCGTCGAGATCGCGGCGCTGTCCCTGTCGCTGGGCTTAACGCTGCCGCTGATGGATGTTTTTTTAGCAGACGCCGTACATATAGGGTTTGCTGCGGATATCGTTTCGGATATTGTTTCGGGTATCGCGAACGTCGTATACGCGGTCGTCCTGGGGATGATAGCCGTATGCTTCTCGCTGAAGTTCGGTTCCCGCTGCGTTACGGTGAAAGTGCTGCTGCACGTCATATTGTCGGCGCTTACTATATCCGTGCCGATGATGTTTGACGGCACAGGAGTTTATATCGGTTTCCACGTGCTGGCGGCGGCAGCGCTGATTATGGGAATATTCGCAGACCGCAAGCTGTTCACCTACTGGGGGTACGCGCTGACCTGTATCGCTGAGATTAAGTTTTTGTTTGTGATAGCGGACGACGGCGTCGGCAGGATAATTTCGATCATCGCGAATATTGTGCTGTGGTTTGTGATAATGGCACTGTACATGATCCGCAAAAAGCACGAGTCTGTCGGTTTTCATCTCTACACCTGCGCGGCGTTCCTCAACGCGGGAGTACTGCTGAGTGCATTGGTGAACAACGACTTGTACAACGCGATGATGGACGCATACTTCCACAGGGCGGAGTGCAAGCTGCTTTGCACCCTTATCTGCGCTTGTATCTGGCTGGCGGTGGGCTTTGGCGTAGGCAGACCCAAGTTCCTGAAAACATTGGGAATGGTGTTCTCGATAGGCTTCTATTCGGTAGGAATGATTTTCCTGTTTATCAGCAACGTCCTGAACGGTATGGCGAATATGAACGATGTGAAGTTTGGGGCGATGTTCGTTATCATTACCGTTATCGTAAATCTGGTATCCGTGCTGACGGTGCTTGACCTGACGCTTCAGATAACCGCGAAGGCTCCGAAGTTTGCGAAGGCTGTGGGACTGGTGGTATCGGGTTACGCGCTGGCGTCCTTGACGGCTGTTCTCGGAATGAACAATATGGTGGCGTTTACCAGTTGGATAATCTCGATCATCTACATAGTAATGGCTGCGGTGTGGATAGTAATAGGCTTTAAGAAGCGAAACGCGCTGCTCAGGCGGTTCGGACTGGCGCTGGCGCTGTTCTCCTCGGCGAAGCTGTTCCTGTTCGACTTTCGCGGGATCGACGCAATGGGAAGGACGCTGCTCTTTATCGGATTTGGCGTGACGCTGCTCGGAATTTCGTTCGGGTACGGCATAGCCGAGAAGAAGCTCAAGGAGCAGTCGGGGGATAAAACAGGCGGACATTGAAACGATTTTTTGGGGTTTTAGAAATCTAAAATTAAAAGTCAAAGGGTCTTGTATTTTTCTTTAAGATGTGGTAAAATGAATTTAGGGAACCTCTAGAAACCGGTTTGAAAAGAGAAAATCGGCAGAGTGCGCCGTATGCAAGGAAAGCCGACGAAGCAAGGCTTGATGCCTTGCGAGGAGGTTTGACGCAGCAGACGGCGTGCTATGGCGATTTTATCTCAAACAAGGTTTTTAGAGGTGACCTTTAGAAAGGGCTTATCCAATGGAAAACAAATCGATTTTGCCCGGCGTTTCCGAAGAGCATATGGAGATCATCAGGCAATTCCGCTTGATAGACGACACCTTTATGACAAAGGTGTTTGAGGAACCGGCTTGCGCGGAGGTTTTGCTCAGGATAATTCTGAATCGCGATGATCTGAAGGTCATCAGGACTGTGACGCAGCTTGAGCTTAAAAATCTACAGGGACGCTCGTCAAGGCTGGATATATATGCCATGGACAGTGAAGGCAAGCATTACGATATCGAGGTGCAGCGGGATAACGGCGGCGCCAAGCCAAAGCGTGCGAGGTACAACAGCAGCCTTCTGGACTCCAATTCGCTGAATTCGGGACAGGACGAGGAAGAACTGCCGGAAAATATCGTTATTTTCATTACAGAGCGTGATGTGTTTAAGGGCAAGAAGCCGATTTATACTATTAATCGAAAGATCGAAGAGTTGGACAATGCGGATTTTGGCGATGAATCGCACATAATATACGTGAACGCTGAAATTCGCGACGAGACTCGTCTCGGACAACTGATGCAGGATTTTTTCTGTGCAGACCCGCACAAGATGAATAACGTGATTTTGTCCGACCGGAGCAGATACTTCAAGGAGACTGAGGAGGGAGTGGAGACTATGTGCAAGCTTATGGAAGATTACGGCGAGAAGATCAGGATACGGAGCAGAGCCGAAGGCAGAGCCGAGGGCAGAGTTGAAGGCAGAGCCGAAGGCAGAGCCGAGGGCAGAG
>CAYMTG010000195.1:0-3364 GCA_964393305.1 uncultured Ruminococcus sp.
ATACGTGGCAGTATACTACTCCGAAATCGAAGGGCGCGACCCTTATTTTTCCGTCCGCGATACCTCTGTTGTGGCGGTCAAAGGCGGGTTCAAAGTCGAAGAACATATCTGTTTTGTCGTTATAAATATCGAAGGTCCTTCCGTGCGTGGACTTGTTGAGGTATATGATCGCCGCATCGCGGTTGATCTTGTCGTAGCGTGCGAAAACGCATACGTCGCTGTCGCACTCAATGAACCTCATTTCTCCCCGCTCAAAGGCGTGTGTGCCGCGTCTGATTTTTGAGAGCGTCTTGGTAAATTCTATAAGATCGATATTCTCCCGATCCCATGGGTAGCAGCGGCGGTTGAACGGATCGCGGTAACCCTCCATGCCCGCCTCGTCGCCATAATAAATACACGGTATGCCGGGCAGGAAAAACTGCAAAACCATAGCGCACTTCATCAGCGCGATTCCGAGAAGATACTGCTGTCCGTTAAGATAGCGTTCCGCCTGCCAGTTCTTGTCGTTCCAACCGACCTCGTCGCCGCCCAGGCGTGTCAAGGCGCGCTCGGTGTCGTGCGTAGACAGGAAGTTCATCAGCATATCGACGGAAGGCTTGGGGTAGTGGTCGAGTATCGTCATTATTCCGTCCACGAACGACTGCGCGTCCGCGTACTTGACGTAGTTCAGAATAGCCTCCTTGAACGGATAGTTCATAACGCTGTCCAGCTGACCGCCGATGAGATAGCGGCGGCGTACGCCGTAGCTCTCCTTATTCGACGCGTCCTCCCAGACCTCGCCATAGATGATCTTGTCGCTGCCGAGCGCCTTAACGCCCTTATTCAGATTGTCGAGAAACTCATCCGGCAGCTCGTCGGCAACGTCCAGTCTCCAGCCGCGAGCGCCGAGCTTTATCCATTTTTGGAGAATACCGTCCTCTCCGCAGATATACTTGGTGTAGTCGGGATTGTTCTCATTGACATTGGGAAGTGTGGAAATTCCCCACCAGCTGTCATAGGTATCCGGGTAGCCGATAAACGAGTACCACGGGAAATAGGGACTGTTCCGATCGCGGTACGCGCCGGTGCTGTCGCCGTATCTCCCGAACTTGTTGAAGTAGACAGAGTCCGCGCCCGTGTGCGAGAAAACGCCGTCAAGTATTATGTCTATGCCCATCTCCTTAGCCTTCTCGCAAAGCTCCGCAAAGTCCTCCTCCGTGCCGAGAAGCGGGTCTATCTTTTCGTAGTTCGCCGTGGAGTAGCGGTGGTTCTCGCTGCTCTCAAAGATCGGGTTAAGGTAGATGATGCTAACGCCCAAGTCCTTGATGTACGGGAGCTTCTCGATAATACCGCGCAGATCTCCCCCAAAGAAATCGTTGTTGCGGACAATGCCCTTCTCATCCGGCTTCCAGTAGGGAGTGCCGTACCAGTCGTCACGCAGCACGCGATCCTCCGGGACGTTCTCATGCTTCTCCCCGCTTTTCGCAAATCGGTCGGGGAAAATCTGGTACATAATGCCGCCGCGTATAAAGCTCGGCGTGTACATATTTTCGTCAAATACCGTAAGCTGGAACAGCTCGTCGCCCTCAAACACACCTTGGGAAGCGCCGCGCCGCTTTATATATCTGCGTCTGCCGTCCAGCACGCAAGTGAAATAATAGTAGTGTACACCCGTATTATTCGGCGTGAATACGCATGAATATATGTTGTCGTTCTGAGACTCTTCCTGTATCGACAGCTCTATATAACTCTCCTTGTATCCCGGTCGGAACATCACCAGCATTAGTCCCTGTACCCGATACGTATTCGATAAACGAACATTGAAAATCGACGGCTGACCCCGCCGGATCGCACCGAACGGATGCTTGTAGTTCTGGTCAAAACAGTCAAAAATCGGCATACCCATAGTGTAGACTCCTTTTTCATTCTATCCGCCCTGCGGCTGAGAGATAATTCTCCCCCAAAATCATGGGGGAGAAAGGCTATTCTGTTACTTCAAATTCCAGATGTCCCTTGCGTAGTCGGTCACCGCTCTGTCCGCTGAGAAGCGTCCCGCGCCGGCGATATTGTACAGGCTCTTCCTGTTCCAGTCGATCTGGTTTTTGTAGACCTCGGAAGCGTACGCCTGAGTTCCGCGATAGCTGTCGAAGTCGGCGAGCGCCATATAGAAGTCCTTGTTTTTGATGGAGTCGGCGACCTCGTTGAACGACGCGCCGTTTATGCCGTTGTACATTCTCTGCATAACGTCCCTTATAATCGGGTTGGAGTCGATATAGCTCTGAGGGTTGTAACCCTTCAGCCGAAGCTCGTTCACCTCGGGCGTTCTCATACCGAATATGAAGATATTGTCCGTACCTACCGCCTCGTGGATCTCGACGTTCGCGCCGTCGTAAGTACCCATTGTGAGCGCTCCGTTGAGCATAAGCTTCATATTTCCGGTACCCGAAGCCTCTGTTCCCGCGAGAGAGATCTGCTCGGAGATCTCGGCGGCAGGCATTAAGATCTCGGAGAGCGTTACACGGTAGTCCTCAAGGAATACCACCTGCAGCTTCTCACGAATAACGGGATCGTGCTTGATCTCCTCGCCTATGCACCAGATCATCTTGATAATCTGCTTTGCGATATAGTAGCCGGGCGCCGCCTTTGACGCGAAGATATAGGTCTTGGGTACGAACGGAGCGTTCGGGTTCTGCTGGAGGTAGTTGTAATCCGCGATAATGTTCATCGCGTTGAGCTGCTGGCGCTTGTACTCGTGCAGACGCTTTACCTGAACGTCGAAAATACTGTCGATATTCAGCTTGGCGCCCGTTGACTTCTCAACGTACTCCGCGAACGCTTCCTTGTTCTCGCGCTTTATCTTGCCGAGCCTTTCAAGAACGGACTTGTCGTTGGCGAATACCTGGAACTTGATAAGCTCGGACGCGTCCTTCTTAAAGCCCTCGCCTATGCACTCCGAGAGCAGATCGGTAAGACCCTTGTTGCTCTGGAGCAGCCAGCGGCGGTAAGCTATGCCGTTTGTGACGTTTTTGAACTTGGACGGGGTATCCAACGCCTGAAGCTTGAATATATCGTCCTTGATAATCTGACTGTGCAGCTTGGAAACGCCGTTTACGCTGTGGGAAGCCGCGACGCAGAGGTTAGCCATGTGTATCCTGCCGTCTTTCATGATGCACATATTGCCCGCCTTGTCCGGGTCGTTGGTTCTCGCGAGAACGTCCTCGTAGTAGCGGCGGTTGATCTCGCAGATTATCTGGTAAATTCTGGGGAGAATTCTCTCAATCATCCCCTGATCCCATTTTTCGAGAGCCTCCGCCATAACGGTGTGGTTGGTGTAAGCGAACGTGTTGGTGCAGATGTGCCATGCCTGCTCCCAGCCGTAGCCGCA
>CAYMTG010000196.1:0-3362 GCA_964393305.1 uncultured Ruminococcus sp.
TCAACAAATGAGCAATTAAGCGGAGAACCCCCTTGTCGAATTTTCCCTTGACAAAGGACGGAGAATGTAGTATCATAATAAAGAGGGGGCGAATGTATGAGTGAAATGATTGTTGTAGCCGACGACGAAAAAGAGATCGCCGATCTGGTGGAGGTCTGCCTGAAAAACGAAGGCTTTTCGATGGCAAAATTCTACAACGGCACAGACGCGCTGCGTTATATTGAGGAGAACGCCGTGGATCTGGCGGTGCTTGACGTAATGCTCCCGGATATTGATGGATTTACAATCGTGCAGAAGGTCAGGGAGCGTTTCGTGTTCCCGATTATTCTGCTTACGGCAAAGGTAGGCGATTTTGATAAGATAACGGGACTTGCCTCGGGCGCGGACGACTATATCACCAAGCCGTTCAGTCCTCCCGAGCTGGTGGCAAGGGTGCGGGCGCAGCTTCGCCGATTTAAACGCTACAATTCAACAGGTGAAAAGCCGCAGTCCGAAAAAACCGAGATAGACATACGCGGCTTGCAGATAAACTCGAAAACGCACATCTGTATTCTGGACGGCAAGGTAATAAGCCTTACTCCGATCGAGTTCAGCATACTGTGGTATTTGTGCTCGAAAAAGGGCGAGGTCGTCTCGGGCGAGGAGCTTTTTGAGGCTGTTTGGGGCGAGAAGTATCTGGACAGCTCGAATACCGTAATGGCGCATATAGCGCGTCTGCGGGAAAAAATGCACGAGCAGCCGCGCCGCCCCAAGTACATAAAGACCGTATGGGGCGTGGGTTACACTATCGAATAACTGCTGTCGGGAGATTATTATGGAAAGACGTAAACTGAAAAAAGCCACACACAGCGGAATTACCAAAAAACTGGTTTCTCAGTGCGCAATATGGATGATACTCTGGGCGATCGCTGTTTTCGCTATAGTCATATGCGGATACCTTGTGTGCAGAAGTATCCGCTGGAATTTCGCCGGCATACTCTACAAGCTGTTAAATATGGTTGAAGAGTGTATTTTTGTAATTGTTCCCGTGATGATCATGGGCGGGTGGGTGTTTATATTCTGCTTTTTGCTGAGAAAGTCGTTTTCGTACTTTGATAAAATCGTTTATGAGACGGAGAAGCTGGTAAATTTGGAGAGCGGACAAGTCGATCTCCCGCCCGAAATGAAGAATATTCAGGACACGATGAACGCGCTCCGTGAGGACGTGATAAAAAGCCGCTCCCTTGCAAGGGAAGCGGAGCAGCGCAAGAACGACCTCGTACTCTATCTCGCGCACGACCTGAAAACGCCGCTCACCAGCATAATCGGCTACCTCACGCTGCTGAACGCCGAGCCGGACATCTCCGCGGAGAGCCGCGCAAAGTATATAGGCATCTCGCTTGAAAAGGCGAACCGTCTCGAGCAGCTGATAAACGAGTTCTTTGAGATAACGCGCTTTAATCTGCAAACGCTGACGCTTGAGCCGGAACGGATAAATTTAAGCTTTATGCTGGAACAGACGATAAGCGAGTTCCTGCCGATATTCAAGGAACACCGCCTCACCTCACACGCGGAGATCCAGCCGAATGTGGAGCTGGTGTGCGACCCGGACAAGCTTGCACGGGTTTTCGATAATCTTCTGCGCAACGCGGTAAATTACAGCTACGAAAACAGCGAAGTCTCGCTTGCTATGATAGCCGAGAGCGGCAAGGTCACCGTTGAGGTGCGTAATCATGGGAAGACTATCCCAAAAGAAAAGCTCGAAAAGATTTTCGAGCAGTTCTTCCGTATGGATACCTCACGCCGTTCCGATACGGGCGGCGCGGGATTGGGTCTTGCGATCGCGAGGGAGATCGTGACGCGCCACGGCGGGACGATCTCAGCCGCAAGCGAAAACGAGAACACCACGTTTACTGTGGTTTTGCCGATGGTTCTGACAACTCCGGGCGATGGTGCGACAGCTTCTTCTTGACGTGTGAATAGCATCCGAAGAACGCGGGGATCAGGAACAGATCCGCAAGGATCCAAGCCAAGGGGTTCGCGAGGCATATCGCGGTGTACCCGAATATCGGTGTGAGCCAGAGCGCCACCACGCCTCTCGCGACAAGCTCAAACACTCCCGCGTACAGCGCCACCTGCGACGAACCCATTCCCTGTATCATAAAGCGCACTATATTGACGAACGCCAACGGAATATAGAACGCCGAGTTGTAAATCAGATATTCGTGGGCAAGCTGACGGATCTGCTCCGCGTTTGCGGCGATCTCGGGCTTTGACAGGTCGAGGAAGATCATAGACAAGCTCCCGCCGAAAAGAAAAAGAATGACGAATGCGGCGACGGCATAGATTATCCCAAGCAGCGAGCAGTCGAACAGTCCGCGCTTGACGCGCTTGATCTCGCCCGCGCCTATATTCTGTCCGCCGTAGGTAGCCATGGTGCTTCCCATCGCGTCAAACGGGCAGCACATAAACTGTCCCACCTTGCCGCCCGCAGTGACGGACGCCATATAGATAGAACCGAGGTCGTTCACCGCCGCCTGAATGAGTATCGTGCCTATTGCTGTGATGGAGTATTGCAGTCCCATAGGCAGTCCCACGGCGCACAGTCTCCCGACGTGATACATACTCAGCTTCAGGTCTTCCTTTTTCAGGTGGAGAATATCGAATTTCTTTACGATAAACACAAGACACATAATACCCGAGACAAGCTGCGAGATGACCGTCGCCCAGCCCGCTCCCGCAACGCCCATCTTCAGCACGACGATCATAAATACGTCGAGGATTATGTTGAGTATGCTGGAGATCACGAGGAAGATCACAGGCGTTCTGGAGTCGCCGAGCGAACGGATAAATCCGGAAAGTATGTTGTATAGGAATGTTACGGGGATCCCGAGGAATATTACGAATATATAGTCGTATGCTTCCCGGAACACGTCGTCCGGGGTATGCATCCACTTGAGAATACTTGAGCAAAGCAGGCAGGTGCCGATGGTAAGAACAGCCGCGAACACGATCGAGATCCAGAGTGTATTACCGACAAACCTGCGCAGCTCGTCGAGGTTTCTTGAGCCGAACATCTGCGCCACGGGGATAGCAAATCCCGTACACAGACCGATCACGAAACCCAAAACGAGAAAGTTGATAGATCCGGTTGAGCCTACGCCCGCAAGCGCGTCTATACCGATAAATCTTCCGACTATGATCGTGTCTACCATATTGTAGAATTGCTGAAACAACATCCCGAAAAGCAGGGGCAGCATAAACCCGAGAATCAGCTTCATCGGTTTGCCCTGCGTCAGATCCTTTGCGTTAGCCATAATTCTCACCCCCTCAAATTTGTCGCTGTATTTTAACAAAATCGGCGAAAAATATCGCCGAATTTA
>CAYMTG010000197.1:0-3341 GCA_964393305.1 uncultured Ruminococcus sp.
TTCGTAGACGTTAAGGACGCTAAGGCTACGGTTACCAAGGGCATCACCCTTGCGAACGATCCCTCAGCTACGTTGACGGGCAAGACGGCGGCTGTAGTTCTTATGGGAGCAAATGAAACTTCGGAACTCGGCAAAGATGCAACTCTGCCTGCTGCAACAACTAAGGCTACTTCGACCGCACAGGGCGCTGTAGTCTTCACCTCTACGGCTACATCAACCTCTAAGGTGGTTTATGTTGAGGCCGGCTCTTCGACCGCTTCCAAGAAAGCGTATATGGGCATTACCGGTGCGATCGGTTTGCAGGACGCTACAGGCGAAGACGTAGAGTGGACAGAGGACGATGTCATTACGACTTCTTTCATTCTCAAGATCAACCCCGCTGCTAAGACAGCAGGCGAGGCGGCGTTTAGCGATTCTACGGGCGCAACATCACAGCCTTTGACAGGTATTACGGGCTTGACAGTGTCGGCATTGATGGGATCTGGAGCTATGAGTGGATCGTTTAGTAATTCAACAAGTTCTTACACTGTATCCGGTTGTGCGTCTAGTGATATATACACGATTACTCCGACCCTTGCTAGTGGCTGGACCTCGGCTATTTCTACAGCTAACGGGTCAACAATTAACGGTGCCAATGTTATATTGTCAGCCGTTCCTGAGACTGTAACAATTACACTGACTAACGGATCTAGCACCGAAACCGTAACCGTTCAGTTTACTACAGCTTGATCTTTTTGATTGGCTTTTACGTCGCCACACTCTAACGGCATAAAACCACAGAGTTTTCGCCCCCTCATCCGAGGGGGCGTTTTTGCGTGATAAACCGTGTTATTTGAAAATCCCGCGAACAAACGTTCGCGGGATCTCGCGCTTAAAATCCTCAGGAAAACTTTTCGTACGTCTCGCGGTCAAGACCGACAAGCTCAAGGGCGGTTTCAATAGATATATTCTTTTTGAGCATATTTTTCACCGCCTCGGCTTTGCCATACTCCTCGCGTCCCTTGGCATATTCCTTAGCATATTCCTCGGCATATTCCCTTGCGTATCTTTCAACTGCTTCACACATATTTCCTACCCCCTCATCTCGGTATTTGTGGTATCTTACCTGCTGCGACAGCGCGTCGAAGCTGCTGATGTCCGGGTCGCTGTGCCTCAGATACTGCATAAGCTCCGTTAAAAACGTTCCATCCTTTACCTTGGTGTTGAAATAATGGATATGAACGCCGCTGTCGTACTCGCGGTCTGTACCCTTTACATATTGTGCGACCTCATAATGTACCTTATTCATATCAAACGGATCGAAATCCGATATGAATATCATATACAATTCGGGCAGCTCCGAATAATCCTTGCCCTTCTCCAGATACGACCAATCAATAGCCGTACGGTAATAGCGGATCCTCCGCTCGTGATTATCCTTGTCGCCTACCTGAACCTCAACGTCATACAGATTGTGATCCTCGTCCTCGACCAGCGCGTCCAGCACGATCGAATGGTTTTCCACATTCCGGATCGAATATTGGGTCTTGTTTTCGATTATTCTTATCGGCTTGCCCAGAAGCTGCGTAAGCAGGTACTCCGCAGCGTCGTTATGCTCCATTACCACCGAAAAGAACGTATCGTCCATCAGGTTGAACTGCGCCACCAGCGCCTTCTTCTGCTCGAATGTGCCAACGAGATCTTCGTGTCTTATTACCAAACTTCTCACCCTTTTTTATTACAGTATATCATATTCCCGGGATTTTGTCAAGGGTGAAATTCAAAGAATTTGCTCGATAGCCGATCCGGCAGCGCTTACGGGCGGCGGGGGATCTCTTAAATCGGCGAGTATATCTCCGCGAAACAAAAAATCCCGCGAACAAACGTTCGCGGGATCTCGCGCTTAAAATCCTCAGGAAAACTTTTCGTACGTCTCGCGGTCAAGACCGACAAGCTCAAGGGCGGTTTCAATAGATATATTCTTTTTGAGCATATTTTTCACCGCCTCGGCTTTGCCTTCGGCTTTTCCCTCTCGTCTTGCAAAATTCGCAGCCGACTTCTCGTCAAGGATAGCCTTCTCCCGAAGCCGAGCCATCTCGCGCATTTGCTCGTCCGCGCTCATTTCGTGCAGTATAACTACCGCTTTCTGAATGGACATATCTATCCCCTATTATTTGATATACTTTTGAATTTGTTCTTCTGTTAAACCGTCGGCTCTCATTCGGGCAACGATTTCTGCCTCTCTTCCTTCCGCGCCTTCTCTCCTTGCAAAATTCGCAGCCGACTTCTCATCAAGAATAGCCTTCTCCCGAAGCCGAGCCATCTCGCGCATTTGCTCGTCCGCGCTCATTTCGTGCAGTATAACTACCGCCTTCTGTATTTCGGGAACACCTGTCTTTTCCAGCATATCCAATTCCTCCTCCGTTTCGGCGTTAATAAGCTGCAGCCACAACTTCTTGCGGTCGTTCTTATCTATCTCCTCATCAACTTTAACAAGCTCAAGGAACATAATAGCGCACTTATCCGTCAGCAGCTCGTGCCTTGTTTCCTCAAGCAATAAAAACTTTGAATATGCGCTATCGCAGTCAAACAGCTTGAAATCCAAGATGTTTATGCAAATCGTTCTCTTAAGCTCGGCATAATCCTCGCTCTTCTTCAGTTCATCGGAGAACATCTTCGACCAGTAATACACCGAGCGGTCGGGGAAGTTTCCCTTATTGCAGAGCTGTATTTCAACATTCACGATTTTATCGTCAACACTCAATTTCAAATCGAGCTGCGCTTGCTTTCCGTCTTGAACGAACAGCACGGGCGGCAGAATATTGGGGTTATCGACCGTTATCTGCCCGATATCGGCTTTGGGAATATCAAGCATATCGCTTACAAATCCTTTCAAAACCTCATCGTCACTCGTAAAGAGCTTCTTAAAGACTACATCAAGCTTTGCTTTAATAATATCCATCGGCAATACCCCCTTTATACTTTTATTATAGCATCTCGCGGCGGTTTTGTCAAGGGCTTTTAATCCCATGCCGTCATGAAATAGCGGCTGCGGCACTTTCCACAAGAGTAACGACCATTATACCGCGCCTCCCGATCAGGCGCGGTTTACATACTTTATTCTATCAAGCGTCCGTCCGAGATCGTTACCACTTTCCGACAAAGCTGTGCGATCTTTGGATCGTGGGTCACGATGATGAGTGTCTTACCCTTTTTGTTCAGTTCAAGAAGCGTATTCATGATTTCCGAAGAAGTCTTGCTGTCGAGTGCCCCTGTCGGCTCGTCTGCAAGGATAATATCGGAGTTATTAACTAATGCTCGTGCTATCGCCACGCGCTGTTTTTGCCCGCCTGATAACTCAT
>CAYMTG010000198.1:0-3332 GCA_964393305.1 uncultured Ruminococcus sp.
CCATACGCAGAAGGTGCAAAGTGCTAAAAAGAGGACTAACATTATGAACATCTCAGTAATCATTCCAACCTACAATCCATCCGAAAAACTGGTAACCGTGGCGCGGGGTCTGATCGAAGCGGGGTTTGCTTCCATTATCGTGATCGATGATGGCAGCCGCGAGGACTGTCAGCGTTTCTTTGAGGAGGTCGCTCGGCTTCCCGAGTGCGTCGTGCTGCACCACGAGGTGAACAAGGGCAAGGGACGGGGTCTTAAGACCGGCTTCAATTACGTTATAGAGAACCTTCCCGACTGCGAGGGAGTAGTCACTACCGACGACGACGGTCAGCACACGCCCGGGGATATCCGCCGCTGCGCGGAGAAAATGCTCGAAACGGGCAAGACGGTGCTGGGCTGCCGCGACTTTTCGGGCGAAAACGTTCCCCCGAAAAGCAAGTTCGGGAACAATATGACGCGGATTGTCTTCCGGCTGCTGTGCGGTATAAAGATCACCGACACACAGACGGGACTGAGGGCGATACCGAGGGACTGCCTCAAGCCGTTCACCGAAATAAAGGGCGAGCGGTTTGAATACGAAACGAATATGCTGCTGGAAATGAAGCGTCTGGGCTTGGACTTCGAGGAGATCAAAATCGAAACGATCTACAATGACGGCAACAGCGCGACGCACTTTAACCCGCTCACCGATTCCGTCAAGATCTATGCCCAGATATTGAAGTATACCGCAAGCTCGCTGCTTTGTTCGCTTATTGATATAGCGATCTTTACACTGTTGAATATGCTGACTGTGAACGTGTTCAAGGAGAGCGAGAACCTGCGTATCCTCGTGGCGACCGTGACGGCGCGCATTATCTCGTCGCTTGCGAATTACATATTAAACAGAAAGACCGTGTTCCGCTCGGGAAGATCAGCCGGCAGGACGTTTGCGAGGTACTACACGCTTGCCGTCTGCCAGATGACGCTGTCGTATCTGCTGGTGAACGGGCTGGTTATCCTGTTCAAGCATCCTCGCGGGATTTTACAGTCGGTGATAAAGATCGTTGTTGATACAGTTCTGTTCTTCGCGAGCTACGGTATTCAGCGGGACTGGGTCTATTCCGATAGGGGCAGCAACTCAAAGGAGCAGTTATGATGAAAATAGAAACCGAACGCGCTCAGACGGAGGAGCGCAAAAAGCGCCGCGTTCACGCGGTATTTACCGTAATACTGCGGATATTGCTCGCACTGTTTACGCTGCTGCTTATAGCGGCGGCGGCGCTTGTGGGGGTGGTGTACGTTTTCGAGAAAGGTCCGTCACAGGCGGCGCGGAATATCTTCTGTATCTCGTGCATGGAGACCAGCGCACTGAAGTGGGTGCCGAACATCTTTCTTTCCGACGAGGAGGTCGCGGAGATCACTGCGGCTAACAGCATTGTCTCCTCGGAGGAGCTGACCGATACGACCTTGGTGCAAATTCCCGAAAAAACAGACGATCCCTCTTCCGGGGACGAGAATATAGACCCCGACGGAGACGGCATAGATATATTCGATATCAAGGGCAGTACATACATAGGCAAAATGATGGTGGTATACGACCCGTCCCGCGTGTTTGTGGGAACGAGCGGGGACTTCGGTCTGGATAAGGACGGAAAGGAAGTTACCACCATGTGCAAGATGTACGGAGCTGTCGCCGGTATCAACGCGGGCGGATTTATCGACCAGGCGGGAAATTACCGAGGCGGTATGCCGCTGGGCGTGGTGATCTCGGAAGGAGAGCTGCTGAACGCCGACCCGGACAGCGCGTGGGATATGGTGGGAATAACGGAGGAAAACAAGCTTATCTGCGGATATATGACCGTGCGGACAGCCCTCAGCAAGGGCGTTCGGGACGCGGTGTACTTCGGACCTTCGCTTATCATAAACGGCGAGCCGTGCGAACAGCTCGGCTCGGGAAGCGGTCTTAACCCCCGCGCCGCGATAGGTCAGCGGGCGGACGGCGCAATTCTGCTTATGGTGATCGACGGAAGACAGGCGAACTCGCTGGGCGCGAGCCTTGAGGACGTGCGCGGCGAGATGGAAAAGTTCGGCGCGGTAAACGCATATAACCTGGACGGCGGCTCTTCCGTCACCATGGTGTACAACGGTGAAACCATCAACCAGAGCGCGCTGCTTTTAGGGTTTCGCAATATCAGCACCTCAATTTTGGTTCGTGATAAGGAGCAATAACTTTGGAAAAATCTGAGAAAAAAAAGACGTCGAGAGGAAAAACAGTATTCCGCGTCATCTACCTCTCGCTGACCGTTCTGCTGCTTGGGGCGGCGGCGTTCGGTCTTACGAAGCTGTGGGGATTTCTCAAGGAATACGAGATCTCGCAGGAGTATTATGTCACCGATGAGGTACTGGCGGAGCTTAACAGCGGAAACTACGAGAAGATTTTCGAGGGACTGGATGTCGAAATATCTCCCTATGAGACCGAGGAGGATCTTCACGAGCAGATAGAAAGCCGCCTTGTCGGCGAGTTTACGGTGACCAAGAGCGCAAAGTACAGCACCGACGATATGCCCGCCTACCTGTTGAGGTGCGGCGGCAAGACGGTAGGCGTTCTCAAGCTGAAAAAGCAGGGAACTACCCCGAAATACGGCTTGAATATATACGGCTACAGCGATATATCCGGAATATCCGCCGAGATGGAGACGTCCGTAAAGGTGACGCTCCCCAGCACCTGCACGTTTACGATAAACGGCAGACAGCCGGAAGGCGAACCGTATACGGAGGAGGAGATCCCCGAGGCAAAGCGTTTCGGCGACCGGCTCTCTTCGGAGCCTGTTATGCGTTCTTACACGATAAGCGGATTGATGAGTACTCCGGATATCCGAATTTTCGACAAGAACAACGCTCAGCTTCCCGTAACGATCGACGGCAGCGAGTATTCGGCTGTTCTCCCTACGACAGACCCGATTTTGGCGCAGCAGGCGGAGGACTTCGTGTACCAATTCGCCCAATTGTACAATCAGTTTATTTCCTATGACATTGAATTCAGCGATCTGAAGCCCTATATGCTCAAGGGAACGGAGTTCTATAAAAACCTCTCCGGCTTCAGGGCGCAGTATTACTCATATCATACCGGCTTTGAGTTCCGGAACAAGGAATTGCTCAACACCACCCAATACGATGAAAACTGCTTCTCGGTGTCCCTCGAATATGACCACGTAGTTTTTACGGCATATCAGGAATACGTATATCACGTGTCATATACCGTTTTTGCGGTGAATACGGAGAGCGGCTGGCGGGTGGCGGATCTGGTACTGAATTAAGATTTATTTTCCCGCCGCAGTCGGGGGAACGGCAATTTT
>CAYMTG010000199.1:0-3303 GCA_964393305.1 uncultured Ruminococcus sp.
TTTGACTAAAGTCCGGGGCGTGGGGGTGAAATCAACGGATATTTTTAATATTATAAAGCGCGGCGCGGGTTCGGGTTTAACGGACTTGCGCTTTTTTGAGCGCGAAATTCAGAAATGGAAGTTTTCTCCCGCGCGTATGGCGCAGATAAAGGGGCGGCTGTATTACGAGGGTGTGCAGGATATTCTGTTTAGAGAACGAACTGTTATCGGCGAGAACGGCGAGCTTGAGGCGGTTCACAATCTACCGAACAATCGGATCGTCGATAATCAATACGCGAAAATGATCGATCAGAAAGCCGACTATTTGCTTGGAAAGCCTTTTGTGGTTTCATCGAACAATTCCGAGTACGCGAGCCTTGTAGACAACATCTTCGGGAAGCGTTTCCGCAGGACGCTGAAAGCGGCGGGAAAGGCGCTGTTGTGCGGCGGTATCGCGTGGCTGTACGCGTTCTACAACGACGCTGGGGAGCTTGATTTTAGGCTGTTCCCCGCGTATGAGGTGCTGCCGTTCTGGAAGGACTCGGAGCATACCGTGCTTGACTGCGCGGTGAGGCTTTACGAGGTCTCGGTGTATGAGGGCGATATCGAGCGGACAGTGGAGAAGGTCGAGATATTCTCGGCTTCAGGGGTGAACTGCTATGTCTTGAGAAGCGGGCAGCTTATTCCGGATAACGATGCCGATGACTTCAACTGTTCATATGTTATTTGCGCGGGGAAGCCGCTTAATTGGGAGAAAATACCGCTTATTCCGCTGAAAAACGGAGAAAGCGAGCTGCCGCTGCTTAATCGTGTAAAGGAGCTCCAGGACGGCATCAACGCTATGCTCTCCGACTTCCAGAACAATATGCAGGAGGACGCGCGGAACACAATTCTCGTCCTCAAAAACTATGACGGCACAAACCTCGGCGAGTTCCGCAAAAATCTTGCGGCTTACGGCGCTGTGAAGGTTCGCAGCGAGGGCGACGCTCACGGCGGGGTTGAAACGCTTGAGGTCAAAGTCAACGCCGAGAATTACTCGAAAATTCTTGAGCTCCTGAAAAAGGCGCTCATTGAGAACGCTATGGGCTACGACGCAAAGGATGACAGGCTGTCGGGTAATCCGAACCAACTGAATATCCAGTCGATGTATTCCGACATTGACCTTGACGCTAACGATCTGGAGACGGAGCTTCAAGCGGCGTTTGAACAGATCATGTGGTTCGTGAACACGCATCTGGCGAACGTCGGCGCGGGAGATTTTTTCGGCGAGGATATCAGGTTCACGTTTAACCGCGATATTCTTATCAACGAGAGCGAAGCAATTGACGACTGCGTGAAGTCGGTGGGTATTCTCTCCGATGAGACTATTGTGGAAATGCACCCGTGGGTCGATGACCCCGCCGCCGAGATCGAGAAGCTCAAAAAGCAGCGCGATGAAGCGGAGCAGGGCGGCTACGAGGACGGATTTCATAAGGAAGATGAGTGATGGCTAAAGACAAAGCCTTGGGCGAGAACGGTGCTTATTGGGCGCAGCGTATGCGCTTCTATGAGCAGGCTTGCGCTCGGAAAAATCTCAAGATCACGGCGGAGATCGACGCGGCTTTCTCAAAGGCGAACGCCGATATCGAGAGAGATCTTGAATACTGGTACGGACGGCTTGCAAGGAACAACGGCATCTCGCTCAGCGCGGCGCGGCGCTTGCTTGACGCGGACGAGCTTGCGGAATTCAAGTGGAGCGTCGACGAATACGCGGCAAAAGCCCGGCAAAGCGGGAACGGCAAGTGGTTCAAGGAGCTTGAGAACGCGTCGGCAAGGGTACATATCTCGCGGCTGGACGCTATGAAGATCTCAATGAGGAACACGCTTGAAAACGTGTTCGGAGCGGAGAATGACCTTGTAACCAAATTGGCGGGGGGAACTTATCGGGATGCTGTTCGGCATACGGCTACGGATATGGAGAAGTTGTTCAAGGCGGAATTCAATATCGGTGAGATCGACGACGAGAAGATCCAAAAGCTTATCCGAAAGCCGTGGACGCCGGACGCGCGGACGTTCTCGGACAGGATCTGGTCGAAGAAGAACGAGATGATAAACGCGCTTCAGGAGGAGTTGACGCGCGGGTGCATTTACGGGCGGTCGCTGGATGAGACGATAGCGCGAATGGAGAAGTTCGTGGACGCGAAATTCAAGAACGCGAAATACGCGGCGCGGCGTATAGTGGTTACCGAGAGCGCGTACTTCCGCGTGCTCGGCACTCGCGACGAGCTTGAGAGACTCGGGGTCAAGGAGTTTCAGGTGGATCTTCCGGTAGACGCTAAAACGTGCGAGATATGCCGCGAGATGAACGGGCGGATATTTCCAATGTCGGAATTTGCCGTAGGCTTAAACGCGCCGCCGTTTCATCCTAATTGCGAGAACGGGAGCATTATCCCCGTGACGGACGAGGACTTTGAAGAGTCGCTGAGAGAGGCGAGGGAGAAAAAGCCCAACGAGGGGTTGACAAAGGGCAGGAGTGGTGGTACAATAAAAGCAAGAAAGGCAAGCTCACTTTCGTATGATGGAAAAACCAAGCATTATGCTCACAAGATAGGCAGTATCGACATTTCAGACCAAAGCGCTGTTGACCAAATGGTGGAAAAGTTTGAGAAAAGATATGTCGAAAGCGAGCTTGAGCATTGCCTTATAATCCGTCCGAATGGCGATGTGTATGTTGCTCGTGGTGACAAACGCAGCGTGAATACTTCCGATCTGATGGGCGATAAAATGTTGGCGAGTTTTACATCACACAATCACCCGAAAGATGTTACCCAATATTCCTTTAGTGAGGACGACTTTTTGGCAACGCTCTTTGAATCGGGCAAGCGTATGAGAGCATTTGATTTCAAGTATGAGTATGAGGCTGTTTTTCCCGACCGCTTGATTTCAGAGGATGAGTTACTTGAGGCATATTATAACGCAAAATCCAAAGCTACGGATGTGCTGGTTGAATTAGGTCTTGGCTTTGATGATTATGAAGAAAATATACAGCACTTAACCATTAGTGAGATGTGCAAACAATTGGGTATAAAATATACGAGGTGTAAACGCAATGACTGAAGAACAAGAAGCAGCTAGAAAGCAAGAGTTACTTGCGTTAGGCAAGGAGAGAATCGATAGAGAAAAGGCAATTTATGAATCGCATGGCATGACCTATCCCCCAAAATGGACTGGAGGGCGTGATACAATTCCAAGACCTCCCGAATTAAAGGAGCTTGAGCGGGAGATAGCCTTAAAACTTAAGGCTATCGTAGAAAAATACAAAGAATAATGCATTACGTTTAAAGC
>CAYMTG010000200.1:0-3259 GCA_964393305.1 uncultured Ruminococcus sp.
AATATCACCCTGACCAGCGCAGCCGCGCCCCATTTTCCCGCCGCGCACAGTACCATCATTAATATCGAAGTCAGATACATCAGCCGATTGGCGCGGATTATGTCCTCTTTTTCGATTTCCCGTACGGGATCGCCGATAAACGGCTTCTTGTGCAGTTCCCCGAAGTAGTATGCGTCCCCCGCCAGCCGCACGCCCAGCGCTCCCGCGCATACCGACTCGGTCTGCGCGGAGTTGGGACTTGCGTGGTTTCGGCGGTCACGCCGCCAGATACTCCACGCGCCCTTCATATCATATCTCAGGATGCCCGCCGAGAGTATCATCAGCAGCGCGGTGATCCGCGAGGGGATAAAGTTAAGAATGTCGTCCAGCTTCGCGGGAATTCGCCCTATGTCGCGGTATTTTTCGTTGGTGTACCCCAGCATTGAGTCCATAGTATTCGCCGCCTTGTAGAAGAACCCGAGCGGCGCGCCGCCCAGCGCTATAAAAATAAGCGGCGCGGTCACACCGTCCGAGGTGTTCTCAGCGACGGTTTCTACAGCTGCGCGGGTTATGCCGGCGCGGTCAAGCACGGCGGTGTCCCTCCCCACTATCATGGAGACTGCGCGCCGCGCACCCTCCGTGTCGTCCTTATCAAGAGCGCGGTATACCTTCATGCTTTCGGTGAACAGGGATCTTGCGGCTAGCAGCGTGCAGCAGAGAACGGCTTCCGCGCCCACTCCAAGCCAAAAATTCGCCCTATAGCAGAGGATAAGCAAACCGAGCGGTACCCCTGTCGATATCAGCAGCGTGATCACCGAAACGAACAGTCCCCCCATAACCAAATTCCCCGCAAACAGCCGCCGCGCCGCCTTTTCCAAGGCGGAGATCAGCCGCCCGATAAGGCTTATCGGGTGGATTTTCGAGAGAACACGCGGGTCGCCGATCGCACAGTCCAGCAGAAACCCCGCGGCAAGCGGTATGGCGGCGGCGACAGGAATTAAATTCGTCAAATAATCGTCCATCAATACCCCCACGGATAGAAAATCAGAATTTTGCGTGCGATAACGGCGGCGATCACTACGGCGGCGAGTATGGCAAGCTCGCACAGCTGCAAGAAAAATCCCGCGAGATCGCCCGTTATCCCGCCGTATCGCTTATACGCGAATATACGGTAGAACGCCAGAGTCCCGCACGCCGCCGCAAGCGCCGCCCCCCCGAAGATAGGGTCGGCGATCAGCATTCCCGCTGCCGTCAATACCGTTATGCCGCACAGCACCGTTACGGAAACAGCGCGATGCGCGGGTCTCACAAAGCTCTGAAGCGTACCCTCGCTTTTCGCGGATCTGAACGTAACAGCCGCCAGACCGCTCAGTGCGCGGGAGAGTACGTACCCGAGAGCCACCACCGCCGCCGCCTGCCGCGAATCCACCTGTGTAAACAACCCGAATTGCAGTACGATATACACGCCGAGTCCGATCGCCGCAAACGAGCCGATATGCGGGTCGCTCATGATCTCAAGCCTTTTTGCCCGGTCGGCGTGGGAACCCTCCGCGTCCAGTACGTCGCAGTATCCGTCCATGTGAATATCTCCCGAGATCCACAGCGGGAAAACACACGCAAGCGCCGCAAACAGCCATTCCTTAAAGTAACCGTTTGAGTACAGGGTATACCATGCCATCAGCAGCGCGCCTGTTATAGTGCCGATAAGCGGGAAGAAGCATAGCGCGTAGCGGCGGTTTTCCTCGCACCACTTCACCTTCGGCATAGGTATGGTCGAGTACATCAGAAACGCCGAACACAGCGATTTTAAGATCTTCATGGCATTGCCCCCTTCATAAGCACGGGAATACCGTATACCGCTTCGATCACCGTGTCGGATATATCCGCAAGTCGTCGGTTTATCTCGCCTATTGCCCGTATATAGTTCATTGTTTCGGGATAATACGTAATGCCGTCGCTCCCTACGTCGTTTGTTATTATGACGAACAGCTCGGTATTTGCCGCCGATGTTTTAATTTCGGAGACTATCTTGTCGGCGGGATACTTCACCCCGCCCTCAAACATCTCATTCGCGGTGAGCGTGGGAATACATTCCAGCAGCGCGGATGCGCCGTCGGGAAGATTTATTTCACCGATATTCCGCTGTTGCTCGATAGTCACAAAGCTCTTTCCCTCGCGCATACGCCGGTGAGCGGCTATGGTGCGTTCCGCTTCCTCACCGTGCGGGTTCATCGCCGCGATGTAGAACTTGTTCCGTTTGACGGAGCGGAGAATATCTTCCGCTATGCGGGACTTACCGCACTTAGCGCCGCCTGTTATAAGTATAGTCATATTGGTTGTCTGTTCCTTTCTATATTCCGGTCACCTCTGAAAGCGCAAGCTTTGAGAGGAAATTTATACCATTTTGCAGTCAAACAGCAGACAAAGTCTGCTGTTTGATGCCGCCGTACAAAGCACGGCGATGGCGGCGAAGCCGCCGAAAAAGCCGTCAGTATTAATTTTGTCAAAGCCGAAGGCTTTGACTGCCGCATGAAACGCGGCTCTTTCTGTAGGCAGAATGTCTACAGAAAGATTATGAATTGGTATTGTTATACACCCTACAGCTAATATCAATGCTATCCAACAAAGATATGTATCAAAAAGGAGATAACGTTATTCATTGAGTATTTCCAACTCTATCTTGTTTTCCAGACAAAATGCAAGAAATCCCTCCACATCTTCACCGCTGATTGTCCCCCAAAAAGTAGTAAGACGGCGATTATATTTTCCCGCATCATGCGTATCCTCAAGGTAAATTTCCTGATCCCTCTTACTGTATGCCGCATTCAGTTTTATATTGTCTTTGTAAATCATTCCGTCTCCGGCGGTAAGAACTATATCCAAGTTTATAAAAGACGCATGATAAAGCTTTCGAGCGTTTATAACCCCTAAAATGGCAACCGGAATAATACATAATAATTCAAGAAGCAACGGTAGAGCAAGTATATAAATATCAGTTATGCACATGGCGGCAAAAAGCCCGAAAAACAACACCATCCAGATAATAAGTGGCGTCAATACCCGCAGCAAGTCCTTACCCTTTAAATAACGTGTCGTGACTGTTACCCGATACATTTTTTACCTCCTGATTTTTGTGCATTCTTCTGTATAAAGGTCACCTCTAAAAACGCAAGTTTTGAGATAAAATCGCCAATAGCCGCATTATCTGCTTCGCAGAAAATGCTGCCGTCTGCGGTCTGTCGGTCAACCCCTCTGTCACTGCGTGACACCTCCCCGGCGG
>CAYMTG010000201.1:0-3232 GCA_964393305.1 uncultured Ruminococcus sp.
ATTTTCTCTTTTCAAACCGGTTTCTAGAGGTTCCCTTTAGTCCTCTTAGCAAGGTAACAATTATCACCGACAAGGTGAACGATAAGCGCTATTTTGATGAAACAACGATTAAGGAGGTTGTGTAAGTGATTTATACTGTTACATTCAACCCTGCGGTTGATTACGTTGTCCATACCGACAAGATGGAAAGTGGAAGCGTCAACCGCGCAAGCTCCGAGGAAATCTACTTCGGGGGAAAGGGAATAAACGTTTCGCTGGTTCTTAACGAGCTGGAAATCCCCTCTAAGGCACTCGGCTTTGTCGCGGGATTTACAGGAAAGGCGATCGAGGACGGCATCAGGGAAAAGGGCATCGAAACCGATTTTGTACACCTTAATAAAGGCTTCTCAAGGATCAATGTCAAGATAAAGTCGAACGAAGAGACGGAGCTTAACGGTCAAGGTCCGGAGATCGGCGAGGACGCGCTCAGCGAGCTTTTCGGCAAGCTGGCGGAGCTTAAGGACGGCGACATGATAGTCCTCGCGGGGAGTATTCCAAACACGCTTCCATCGGATGTTTACGAGCGTATACTTGAGTCGCTCTCCGACAGAAAAATCAAGACGGTCGTGGACGCTACTAAGGACTTGCTTATGAACGTACTGAAATACAAGCCGTTTCTCATAAAGCCGAATAACCACGAGCTGGGGGAGATGTTCGGCGTTACTCTCAAAACCAACGAGGAAATCGCGGAGTACGCGGGTAAGCTTAAGGAGATGGGTGCGCGGAACGTGCTTGTTTCCATGGCGGGGGACGGCGCGCTTCTCCTTGATGAGAACGGAAAAACCCATATTTGCGGAGTGTGCAGGGGTACGGTGAGAAACTCCGTCGGAGCGGGAGATTCGATGGTAGCGGGATTTATCGCGGGGTCTAATGAGGGCGACTACGAATACGCTCTCAGGCTTGGCACGGCGACCGGAGGCGCGACTGCGTTTTCCGACGGTCTCGCAAAGAAAGATGATATTTACAGATTGCTGGAACAACTGCAATCCGGATAAAGAAATGGAGGTAATATTATGCGGATCATCGACTTGTTGAACAAGGACAGTATTACTCTTAACGCAGCACCGAAAAGCAAAACCGAAGCTATCGATCTGCTTGTGAGCTTACAGGTGAAGGGCGGCAAGATATCCGACAAGGAAGAATACAAGAAGGGTATTCTCGCAAGGGAAGAGCAGGGTTCTACCGCAGTAGGCGAGGGAATAGCGATCCCTCACGCGAAGAGCAGCGCGGTCAAAGCACCGTCGCTTGCGGCGATCACCGTTCCGGAGGGCGTTGATTACGAGGCGCTTGACGGCGAGCCGTCGAATTTGCTTTTCATGATAGCAGCTCCCAATAACGGCGACGTTCACCTCGAGGTACTTTCGCGTCTTATGACAATGCTGATGGACGATGATTTCAGAAATAATCTTCTCGCGGCAAAGAGCAAAGACGAATTCCTTAGAATTATCGACAAAATGGAAAAGGAAAAATACCCCGATGAACCCAAACCGTATGAAAACTCAGGCGCGGCATACAGGGTTCTGGCTGTTACCGCTTGTCCTACGGGAATAGCGCACACCTATATGGCGGCTGAGGCGCTTGAGAAGGCGGGCAAGAAGCTCGGCATTTCCATCAAGGTTGAGACCAACGGCTCGGGCGGTGCGAAAAACGTTCTTACCGCTGATGATATAGCCAAGTGTGACGGCATTATCATCGCGGCGGACAAGAGCGTTGAGATGTCGAGATTTGACGGCAAAAAGGTATACAGCACTAAGGTTTCCGACGGGATCAAGATTCCCGAGGATTTGATTGACAAGATAGTCGCGGGCGACGCACCGGTGTATCATCACACCGGAGCAAAGGCGGATACTTCATCCGCAGGAAACGAGAGCTTCGGCAGAAAGATATACAAGCACTTGATGAACGGCGTTTCCAATATGCTTCCGTTCACGGTGGCGGGCGGTATCTTTATTGCGTTCGCGTTCCTTGTCGATACGATAGCGGGTGCTCCGCAGGACGGAGATTTCGGTACTCACACCGCGCTTGCGGCGTTCTTCAAGACGGTCGGCGGATTTGCTTTTAACTTTATGGTACCCGTGCTTGCGGCTTATATTGGCAAGAGTATTGCGGACAGACCCGGCTTTCTTGTGGGACTGGTCGGCGGCTTTATGGCAACGACGGGTTCTACGTTCACCAATATCGCGGGAGACATCCCCTCCGGATTTCTGGGAGCGCTGCTCGCGGGCTTCGCGGGCGGCTTCCTAATGCTCGGTATTGAGAAGCTGTGCGACAAGATGCCGAGAGCGCTCAACGGAATAAAGCCCGTTCTGATATATCCGCTTTTAGGACTGGGGCTTATCTCCGTCATAATGTGTGCGGTCAACCCGATCATGGGCGTTATCAATACGTGGGTGGCGGACTTCCTCACCGGTATGGGCAGTAGCAGTAAGATAGCTCTCGGGTGCGTACTCGGCGCTATGATGTCCATCGATATGGGCGGCCCGTTCAATAAGGCGGCATATGTGTTCGGTACGGCCTCGATCGCTTCCGGAAACTACGATATTATGGCGGCGGTTATGATAGGCGGTATGGTACCTCCTATCGCGATAGCGCTTGCTACGACGTTTTTCAAGAACAGATGGACGGACGAGGAGAGGAAGAACGGTCCGGTAAACTATATTATGGGACTTAGCTTCATCACGGAGGGCGCGATACCATACGCGGCGTCCGATCCCGTGAGGGTGATCCCGTCCTGCGCTGTCGGCGCGGCGGTCGCGGGCGGACTTTCAATGGCGTTCAACTGCACGCTGATGGCTCCTCACGGCGGTATCTTCGTATTCGCGGTCGTAGGCAACTGGCTGATGTATCTGGTTTCCTTAGCGGCAGGCTCGGCGGTAGGAATGCTTCTTCTTGCATTGCTCAAGAAAAAACGTGTATAATAAATCCAACGCAAAGGAGAGATTGTGATGGTATCTAAGAAAGTGACGGTAGTGAACGAACAGGGAATGCACATGAGACCTGCGGGTGCGCTCGCCAAGGCAGTCAAGGAACATCCCGACTGCGAGGTAACTCTCAACGCGAACGGCAAGAGCGTTAAGGCAAAAGCACCTATGCAGATTATGTCCGCCTGCATGAAGAAGGGCTGCGAGGTTGAGATCGTGTGCGACGGAGCGGACGAACAGGCGGTGCTTGACGAGATAGCGGCGATGTTTGA
>CAYMTG010000202.1:0-3211 GCA_964393305.1 uncultured Ruminococcus sp.
AAATAAAGACCTCTTTTTCAACCTGCCTGTACCCCGCCCGGCGGGGCAAGACATCGAAACGGTATTTTTGGGGGATTTTTAGGGAACCTCATAATGAATTCTTAAAAGGGAGATAAGGCTATGAAACAGACCGGACTTATAAAACGGTTTATACCATACTTCAAACCGTATGTTCATATTCTGATACTGGATCTGCTGTGCGCCTCGATGACGGCGTTGTGCGAGATCGTGCTGCCCGTGCTGGTGCGGAATATCGCGCAGGTCGCGGGAAACGACATCTCTCAGCTTACGATCGAGCTTATCGTAAAGACTGCGGCGATTTATCTGGCGCTCCGCGTGATCGACGTGGCAGCTTATTACTTTATGGCGAACGTGGGACACGTGATGGGCGCTCGTATAGAGACGGATATGCGAACGGCGCTGTTCTCGCATCTGGAGCGGCTGTCGTTCAGCTACTACTCGCAGACGAAGGTCGGGCAGCTTATGGCGCGTATCACCAGCGATTTGTTCGACGTGACGGAGTTCGCGCACCACTGCCCCGAGGAGTTCTTTATAGCGGCTCTGAAGATAGTGGTATCGTTCGTTATCTTGTGTACGATAAATGTTCCGCTTACGCTTATCATCTTCGCTATTCTGCCGATAATGGCGGTGGTGTGCGGGAGGTACAACCGCAAGCTCCGCGCAACCTTCAGACGCAACCGCGTGCAGATAGGCGAGGTGAACGCGCAAGTGGAGGACAGCCTGCTCGGTATTCGCGTGGTAAAGTCTTTCACCGGCGAGGAAGCCGAGATGGAGAAGTTCGAGCGCGGCAATCAGGAATGGCTCTCCATCAAGCGGGAGAATTACCGCCGTATGGGTACATTCCACGCCATGACCCGCACCTTCGACGGCGCGATGTACCTTGCCGTGATAATCGCGGGAGGACTGTTCATGCTGAAGGGCACCATCACTCCTGCGGATCTAATGGCGTTTCTGCTGTATGTGACGACGCTGCTTGCCACTATCCGCAAGATCGTGGAGTTTACCGAGCAGTTCCAGCGCGGAATGACCGGCATTGAGCGCTTCTTTGAGGTCATCGACACCGAGCCGGATATTACAAACCCCGAAAATCCCGTCAAGAAGGACGTTCTCAAGGGAAATATCAGCTTTAAGAACGTCAGCTTCGCCTACGCGGACGACCCCGACACGCTTATTCTCGATAATCTTGATCTTGAGGTGAAGCAAGGGCAGTCGGTGGCGCTGGTAGGTCCCTCGGGCGGCGGCAAGACCACGATCTGCAATCTTATCCCGCGCTTCTATGACGTTACGAAGGGCGCGGTGGAGATTGACGGCATTGACGTGCGGAAGCTCGATATGAAGCTTCTCCGACAGAATATCGGCATAGTGCAGCAGGACGTGTATTTGTTCTCCGGGACGATTTTCGAGAACATAGCATACGGCAGACCCGGCGCATCGGAGGCTGAAATCATCGAGGCGGCGAAGCAGGCGGGAGCGCACGAGTTCATAATGTCCACTCCCCACGGGTATCAGACGTATGTCGGGGAGCGCGGGGTGCGGCTCTCCGGTGGTCAGAAGCAGCGTATCTCGATAGCTCGCGTGTTCCTCAAGAACCCGCCTATTCTCATACTCGACGAAGCGACAAGCGCCCTTGATAATGAAAGCGAGCGGCTTGTCCAAAAATCCCTCGAGCTGCTCGCGAAAAACCGCACGGTTATCACGATAGCGCACCGTCTTTCCACTATCCGAAACGCGGACAAGATACTCGTACTCACCGAGGACGGCATAACCGAGCAAGGCACGCACGAGGAGCTGCTGGAACGTGACGGCATATACTCACAGCTTTACAATTTGGCTAATTCCTGAAAGGAGAATTATGGGAACCTCTAGGTATGCGGATTAACCGTCCAATTACGGAAACATTTAATTTGGGGAGCAATAGTATTACTCCGTCCTCTTCGGGAAACGGCAATCAGGCTTTGGAATTCATCCTGTAATCAAGCAGCACTTTCCCGCAGGTGCAGTATGTGCGCTTTGCGCGGGACGCAAGTACCTTCTTGGAAGTCGGGTCGGCAAGCACCTGCGCGACTGTGCGTTTTCCGTCGCCCGGGGTCTTCTTGGTCTTTTTCTTGTACTTTTTGCGAAGCTGTTCGCGGCGCTTTTCCAGACGCTTTTCCTGCTCGTATCTGCGCGCCTTCGCAATATCGCGGTCGAACTTATTACATTCCGCAGCGGTCGGAAGTGCGCGATAACTCGATGATTTTGCAAAATCACGAAGCTCGTTCTCAAGCGCGGCATTCAGCGCGACAACTTCACCGCCGTCTCCGCCTTCTCGGATAGCCTTCTTGTAGCTTGAAAGCGCGGTCAGGGCATTAGACAGCCGCATACCGATCACATCGTCGCGTGTCCGGCAGTTATTCAGCGAGCAGCGGAACATACCGCGTGCGGCATCCAGCTTACGATAGGATTCATATGCCGCAGGATCCTTCGCTGAAAGCGTTTGTTGTTCATAAGGAGTCAACTTTTTCCCCTGACGTATCTTGTTCTTGATAACGCCAACCGAATTGTCATTTTTTGACAAATCAGAGAAAAGATTTTCGATACGTTCCTTTTGTTCCTCAAGCAGCTCGGCAAGCGACTTTTTCTTGTCGTCCTTTTCGGGAGAAAGCATTTCCGACAGCTTGTCGATCTCGTTTTGCAGCTCCTCGGATACGCCATTCGGGTCTGTTTTCTCCTGCTTGCAAAGTAAGGAATAAATCTTTTCAAGCTGACTCGTAATGGATTTAGAAAAACCATTATTTGCCAAAAGCTCGGACACTGACTTGATCTGCTCCCTAAGTGCCTCGGCTGCCTTGGAGTCAGCGGGTTTAGCAGCGTTCTCGGAGATTTCGGCAGTTTTACTCTTTAGCCTGTCTGCTTCAGCCTGTATCCCATCCGTGGTGATGTCCGCTTCAGCCTTTGCGGGAATATCAGTCTCACAGCTCGCGGCGGCGGACTTCACAGCTTGCGCGTAATTGGTAAGACGGCGGTCAAACGCGGCGCAGTCCCGTCTTGAACGCTGCGGAACAGAAGGCGTACGGTTCCGGAGATCTGTTTTGTCCTTAAAAGCAGGCAAATCGTTTCGTAATTCGGTCATTCGGCTTTCTATCTGCATTTTGATCACTCCCTTTTCGATACATGACTACGCCCTTAATCGTTATATCGGCAGAAATTC
>CAYMTG010000203.1:0-3206 GCA_964393305.1 uncultured Ruminococcus sp.
TAGAAGGAAATAAGTTCCCGAAAAATCAGCGACCAACACCGCCAGAAGCTCATTCGCGGAACGTCCGACTCGGCGACGATCTCCGAGCGGAAGATCTCCGCGCCGTCCAATGTCACAAGATACTCCCCGAGAAACTGCCCCGCCTCAACGGGCGCTTCACACTCCTCGACGAAGGTGTATTCGTACTTGATATCGGCGCTGCGCCCCTTGCGGATAACGCAGTCCGCGCCTTGATTTTTTACGATCGGGTCAACTGTGCCGTCAGTGCCGTGTGTCACCTTTATCGGGAGAAGCTCGGAGAAGTCGATCTCGGGCGTGAATTTCTCAAAATTGTCAAAGCCGTAGTCCAGCAGCTCCGTTACGGAAGAGAAACGCTCGTCGTCCGTCTCGCAGCCGAGCGATACCGCCACCAGCCGCAATTCACCGCGCTCCGCGCACGCGGTAAGGCAGCGCCCCGCATTGTCGGTAGTGCCGGTTTTCCCGCCGAGCAATCCCTTATACGAGCGGACGAGCTTGTTTGTATTGACGAGCTGCGTCTCGCCGTCACGGAGGTAGTCCAGCCACGTCAGGAACCAGCCTCGGTATACGTCGTGCTTCATAAGCTCCGCAGTGACTATGGCAATATCGCGGGCAGTGCTGTAATGACCGCTGTCGTCAAGTCCCACGCAGTTGGTGTAGCGAGTTCCGGTCATACCCAGCTGCTTGGCGCGGGTATTCATACGTTTGACGAACTGTGCCTCGCTGCCCTCGGAATACTCGGCAAGAGCGACACACGCGTCGTTCGCGGAGCTTATGATAACAGCCTCAAGCAGCTCGGCGGCGGTAAGCTCCTCGCCTGCGGTCAGCCAGATAACCGAGCCTTCGGTGCTTGCCGCCGCAGAGCTTGCCTTGACCTTGTCCTCAAGCGACAGCTTACCATCTTCTATATCCTCCGCCCACAGCAGCAGGGACATTACCTTGGTAACAGACGCCATAGGCAGCCTTAAATCGGGATTTTGCGAGTAGATGACCTGACCGGTGTTCACCTCATAAAGAATACGGGACTTCCGCAGTATTTCCGTATCATCCGAGGAGTCCTGCGCGGTCTCGGCAGCGGCAAAAGAGGACAGCGCCAGCGATAATAGCACGGTCAGCGCCGGAAGTATATATCTTAAACGTTTCATATCGGTAATTCTCCTTCTAAGGTGTATTTTGTACGAAAGAGGGAGAATTATACCGAATATGGGGAGCCGCGCAAAAATCCCCCGACTTGAAAAAGTCGGGGGAACAGCGTTATGCGATTTGTGCCGTGATCACTTCATATCCGCGATAGCCGCCTGTGCCGCCGCAAGTCTCGCGATCGGAACGCGGAACGGCGAGCAGGAAACGTAGGTCAGACCAATCCTATGGCAGAACTCAACGGACGAGGGATCGCCGCCGTGTTCTCCGCAAATGCCGATATGGAGGTCGGGGCGCGTCTTCTTGCCGAGGGTGATCGCCATCTCCATCAGCTTGCCCACGCCTGTCTGGTCGAGCTTCGCGAACGGGTCGTTCTCGAAGATCTTAGCGTCGTAGTAAGCGCCGAGGAACTTACCCGCGTCGTCACGTGAGAAGCCGTAGGTCATCTGGGTGAGGTCGTTCGTGCCGAAGCAGAAGAACTCCGCTTCCTTCGCGATCTCATCGGCGGTAAGCGCCGCACGCGGGATCTCGATCATTGTGCCGACCTCGTACTTCATATCGCTGCCTGCCGCCTTGATCTCCTCGTCGGCAGTCTCAACAACGATGTCCTTGACGAATTTCAGCTCCTTGACCTCGCCTACAAGCGGGATCATAATCTCCGGAACAAGCTTCCAGTCGGGGTGCTTCTTCAGCACGTTGATAGCAGCGCGTATAACAGCTCTTGTCTGCATTTTCGCGATCTCGGGGTAGGTTACCGCCAGACGGCAGCCGCGGTGTCCCATCATCGGGTTGAACTCGTGGAGCGAGGCGATGATGTTCTTGATCTGCTCGACGGACTTGCCCTGCGCGTCCGCAAGCTTCTTGATGTCCGCTTCTTCCGTGGGAACGAACTCGTGGAGAGGCGGGTCAAGGAAGCGGATGGTAACGGGGTTGCCCTCAAGCGCCTCGTAAAGCTGCTCGAAATCGCCCTGCTGGTACGGGAGTATCTTCTCAAGAGCCTTCTCGCGCTCCTCAACGGTATCGGAGCAGATCATCTCGCGGAACGCCGCTATTCTGTCCTCCGCGAAGAACATATGCTCGGTACGGCAAAGACCGATACCCTCCGCGCCCAGCTCACGCGCCTTCTTTGCGTCGGTGGGAGTGTCCGCGTTGGTGCGTACTTTGAGCTTTCTGTACTTGTCAGCCCATGCCATAATTCTTCCGAACTCACCCGCGATGGTCGCGTCAACGGTCGGGATAATGCCGTCGTAGATGTTGCCTGTTGAACCGTCGATGGAAATCGGGTCGCCCTCGTGATAGGTCTTGCCCGCGAGGGTGAACTTCTTGTTCTCCTCATCCATCGCGATGTCGCCGCAGCCGGATACGCAGCAAGTACCCATACCACGCGCTACAACGGCAGCGTGAGAGGTCATACCGCCGCGCACGGTCAGAATACCCTGAGCCGCCTTCATACCGGTAATATCCTCGGGAGAAGTCTCCAGACGAACGAGAACGACCTTCTCGCCGCGTGACTTCCACTCGACAGCGTCGTCGGCGGAGAATACGATCTTGCCGCAAGCCGCTCCGGGAGACGCGCCGAGACCTCTTCCGACGGGCGTCGCCGCCTTGAGCGCCTTTGCGTCGAACTGCGGGTGGAGCAGCGTGTCGAGGTTGCGCGGGTCGATCATCGCGACAGCCTTCTTCTCGTCGATCATACCCTCGTCAACGAGGTCGCACGCGATCTTGAGCGCCGCCTGTGCGGTTCTCTTGCCGTTGCGGCACTGGAGCATATAGAGCTTGCCGTTCTCGACGGTGAACTCCATATCCTGCATATCGCGGTAGTGATTTTCGAGAATACCGCACACCTTGACGAACTCCTCATAAGCCTGCGGGAACTTGTCCGCCATCTGCGCGATAGGCATAGGAGTACGAACGCCGGCTACAACGTCCTCGCCCTGCGCGTTAAACAGGAACTCGCCCATGAGCTTCTTCTCGCCTGTAGCGGGATCGCGGGTGAACGCAACGCCCGTGCCGGAGTTGTCGTTGAGGTTGCCGAACACCATCGGCAT
>CAYMTG010000204.1:0-3204 GCA_964393305.1 uncultured Ruminococcus sp.
TGTTCTTATCCTATGTATTCGTCCTTCAGCTCGTAGTGAACGATCGCTCCGTCAGGATCCCGAACGAACAGCGTGAACCTGTCGGATTTCTGCATATCACAGGTGAGAAGCATGGGGTATTGCCCATATGCCTCGTATATCTTGGCGTAAGTCTCCGGGATCTGCAAACGGTCGTTCGTTCTCGTGAAGAACTTCTCTACCCATCTCATCGGATCGGAATATGGCAGCGTGACCAGCAAGTACATAACCAAAAACGGCATAAGCGAATTGAGCAGCGCGCCCTCCGCCTTTTCGGCGGTGTCGTACAGAACGTGACAGTACATTATCATCGAAACGTCCGACTTGCCGTCGTTCCTCTCGGGCAATCCGTTTTTCACCTTGTCGGACAAGTCGGTCTCGGGCAGTACGGGCTGCGCCTCAAAATCGAAGAACTTTGACAGTGCCAAGGCTATCCTTTCGGCGCCGGTCTTCTTGACGAAGAAAAAGTATTTGTAGTAATCGTCATAGGCGCGCTGTATGTACTTGGACATTGCCTGATAATAATTCTCGTCAAACGGGAGAAACAGATACGCCTCGCCCTTGAACTCCTCGCTGTTGTATCTCTCCGCGCCGAAGTAGCTCTTCGCGTATTCGTCAACGTCGCCTAAATAGCTGTATTTCCCCTTGTTCTCATTGTTATAGTAGTTATCGACAAAGTTGGAGCCTAAGTGCGAAAAGTGGTATATCTCGATCTTTCCGTTCATAACATCAATGACAAACCGGCGCAGGTCTACATCCTTGCCGCTGAATACGTTGTCCGCGACATCGGAACAATGCTCGTAAAAGCTCGGCTCAATAATATGGTGTTCAATGCACCACCGAATGAAAACAGCGATATGGTTGCAGCCGCATATCGGGTCGAGCGGGAGGTGTTTGCGACGGATCTTGCTGCTGTGCCGCTCCACGGTATCGTAGTGAATTTCTTTGCGGCAATAGTCTTTGCAGACATTGGGGCGGTTGATATCCACAATGTGGTTGGCTGCCTGAGCCAGCCTGTCGATGATCTCATCGGCGTCATGCTCGACTTTGAACTGCATTTCCTCTCTGTACAGGGGTATCACCTGGTAGAAGTTCACAACATCGCCGTTCGGCAGAACGCATTTGTCCGCGCCGTCCTCAACGTCCTGAACTTCGGCAAGCATTACGCCGCTAAAGCCGACATTTCCGGCGTACGGATTGCCGTTGTTATCGACCGAATGACCCCAGCCGAGCCATGTGTCGTTTTCAATAGGGAGATGCGCCAGCGACTTTATAAGTCCTGTCGGCCAGTACCATTTTTCATCGCGTTCGCCTACCTTCCAGTCGGGCGGCAGGCTGATCACAAGCTCGGCGCGTGCGAATTCATCGTCCACCCCTTCGGTAAGGGCCATTTTGTGGGCGCCCATACCCATTGTGACCAGCGTGTAGTAGTTCCGCTCCTCGGTGGGCGGGATAACGGCAATGTCTACGTGTATATCACGGGAAGCGATCTCGTGGAAAACCGTGGGGAATTCTCCGAAATACTCTGCAATATGCTCCTCGATCGCCTCGGACTCGTCTTCGTCATAGAATTCAATTTTGCCGCCGAAAATCGTGTTCATACCGTCGCAGCCGTCGGGGGTCTCAAGGTCGTCCTCCTCGTCGTCAAAGTCGCCAAAATCGTCAAAGTCGTCAAAGTCGCCAAAGTCGCCCAAATCGTCAAAATCGTCCGAATCGCCGTATTCATCATCGCCGTCGGAGAGCAGCAGCTTTTCGACATAGCGCAGAATGTTTTTTGCCTCGATAATATACGGCTCGGGCGGATCCATCCTCATTCCCCTGAAGAAGCAGCCGCGAATTCGCCTGAGGATTGCCATACGCAGTTCCTCGTCCTCGCTGCACTCCTCGTCTTCCTTTAAAGTGATGAGCAGCGCGTGACCCATCATATACTGCCACTTGTAGGTATTCTCCTCGGTCTTGCGAAGTCCGTCAAGAACGGCGACTGCTTTTTTCGATTGCTCGATTTTGAGGTATGATTCGGCAAGAGCGTACAAAATGTCCGCGTCAAGGAATTCCTCAGGCAGCGAGATCACGGCGGCAACGACCTTTTCGCTCTCGCCGTCTACATTCCATTTTGTAAATTGTTCCAAAAGAGCCTTCTTGTTCATAGAACGTCTCCTTTTTTAGTACATTTTTATCGATTTTGAAGCCGTTTAATGTTTAATAATGAGCTTTGCCCCGTCGTTTAACGTGGTCAAATGGGAACCGCCGCCCTAGAGGCGGGTAAGTCATTTTTCAGATATTGGTATTACAGCAGAACTCCTCGGCGGTCAGCTTCAGCACCGCCAGAGAATTCAGCGTTTGCTCGGAAACGCGGTTGTCGCCGCTGCTTCCGTACTTCTTTAAAATCAGGTTAAGTCCGGTGATTTTGTCGATACCGGTGATAAACTCGATCTCGCCCGTCCCGGTAATGGAGCGGAAACGCGCCGCAAACCCAAACCCCTCGCTGTTCCTGACGATCTCGTGGAGCTTATCGATCTCAAACGCCGCGTTGTGGTTTCGGGAAATCAGCTCCGTCTTCCTGCCCTTTTCGGAAGCGCAGAAGTACAGCTCCAGCTTGCCGCCTGTCAGGTCGTATCCGAAACACATCGGTACGATATACGGGAAATTTCCGTCAATAAGCGCTATTCTGCACACCTGCGCCCGGCTCAGGAGGAGGTCGATCTCGTCTAAGTCCCGAACCTCTCTTTCCTCATATTCTTCAAACATAGTTGTCCACCTCGGAAAACAATACCCGCAAACCGTAGAGGCCGCGGGTAAAAGAGTGCTCTAACAGCGCTGCCTGAATTAGTTCGCAGCGTTTGCCTTTTTTGCGAGCCGAGATTTCAAACGAGCAGCCTTATTCTTATGGATAAGACCCTTACCCGCCGCCTTGTCTGCTTTTACGCAGGCAGATTTGATAACTTCAGCGTCTGCGCCCTCTGCGCGAGCCTTTTTAATAGCGGTTCTGAGAGATGCTCTGGCACTCTTGTTAAGCTCAGCCTGTGCTCGGGAAGTAAGAACTCTCTTCTTCGCGGACTTGATATTAGCCAATTTTTTCACCTCCGTAACGGTTTTTGTATTTTGCGGGCGAAATCCGGAACATAAGGTCGCCTCTAAAAACCTTGTTTTCAAACCGGTTTCTGGAAGCTCCCCAAATTTCCAAAT
>CAYMTG010000205.1:0-3112 GCA_964393305.1 uncultured Ruminococcus sp.
ATTATTTTACCATACTTTGGGAAAAAATTCAAGAAGTAATTTGCTGTATTTAAAATTTTTTCTGCCGCACGGACAAAAAAGCGGAATGAGCCTCGCCCATACCGCTGTTTTTGTGTTTTTGAGATTTCCGGAGACTATCAGTCGATCTCCACGGAAATCTTCTCGTTTACGCGGACTGCGCCAGCGCGCATTACAGTACGGATCGCCTTGGCAATACGCCCCTGCTTTCCTATGACCCTGCCCATATCGTCTGCGCCAACGTGCAGATGGTATACGACTACGCCCTCCTCGTTGGGAGCGTCAACCGTTACTTCAACGGCGGACTTATCCTCGACCAGTGCGGATGCGATGGTAATAAGAAGTTCTTTCATCATAATTTTCCCTCCATGGGGTTAAAGTATCTGTGCCTTAACCATTGATTACTTGCTGAGAAGACGCTTAACGGTGTCGGTAGGCTGTGCGCCCTTCTTGATCCACTCGTCAGCCTTTTCCTTGTTGATGTTTACAACTGCGGGTTCCTTGGTGGGATCGTAGTAGCCGATCTCCTCAATGAAGCGTCCGTCACGCGGATAACGCGAATCAGCGACAACAACACGGTAGAAGGGAGCCTTCTTAGCGCCCATTCTCTTCAGTCTGATTTTAACTGCCATTTCTATTTTCTCCTTTCATAGTCAAATTATAAATAAAGCCTTTGGCTTATTTAAGCGAAATTTTGAGAGGTGGAGCGCGGGCGCGCCCATATGGGGACTTCGCAAAGCTCGGGAGGAGCGAAGCGACGCACGAAATTTATGCCAAACCCCTGACAAGCGGTTTTGCGGCTCAGCCGAACATAAACAACAGCACAAAACCCAGCGCCATAAAAGCTATCCCCTGTGCCAAGGTCGTCCAACCGCCTGTATAGTGCTGTCCGTCAATGTCCCAATGCTCCTCGGGCGGGTAGAAGCGCTCTGCTCTGACCCACCGCCAGATAAAGGCTATTCCCACCAGAACCAGCACCGCGCATAACAGGTAAAGCGGCTTCTTTCCGTAGTCGAAATCCTTCACGAGCCTTCACCAAATCACATCGGGAAACCGCCGCCCATGCCTCCCATATTCATCGGGAAGCGGGGCATTCGCTTCTTGCCCTTGCCGGCAAGACCCATCTGCTTCATTACCTTCTGCATTTGCTCGAACTGTTTGAGAAGCGCGTTTACCTCCTCGACCGACGTTCCCGAGCCTGCCGCTATGCGGCGCTTGCGCTTCGCGTCGATGATCGATGGCTTTTCCCGCTCACGCTTGGTCATAGACGAGATGATAGCCTTAGTGTGCGGCATCTTCTTGTCGTCGATGTCCTCGTCCTTGATTTTCCCGGCAACACCGGGGATCATATTGAGGATAGAGCGGATATTGCCCATCTTCTCGATCTGCTCGAACTGGGCGTAAAGATCATTCAAGTCGAACTTGTTCTCTTGAAGCTTCTTGACCGCCTTTTCGGCTTCCTTTTCGTCGATAGAGGCTTTTGCCTTGTCGATCAGCGTAAGCACGTCGCCCATTCCTAAAATTCGGCTTGCCATTCTGTCGGGGTAGAACGGCTCGAGATCCTCAGGCTTCTCGCCTATTCCCGCGAACTTGATCGGCTTTCCGGTGATCTCAAGCACCGTCAAAGCCGCGCCGCCCCTAGTATCACCGTCCAGCTTCGTGAGAACAACGCCCGTGATGTCAAGCGCCTCGTTGAAGCTCTGCGCGACGTTTACCGCGTCCTGACCGGTCATAGAATCTACGACAAGCAAAATCTCGTTCGGCTGCGTTTCAGCCTTTATATCCTTAAGCTCGTTCATCAGCGTTTCGTCAATGTGCAGACGACCCGCCGTATCAAGCAGCACGGTGTCATAGCCGTGATCCTTGGCGTACCTTATGCCGTTCTTGGCGATCTCAACGGGATTTCCCAACCCCTCGTCGTAGACGTAAGCACCGACCTTCCCGCCGACGATCTTAAGCTGCTCGATAGCCGCGGGACGATACACGTCGCACGCCACAAGCATTGGTCTGCGGTTCTGTCCCTCCAGCCACTTCGCGAGCTTCGCGCAATGGGTGGTTTTACCCGCGCCCTGAAGACCGCACATCATAATAACGCACGGCGGCTTGCTCGGGAAGTCGAGCTTCGCGGTGGTGTTGCCCATCAGCTCGATCAGCTCTCCGTGAACTATGTCGATGACCTGCTGAGCGGGGGTGAGGCTCTCCATGACCTTTGCGCCGAGAGCTTTCTCGCTGACCCTGTTCACAAAATCCTTCGCGACTTTGAAATTCACGTCCGCGTCAAGCAGTGCCATACGCACCTCGCGCATCGCGTCCTTTATATCCTTCTCGTTCAGCTTTCCATGCCCCTTCAGCTTGCTGAAAACGTTGTTGAGTTTCTGGGAAAGTCCCTCAAAAGCCATACCGCTTCTCCTTAAATATCAAAGCCGTTTCCTTATATCTTCAAATATCTCTCTTATCCTCTTGATCTCGCCGTTTTCCGGGAGCTTCGCGAGCTGTTCCTCCGCCTGCGACAGCAGCTCGGAGATCTCCTTATATCGTTTCGCGTTCCCGAGAATTCTCTCCAGCTCAAGCAGCCGTTCCTCGCCCTTTTTCCGGGCATTATTCACGGCGGGACGGGAGATCCCGCCCAGCTCCTCGGCTATCTCCGCGATCGACAAGTCGGAATTATACCTCAGATCAAGCACCTCGCGTTGGCTCTTTGAAAGAAGCTCGCCGTATATATCGTACAAGATCGTCATATCGTCCCGCATATTGCTGTAAACTCCTTTCGGTGTATAAACCGAAAAAGCTTTACACCTCACACTAACAGAGTTTATTATAACACAAAAATCCCCCTTTGTCAAGAGGAATTTTGAAATTTTTTTCAAGGGATTCTGCGTTGTCAAGAGATATGACCCAAAAACAGTAAAAAATTTTTAAGATATCGTATAAACAAGCCAGTTAGCAGCCTAAAGTGTTTTGAGCGAAGTGAAAAACACTTTATACTAACTCATTATCAAAATATAGACAATATCCAATTCCTTCCTGTAATACTCATATGTTCCTCCGGATTTTTCAGGTCGTTCTCCGTCTCGATGATTTCCCGCTGGAGCGC
>CAYMTG010000206.1:0-3054 GCA_964393305.1 uncultured Ruminococcus sp.
GCCGACGAAGCAAGGCTTGATGCCTTGCGAGGAGGTTTGACGCAGCAGACGGTAGCATTTTCTGCGAAGCAGATAATGCGGCTATTGGCGATTTTCTCTCAAACAAGGTTTTTAGAGGTGACCTAATGAGAAAGAAGGATCTTTTTGCTTGAAATAAAGAATATCGTCAAGGACTACGAGACGGTGGGAAACACCGTCCACGCGCTGCGCGGGGTCTCCATCGCGTTCCGGAAGTGCGAGCTTGTCGCAATTCTCGGACACTCGGGCTGCGGCAAGACCACGCTGCTTAACATCATCGGCGGTCTCGACCACTACACGGAGGGCGACCTCATCATCAACGGACGCTCCACCAAACAGTACAAATCCCGTGACTGGGACACCTACCGCAATCACTCGATAGGCTTCATCTTCCAGAGCTACAACCTTATCCCGCACCAGAGCGTGCTGACGAACGTGGAGCTTGCGCTTACTTTGTCCGGTATCTCCAAAAACGAACGCAGAAAGCGTGCGGCGGAGGCTCTCGCCAAGGTAGGACTTGAGGACCAGATGTACAAGCGCCCCAACCAGATGTCGGGCGGTCAAATGCAGCGCGTAGCTATTGCCAGAGCGCTGGTAAACGACCCGGAGATCCTCCTCGCGGACGAGCCGACCGGCGCGCTCGACACCGAGACATCCGTCCAGATAATGGAGCTTATCAAGGAAATAGCCAAGGACAGACTTGTCATTATGGTAACCCACAACCCCGATCTCGCGAACGACTACGCGACGCGAATTGTAAGGCTTGTGGACGGCGAGATCAAGAGCGACTCCGACCCGTTTGACGGGAAAGAGGAGAAAACAGCAAAAACGGAAAAGTCCAAGAAGACGAAGATGTCGTTTCTTACCGCGCTTGCGCTCTCGAGGAACAATCTTCTCACCAAGAAGGGACGCACCTTCCTCACATCGTTCGCGGGGAGCATTGGCATTATCGGTATCGCGCTTATTCTGTCGCTCTCGAACGGTGTTCAGCTGTATATAAACAATGTGGAGAGAACCACACTCTCGTCCTATCCCGTATCTATCCAGCAGGAAACGGTGGACTATACAAGCCTTATGTCCTCCATGATGGGTATGCAGGAGGAGTCAACCGAGGAACGCGACCCGAACCGCGTCTACACAAGCAATATCTCCACAGAAATGATGAAGACCATGCTCTCCGAGATCACCACCAACAATCTCGCGGAGTTCAAGACATATCTTGAAAGCAACCCCGATAATATTCTCGACAGCATTTCTGAGATCCAATACAGCTATTCGCCCAATCTCTACATCTACACAAAGGATCTCAACGACAAGATCATTCAGGTCAACCCCTCTACCGTTATGCAGGCTATGATGGGCGAAAGCATGGCGGACAGCGTGACGCAGATGACCGACACCTACTCGCAGATCCTCGGCGGCAGCGATATAAGCGGCACGACGGTCTGGACGGAGCTGCTCAATTCTACGATGAACTCCGAGCAGTACGATGTGCTGGCGGGGCGTTTCCCCGAAAGCTGGGACGAGGTCGTCGTTATGGTGAACCAAAATAACGAGGTCTCCGACATCACGCTTTACGCGCTGGGTCTGCGCGACCAGCAGGAGCTGTCCGATATGATGAGCAGCGTTATGATGGGAGAAACGTTCGATCTCGATACCGCCGACAAATCGTTCTCCTTTGACGAACTGATGGCGCTCGACTTCAGGATGCTTACCGCTTCCGATTTCTTCCAGGAGGACGGCGACGGTTACAAGAATATGAGCAAGGACGAGGAGTTTATGGAGGAGGCGCTTGAGAACGCGCCTCAGATCAAGGTCGTTGGCATTATCCGTCCATGCGGCGACAGCCTCATCAGCACCGCGACAAACGGCGGTATCGGTTACACCCACTCGCTGACCGAATATATGATAGACCGTGCAAACAACTCCGAGCTGATGAAAAAGCAGCTGGAAAACCCCGAAATTGACGTTTTTACCGGCATTGAATTCACTACGGCGGATCAAGAGGAAAATGAGCCTATGTCCGAGGAAGAAGCGACTAAGGTGATTATGGAAATGCTCTCCGAGGAGCAGATCGCGAAGATGATGCAGGACGCGATGGCAACATTTACTCCGGAGCAGCAGGCGCAGATCATGCAGATCCCGGAGGAGCAGCGCAGTGAGGCTATGCTGGGGATGGTGGATCAGCAGGCTGTTACTAAAATCCTGATGTCGGTACTTACTTCCGAGCAGATCCAGCAGCTCATGCAGCTCACTCAGGAGCCGGAGACAACCGAGGCTACTTACAGCGGAAACCTTGAAATATTAGGATACGCGGATCTTCTCAAGCCCTCCGGAATTTCCATTTACGCGAAGGACTTTGACGGCAAGGAGAAGATAACGCAGCTTATCGCCGACTACAACTCGCAGAAGAAAGCCGAGGACAAGTCCGAGGACACGATAAACTACACGGATTATGTCGGAATGATGATCTCTTCCGTTTCCACGATAATCGACGCCATCTCGTATATTCTGATAGCGTTTGTGGCGATCTCGCTTATCGTGTCAAGCATTATGATCGGCATTATCACCTACATCTCCGTGCTTGAACGCACAAAGGAGATCGGTATTCTCAGAGCGATGGGCGCGTCAAAGCACGACGTTTCCAACGTGTTCAACGCGGAGACGCTGATAGTGGGATTTACGGCGGGCGCTATCGGTATTCTCGCGACCGTGATACTGATTATCCCGATAAACATTATTATCGAGCATCTCACGAATATTGAGAATATGGCGAAGCTCCCATGGCAGGGCGGCGTAATTCTCGTCGTTATCAGTATGCTGCTTACGCTTATCGCGGGACTGTTCCCCGCGTCCGTGGCGGCAAAGAAAGACCCCGTCGAGGCACTCAGAACCGAATAACCCGCGCCTTATCCGGGCGATGCCCACAAATTCCCTTGTGAATGTATTAAAAAGCCCCGCTTCCTAGCGGGGCTTGAGTTTGTAGATAAACATGACACGAGTGAATTGACAATTGATAATTGATAATTGATAATT
>CAYMTG010000207.1:0-3040 GCA_964393305.1 uncultured Ruminococcus sp.
CATACGGCGCACTCTGCCGATTTTCTCTTTTCAAACCGGTTTTTAGAGGTTCCCTAGAGTGTAAATTAAAACGCGGCTTTTCGCGTGACTTTAAGGAGATTTATATAATGAAATGGTATGAAAACGCGGTATTCTATCACATCTATCCCATCGGGTACTTCGGCTGTCCCCGTCAGAACGACAGGACAAGCGAGCCTACCCACAAGATCCTCAAGCTGATCGACGATATTCCTCATATTAAGGATCTGGGCTGCAACGCCATCTATTTCGGCCCCGTGTTCGAGAGCGTCGCGCACGGATACGACACCATCGACTACAAGACCATCGACCGCCGTCTCGGCACGAACGAGGACTTTAAAAAGGTCTGCGACGCGCTCCACGAGAACGGCATCAGGGTTGTCATCGACGGCGTGTTCAATCACGTAGGGCGCGACTTCACCGAGTTTATGGACGTGCGTATGCACAAGCTTGCTTCGCCTAAGAAAGACTGGTTCCATGTGCGCGAGGGCAACTCCAACTACAACGACGGCTTTTTCTACGAGGGCTGGGAGGGTCACTACGAGCTGGTCAAGCTCAATCTCTACAATCCCGAGGTAAAGCAGTATCTCAAGGACTGCATTACCGGCTGGAAAAACGAGTTCGGCATTGACGGTCTGCGCCTTGACGTGGCATACTGTCTGGATCCGAATTTCCTCAAGGAGCTGCATGGTCACTGCAAGTGGCTCTCCGAGGACTTCTTCCTGCTCGGCGAGACGCTTCACGGTGATTACAACCAGTGGTGCAACCCCGATATGCTTGATTCCGTTACCAACTACGAGTGCTATAAGGGATTGTTCTCCAGCTTCAACGATATGAATATGTTCGAGATAGCGCACTCCATCAACCGGCAGTTCGGCAGTGAGAACTGGTGTATTTACCGGGGCAAGCACCTCTATACCTTTGTGGATAACCACGATGTAACGCGAGTGGCTTCTATTCTCAAGACTAAGGAGCATCTCCCGCTAATCTACACGCTTATGTTTATGATGCCCGGCATTCCCTCCGTTTACTACGGCAGCGAATTCGGCATAGGCGGCGACAAGCGCGGCGGCAGCGACGATGTTCTCCGTCCCGAGTTTGACGCCGAGAAGATGAAGAAGGAGGGTCACCGCGACCTTACCCCGCATATCCGCGCTCTGAGCAATATCGTCAAGGAGCATCCCGCAGTCTCCGAGGGCGATTACAAGCAGATCCAGCTTACCAACAGACAGTATGCGTTCAGCCGCTCGGCGGACGGCGAGACTATTATCACTGTCATTAACGCGGACGGCGCGCCGTTCACGTTCAACCTCAATATGAGCGGAAAGCGTACAGAGCTGCTCAGTGGCGAGGAGAAGGAGCTTGCGGGACTTACCCTGCCGGCATTCTCTTCGGCTGTTTTCAAGATTTAAGAGATGGACTCATCGCTTGAAATGTGGCTCTGGCTGCTGTTGGTTATGCAGCCGCATAATCCCAGAACCTACAAAATTCTCGAAGCGTGCGGGTATGACATCAGAAGCGCCTGCGTGGCAGTGCGTGACGGCGGGTTTTCATTCCTCTCCGTTAAGGAAAAAAAGCGCGCCGCCGACGTGCGTATGAAGGAGATCCGCGACCTGCAGCGTCTGTGCGCCGATAACAATATCTGTATCGTCCCGCTCGACAGCTCCGAGTACCCCGAAAAGCTGCGGCTTATCTCAAATCCTCCGATCGTGTTGTTTGTTCAGGGGAATATACTCTGCCTTAAAAACCGTCTGATCGTTTCCGCAGTGGGGACACGCCGTCCGTCGGAGTACAGTGTGCGCGTGTCGGGAGAGCTGGCGGGTCAGCTGGCAAGCGCGGGAGCGGCGGTGGTAAGCGGTCTTGCAGTGGGTCTTGATACGGCGGCTCATCGGGGCGCTCTTAACGCTAACGGCATAACCGTCGGAGTGCTGGCCTGCGGCAGTCTGGTAAACTACCCTGCGGAGAGCGGCGAATTGAAGAAAGAGATCGTCCGCAAGGGCGGCGCGGTGATAGGCGAGCTTATGCCCGAATCGCCGTGTCCCAACGGATATTTCCCTATGAGAAATCGCATAATGGCAGGTATTGCGGACGCGACTGTGGTGCTGGAGGCGGCCGCGAAAAGCGGCACTCTGCTCACCGCAAACCATGCGTTTGATATGCGCCGCCGCGTGTTTGTTATCCCTCCGCACGATATTTTTGATCCGAGATACGCGGGACTTACGGGACTGTACAGAAACGGCGCTGCTCCCGTATTCGGCGTGGAGGATATACTCAACTCGTTTACATCCGATCGTGCGGACAACGAATTGGTGATCCCACCGGGACCGGCGCGATCCCCGTCGAAAAACGCTGTTACTGCGGGCAGTCCCGCCATTGGGTCTTCCGATCCCGTGACCGCGATAGACTTCCGTTCGGGACGAACTGCACAGAATACTCAACCCGTCCAACGCGCCCAACGCGCCCAAGCCGCGCAGCCGGTACGGACTGTTCAACCCGCTCAACCCGCCCGACCAGCTCAATCCGCGCAGCCTGCTCAAACTGCCCAAACTGCTCAAACTGCCCGGTCTTATCAACACGGTGATCATTTCGTTCCAAAGCCGCCGACAGAGGAGGAGCTGAGACGCACTTCGCCGGAGGGAAAGCTGGCGGTCAAATACTTCTCTTCAACCGATCGTTATGTTCCGTATCCGGAGGAGGAACGGCAGAAATATACCGAAAGAAGGGCGAGATCCCGCGATCCTAAGGCTCGGTTTAAGGTACCGCCCCAGATGATGCCGGGTCTGGATTATTCCATTCTCCTGCTGCTTGCGGAGAGGGATATGACGTTGGAGCAGATGATGAACTATTACCAAAAAACTCATACCTACGAGGAGTTTTCGGATTCGCTTATATGTCTGGAGATGGATGGATACATCGCCAGAAAATCGGACGGGTCGTACCGGAGACTGTAAAAAATGTATAATTTAGAATGGAGAATTGAGAATTTTGGTGTCCGCCTTTAGAAGAATTGAGAATTGAGAAT
>CAYMTG010000208.1:0-1571 GCA_964393305.1 uncultured Ruminococcus sp.
CCTTTGGGCAAACTGCGACAACATCGTGTTGTCGGAAAACAAAAAAGCCTGCAAACTACTTTCTCATAATTAGGAAAGCAATTTACAGGCTCTATTTATATATGTGCAATCTGCACAATTCCAAATGCAAAAATTTTGTTGCCAAAAGGGTTCGAGTCACGTTCAAATCTTTTTTGTCAAGATTCTGAAAACAAAAAAACGCCTGTGAGTGCTCCCTCGGAATTGAGAGAGCATTCACAGGCGTTCTGTGCGATATGCATAAAATGAACTTGGAAAATTTTACACGGGGAGGGTTCAAGTCCACTTTTGTGTCGAAAATATCTACGGACGAGAACTCTTGTTTTTCACAAGATTTATGCCCACGAGTGGCTTAACCAAGCCATTTGTGGGCATAATATCTTTTTTGTCAATGAGTCATGGTGGAGATGAGGGGATTCGAACCCCTGACCTCTTACATGCGAAGCAAGCGCTCTCCCAACTGAGCTACACCCCCATAACATCATAATTATACCACATTAATTTCCTCTTGTCAATAGGTTTTTTCAAAAAAAATCCCACCCACGGGTATGGATGGGACTTTTTGATTGAATAAGCGTTTAAGCGGAGCAGTCCCGGGTACAGCGGACAAAACAGCCGACACAAACCGGGGATCAGAAATTCTCGAGCAGGCTCTTGTAGAACTCGCTGTAATCCTTGCGGTTCTCGGCAGTAAACGACATTGCTTCACGAGGGTGACGGTTGAGCTGCCCGGTCATCATATACTGTAGATCGTATCCCCATACAACTCCGGATTCCCTGAGAGGCACCATGTACTTCTCAATAAATTCAAGCAGAGGATAGAGGCTGTACTTCGGGTTTTTCAGAAAACCAAGCAACAGCTCCATAGCGCAGTTGCCCGCACCGCGACCCATCGCCATAGCCGTCGCGTCAAGAAGCGACGCTCCATAGGACATAGTCTCTATCGTGTTTGCGAAGGCGAGATTCTGGTTGTTGTGGCCGTGGAATCCTACCTTCTTGCCCTCCGGCTCCGCAAATTCGAGGTACTTCTTAGCAAGAACGCCCGCGTTCTCGGGATAGAGCGAGCCGTAACTATCAACAAGATATATGGTGTCTACGGGCGACTTCATCAGCATATCAAGCGCTTCGTTGATCTGGTCGCCGTTTGCCTGAGACACAGCCATAATATTGCAGGTAGTCTCGTAACCCAGCTTCTTGAAATGCTCTATCATCTCAATAGCCGACGGGATCTGGTGAATATAGCACGCAACGCGCACCATATCAACAACGCTCTCGTTCTTCGGGATGAAATCCTCCCTGTAATCGCAGCGTCCTACGTCCGCCATTACCGCGATCTTCATGTTGGAGATATTGTCGCCCACGATTGAGCGAATATCCTCGTCATCGCAGAACTTCCACTTCCCGAAGTCCTCTTTCTTGAACATCTTCTTGCTCGCCTTGTAGCCGAATTCCATATAATCCACGCCGCACTTGATGTTGGTCTTGTACAGCTCGGTAACAAACTCGTCCGTAAATCTGAAATTGTTACAGAGTCCGCCGTCGCGGATCGTAGC
>CAYMTG010000208.1:1671-2988 GCA_964393305.1 uncultured Ruminococcus sp.
TCGGGAAAAACTTATTTCACTTGTTATCCAGATAGTTCATAATTCCCGCTGCGGCTCGCTTAGCCTCTTCTACCGCGTGAACAACGGTATTCGCGCCCTGCACCACGTCGCCCGCTGCAAATACGCCGGGAACGCTGGTCATACAGTTCTCGTCGGTAACAAGCAGTCCCTTTTCATTCGCCTGAAGTCCCGGTGTCGTAAGGATCAGTTTGTTCTTAGGACCGCTGCTTATGGAGATCACGATGGAATCCGCTTCTACCTGATCAAGCTCGTCCTCGTAGCCTATCACCTTGTTGTTCTCATCGAAAATCGCGGTCTTGAAGAGCGGACCCTTCTCGTTGATCTCACAGATCTCCTTGCCGAAGAACATCTCCGCGCCCTCGAGCTTCGCGTACTCCACCTCGTGAGAGCTTGCGGTAACGCGCTTGGAACGTGCGAACAACTGCACCTGACGCGACCCGTGACGGATAGCCACACGCGCAACGTCCATCGCCGCATTGCCCATGCCGATGATCGCGACCTTGTCACCGAGATTATAGCCGTTGGGGTTCTGGAGGAAGTCCATGCTGTAGTGTACGTTCGGCAGGCTCTCGCCCTTTACGCCGAGCGTCTTGGAACGCCATACGCCCGTTCCCACAAACACAGCCTCATACCCGTCGCGGAACAGATTGTGTATCTCAAGCGAACCGCCGATCGTGGTATTCGGGCGGATCTTTACGCCGATCTCCAACAGCTTCTTCTTATAACGGTCGCAAATCGTGCGGGGGAGTCTGAAGTCGGGGATACCGTAACGCAGAATACCGCCGATATCGTCAAGCGACTCGAAAATAGTAACGTCATAGCCCTCCGCGATAAGCTTGAACGCAACCGTGATCCCCGCGGGACCGCCGCCGATAACGGCAACCTTCTTGCCCTTTGACGGCTTCTTTTCGATAACCATGCTGTCAAAGTACGCGTCGGAGATAAACTGCTCTATCACACTGAAATTAACGGGAACGCCCTTTTTTCCGAGAACGCAGCCGCCCCTGCACTGTTGGTCGTGATCGCATACAATGGAGCATACCAGCGACATGGGGTTATTTTCAAACAGCATCTTTCCCGCCTCATTAAGCTTGTTCTCCTGAAACAGCGTGATGATTTGCGGAATATTGGTCTGCACGGGACATCCCTTTCTGCAATTCGGCACCTTGCAATGCAGACAGCGATCGGCAGTTTCCTTTACATAAACAGACATATATTATGCTCCTCCCAACTTAATTCAAGGAAGCACTGATTGGATCTTAGTCTTTTGTACGTTCTAATCGGCTTTTCACCGCC
>CAYMTG010000209.1:0-2943 GCA_964393305.1 uncultured Ruminococcus sp.
TATCGGCTGTCCCCCTTCGCCGCAGGCGGGGGGACATATTTGCCTAAGTATCGGTACAGACGGAAACACGAGCTTTCACGGAACGCCAAAAAGCCCCCGAATGACTTCGGGAGCTGTCAGAGAAAAGAGTGAGCCGCACGGCGTTTCAGGAAAAAGAAGGAAAAAGCTTAACAACATATATATGTAAAGTCCGTGCGGCTCGGTAAAATGGAAGCGGGGCGATGAACGTAGTGGAATTAATTGCGCGGCGTTGAGTGAGAATATTCCGACTTCCTGCCCCTAAATATATTCTATCACAATTTTATTTAATTTCAACCTTTATTACAAAACTGTAATGAAATTGTAATTGATTTGTAATAGATTGGGCGGAGATGTAATTCTTTTGTAACCATTGGGGATCAACCCATACGTTCCACGCCGAAGCGGATGAAATCGTATTCTCGCGCTATAGCGTCCCATGTGGGAGCGCCTACCACCCCCGACGGCTCAAGTCCGTAGAGGCTCTGGAACTCCCGCACGGCAAGCTCCGTCTCAGGCCCGAAGTAGCCGGTCACCTCTATCACGGGGATCGCGGCAATATTCTGCCCTATTACCCGCAGATATGTCTGAAACTCACGAACGTCGTCGTTCTGCAGTCCCGGGGTGAGGTTGTAACCCGGGAACAGCGCCGCAGTCTGTTCCTCATAGCCCTCGGGGAGGGTGCTGAGAATGTCGGAGTAGATGCGGCCGATGAGCTGCCACGTCCTCAGATCCACAATACCGTCGGGGTTAAGCCCGTAAAAAGTCTCAAAAGCCTTGACCTGATTTTCAACATCCTTGTTGAAAACTCCTCCGGAATTGACGGTCGGGATCTCCGGGTTGAAGTAGGATATAGCGTTGAGGTAATAGCTCAACGAGCGGACTCTTTGCCCGTAATCGCCGATACTGAGGTTTTCTTTCCAGAGATTTTCGATTTCACTTCGGGTAAGTCCCTCGCTGGTAAGCTCTGCAAGACGCTTTACCGCAGTAAAGATGTACTTTATTTGGTACCATGTCGCTTTATCGACTGTTCCCGTAACGGGAAGTCCGAATACCTGCTGGAATGTGCGTACCGCCGAGACAGTGCTTTCGCCGTAAATGCCGTTGGCGGGAACAATACGCGGAATGGCGGGATAGTTTCGGGCGATACGGTTCAGCTGCAGCTGTATGGTGCGAACCTCGTTTCCCACAGCCCCAAAGGAAAGCGGGACTCCGGGATAACTCGGTATATTGGGCGATATAGGCGCGTTGTAGACAATGTCTATATCCTCTCCGTAGTAGTACTGGAGCATTTCATAGGGCGTATAGCCGCGGTTCGCCAGCGTCACCGTACCCCATTGTGAAAGTCCCTGGCAGGTAACCTGCACTCCGTCGCAGAACGCCGCGAACAGCGGTTCCACGCTGCCGCGCCTTACAATATAGTTGTTGAAAAGCTCGTCAACCAGATCGCTGATATTCTCGAAAATATCACGCCCGTAAACAAATGCCTGATCATACTGGGTGGAACTGGTTATATCGAAGTCATAGCCACGCGAACGATACCATTCGGTGTACACGCGATTAAGCGCGAAGGTCACCTGAACGTAGATATTCGCACGAAGCGCGTTTTCAGGCCATGTGGGGAAAATCTCGCTGGAGGCAACATTCTTGATGTAGTCCGGGAAGGTGACTGAGACGTTTTGCGCGCCGGACTGCGGCGTTCCCAGATGGACGACTATTCGCTCGGGAATATAGGGGCGGTTATCGGGCATTGTCGTTCACCTCCGGAATATCCTCTATGATATTGCTTGAAACGGACGGGAGCATGGATACCCTCTGAACGGACTGTACCCCGTCGAACACGGGAATATCGGTCAGCACCACGTCCACATATCCCTCGCGGCTTACCGTCGCGTCATACAGCGCGAACGGCTGGACAAGGTTGTCGTACTGCTGTGAGAGCGACTTGGGCGGCGCGGGCAGAATACGTGGCGAGGTCTGACCGCTGCGGTCGGTATAGAGCGTGTCGATCTCGTGGATTATACCGTCGAATTTTTTGGTGAGAACGCATTTCGCGCCCTCTACCGGAAGTGCCTCGCGTGCGGTGGTTATGCGAAAAATCATTGTACCGCGTCCGCTGTTTTTCGCCTGAAAATCTTCGAAGCTGCTGTATTGCGGCTTGGGGAATTGGGGCGGTCGGGATTGGCTGCCATTCCGCTCAATGTCGGGAAACCTGGCGGAGTTTTCTTCATTCTGTGCCATCTGCGGGTCGTCGTAGGGCGGCTCGTATTCCTCATTTTGTTGGGAGGAGCCGTTCCCGGCGGGTCGGTTTTCGGGGAGTTCATCAATAATTTCGGGGGAAAGCTCCGCCTCGGGCATCGGGACAGACGGGACGTCGGGGGATGGCGCGGGCATTTGAACGCTCCGTGTGTCGGGAGATGGCGTGGGCATGGGTATAGATCGCATTTCGGGATCATCTCTGCCATTGTCTCCTGAGAGAGCTTCTTCTCTAATGCGCTCCGCGTCCACAGCATTGATTTCGGAGGCGGAGGGCTGAGTGCTGTAGTCGGGCGGCGGAGTTTCCGGCTCGTGGTGGTAGGGAAGCTCCGGTTCGGATTCCACACGCGGCTCGGCGGGCGGGAAATCGCGGCTTTCGGGCGGGAGCTGAGTATCGCTGCAGCCTTCCTTTTGCGATTGTGCCATCTCGTTGAATTTTTCCTCATCCATATCGTCCACATAGCCTATGATTTGGGGAGTGCGCACGGGAGAGGGCGCGGGGGAATTTTCGCGTTTGGCGGTGCGGGACAGCTCCATCAGTTCCCGCTTGTATCTCTCGATCAGCTTTTTAGTGTCTTCCATAAAATACCTCCATATAAACTTTCTCTTTGAAATATATGCGGGGGTAATTGTTTTAAGAATTATAAAACTTGACAGACAAAATTTTTT
>CAYMTG010000210.1:0-2910 GCA_964393305.1 uncultured Ruminococcus sp.
AGGCTTGACGCAGCAGACGGTAGCATTTTCTGCGAAGCAGATAATGCGGCTATTGTCGGTTTTCTCTCAAACAAGGTTTTTAGAGGTGACCTTGAGTTATCACCTCCGGCTTATGTTATTAAGGAGTACTTTATGAGCTTTAACGATATCTTGTCGATGATAGGCGGACTTGTCGTGTTTATGTTCGGTATGCACACGCTTAGCGGCGCTCTGGAGAAATTCGCGGGCAGCCGTATTGAAACTCTCCTGGACAAGCTCACGTCTAACCGCTTCAAGGGCGTGGCTCTGGGCGCGCTGGTCACCGCTCTGATCCAGTCGTCGGCAGCTACCACCGTCATGATGGTCGGCTTCGTAAACTCGGGACTGATGAAGCTCTCGCAGGTTATAAGCGTCATTATGGGCGCCAATATCGGTACCACCGCTACCGCGTGGCTTGTAAGCCTGTCTTCGCTGAGCGGCGGCGAGGGAAGCAGCCTGCTTGGTATGATTTTCAGCATGGACACCGTTATCACCATTATCGCTGTTGTGGGTCTGGTGCTTGCGATGTTCACCAAGTCCGATAAGAAGAAAACAGCCGGCACTATCCTCGTTGGTTTCGCGCTTTTGATGTTCGGTATGGAGCAGATGTCGGGCGCGGCGGCAAGTCTTAAGGATAACGAGGCGTTCTGCAGCATTATGACGATGTTCTCAAACCCCGTGCTCGGCGTGCTGGTGGGCGCGCTGCTCACGGCGGTACTCCAGTCGTCCTCCGTGTCGATAGGTATTCTCCAGTCGATCTCCAATCAGACGGGGACAGTCACCTACTCGATCGCGCTACCTATCATTCTCGGTCAGAATATCGGCTCGTGCGTTACCGCGCTTATCTCCTCAATAGGCGCGAACAAGAACGCAAAGCGCGTGGCTATCGTTCACCTGTACTTCAACGTTATCGGAACATTCTTCTTTCTTGCGCTGTTCTACCTTATCAACGCAATTGTGGATCTGCCGTTTATGGAGGAGCAGCTCAACGCGGTGGGAATAGCCGTTATCCACACCGCCTTTAACGTGCTGGCTACCGCGGTCTTCCTGCCGTTCACCAAGCAGCTTGAGAAGCTCGCCTGTCTCACCATACGGGACAAACCGGGCGAGGAAAGCTTCGCCATTCCCATGCTGGATAAGCGTTTCCTGAACACCCCCTCGGTAGCTATCGAGCAGTGCCGCAACCTCGCCTACAAGATGGCGGATCTCACACAAAAGACCCTGCTTATGTCCTGCGGACTGTTATCGCAGTTCGACCAGAAGATCGCCCAGGAGGTCATCGACAACGAGAACACCATTGATATTTACGAGGACAACATCGGTTCGTATATTCTGAAGGTCAGTTCCAAGAGCCTGTCCGAAGCGGACAGCAAAGTCGTCACCAATCTGCTTCACACCATAGGCGATCTTGAGCGTATCTCGGACCACGCGGTGAACATCACCGAAGCGGCGCAGGAAATGCACTCCAAGAAGATAAAGTTTTCACCCGCCGCCGAGCGCGAGGTGGGCATTATGATAGACGCGGTAAAGGAGATACTTGAGATGACCTTCCGCTCGTTCAAGGAGTCGAACATCACCCTCGCCAAGGACGTAGAGCCGCTTGAGGACGTGATCGACACCCTCCGCACCGAGCTTAAAAAACGCCATGTAAAGCGTCTGCGCGACGGCGTTTGTACCATCGAGCTGGGCTTTATTCTACAGGATCTGCTCACCAACTTTGAGAGAGTGTCCGACCACTGCTCCAATATCGCGGTGTGCCTTATCCAGGTACACGAGAACAGCATGGATACCCACGAGTATATGACCGAGCTGAAAAAACTCGACAAGTCGGAGTTTATGGACGAATTCAATGAGTACAAGCGCAAATACAAGCTGCCGGATTAGCGGAACGGAACGATATAATCATATTCACCGAAAACTTTGCCCTCGTTTTGTTATTAATTCACAAAAATTTTATTTAAGACGTGAAATTTTTGTATAAATTTCACACTTTTGCTTCGGATATGGTATAATAAATGCAGAGCATTTATTATACTCTTATGTCCACGCACATACGTTCGCCTTCGGCTCACTCCGTGCGGTTATGGACAATTATACCATAAATTCTCCGAATTTATGGTATAATAACATCTAGGAGATATCGTTTTATGGTTTCCGCGCCTGCGGCGGGGAAAACCGATAAAACAAAAAAACGAAATGGGGCGATCATTATGGCTGAAAAGATAATTACAATATCAAGGCAATACGGCAGCGGAGGACGTGAGATCGGCGAAAAGCTCGCCGAAAAGATCGGCGCGGACTTCTACGACAAGAAGCTTCTTGAAGTAGCCGCCGAAAAGAGCGGTATCCACAAGAGCCACTTCGAGGACAACGACGAAAAACGTCCGAACAGCTTCCTCTACCTGCTCTCCACAACGTACGGGCAGGGCGGTATTCCGTTCGATGATACTCTGTTTTTCGCACAGCTCGCCTCTATCCAGAAAATCGCGTCCGAGCATAGGTCCTGCGTTATAATAGGACGCTGTGCGGACTATGCCCTGCGCGACTTCAAGGGCGTGGCGAATATCTTCATCAGCGCTCCGTTTGAGGATCGCGTCAAACGCGCTATCGATGTATACGGCATTACCGAAAAGCACGCCGAGGAATACGTCAAGAAAATTGACAAGCAGCGCATTTCCTACTACAACTACTACACGGACAAACGGTGGGGTACGCCGTGGAACTATCAGCTGTGTATTGACAGCTCCGCGCTCGGAATAGACGGCTCGGTGACCCTTATTGAGCAGTTCCTGAATGAGTACTACAAGAAGTGATTTTTTGCATAGACGGCTCGGCGACTCCCTATTGAGCAGTTCCCGAATGGGTGCTGCAGGAAGTAAATGCGAGATCCCC
>CAYMTG010000211.1:0-2895 GCA_964393305.1 uncultured Ruminococcus sp.
GCGGCTCTTTCTGTAGACAGAATGTCTACAGAAAGATTATGAATTAGTATTACTTCCAAGGGACTATCTTCGGCTTGTGCGAATCGTCGTTGGGGTTCGGCGCAAATCCCGAGGACTTTGAGCCGGTTTTGGGACTTTCGCTGTTGTTCGTTTCCCGACGGTCGGAGCGGTCGGGTTTCTTAAAGCCGTTTTCTTCCGAGCCGCTGTGAATTGGTTTCTCTGTCACTGAAAATTACCTCCTTTGCATTAAGGGCGTTCAAAAACAAAATGGCAGCGAAACTATACAGCTCCGTTGCCATGATATTATTATAACACTATTCTCGGCGAATGTCAATATCTTATCAAAAATATCCGACTGCTGGAGAAACGAAAAAAGCAAGACAGTCATCTATTTGAGTAATAGTCCGTTCAGAATCTCTTGTCTTTTCGGCATCCGGACGAACTTGTTCGTCCGTAGCACGCCGAGATACTGAACAGGGTCTACAATATCCATAAAAATTAAAACTCCCGGATAAATTGATTATTCGGGAGAAAAATCATTTCATCAGCTTTGTCATGCTCTTTGCGCAAATCGCCATTGTTGAAGCATTATGCAGAAATGCCGAAGCGGACGGTGAAAGCACCCCTATAAGCCCCGACACAAGCAGCGCGGAATTGAATGCCAGAATAAATTTGTAATTCTTGTGAATACGCTCCATAAGCAGCGTACTTAGGCTTCGCAGCCGCACAAGCTCCTCCAGTCCCGTGCCGCGCAAGGTTATATCCGCTGCCTCTTTTGCTATGTCGGAAGCGTCGCTCACCGCACACGAAACGTTTGCTGCCGCCAGCGCGGGAGCGTCGTTTATTCCGTCGCCGACCATGACAACGCGCCTGCCCTCCGACTTCATCTTTTCGATCATTCCGTGCTTTTCCTCGGGGAGAACCTGCGCATAAAACTCGGTGATTCCCAGTTTTCCCGCGATTATCTGCGCCGCCTTCTCACTGTCGCCCGTGAGCATTACGATATTCTCAAAGCCCTCGTTTTTCAGCTTTTCAACCACAATCCCTGCCTCAATTCTCGGCGGGTCGGAAATGCACAGCGCACCGGCAAGCTCGTTCCCGATAGCAAGATAGATCACCGAGCAAGCGCCGCCGGTTTCGTCAATCACATTCTGCTGTTCGGGAGTTACCGACACATTTTCGTCCTCGCAGATAAAGTGCTTGCTGCCGATAATGGCACGCTTTCCGTTAAGACTTGTAGCAATTCCGTGAGCAACTATGTAATTCACCTCGGCGTGTTCTTCGGCATGGTCTAAGCCTCTGTCAGCCGCGCCCTTAACTATCGCCTTCGCTACGCTGTGAGGAAAATGCTCCTCCAGACAGGCGGCGATTTTCAGCACCTCATCTTCGCTGTACTCCCCGAAAGGAATGACTTTTTCGAGAGTAGGCTGCGCATTTGTTAGCGTTCCGGTTTTATCGAAAACAATGGTGTCTGCCGCCGCAAATTCCTCAAGATACTTGCCGCCCTTGACCGTGATGTCCATATCGGAGGCTTCCTTGATTGCCGAAATGACCGAGATTGGCGTAGACAGCTTTATTGCGCAGGAATAGTCCACCATAAGCACGGAAACCGCTTTTGTGATATTCCTTGTCAGCAGCAGCGTAAGCCCGAATCCCAGAAAGCTGAACGGAACTATGCTGTCCGCAAGCCTTTCGGCACGGCTCTGCACTCCCGCCTTGAGATTTTCGGAATTGTCGATAAGCTCGATTATTTTACTTATTTTCGTATTTGAGGAAAGCTCGCGCACAGTCACGGCTATGCTGCCTTCCTCCACGACAGTTCCCGCAAAGACAGTCGCTCCCGACGATTTCATCACCGCCAGCGGTTCGCCTGTCATAGAGGATTCGTTAATATACGCTTCACCGTCAAAAATTTCTCCGTCAACAGGGATAACGCTTCCCATGCGCACACGGATCGCATCGCCCTTACGCAGCTCGGACATAGGTATCAAAACGTCCGTTCCATCCTTTATCAGCCATACCTTGTCTGTTTTAACGGCAAGGCTGTCCGCGAGAACAGCCCTTGTCCTTGCGCGGGTGTAGCTCTCGAGAAGTCCGGAGATATTCAGCAGGAACATTACCGTTCCCGCAGTCTTGTAGTTTTTCTGCAAAAGACACGCGCCGATAGAAGCACCGTCCAGCACATCAACGGTAAGCTGCCCTCCCAGAAGCGTTTTAACGCCGCGCAGCACGAATTTCAGTCCGCGAAACAATATCAAATACTTTCTGACGGACATCGGGAGCAAGATAGTTGACAGCAGCTTTTTGCCTATTGCCGCGACAAGGCGGTCTTTAAAATCTTTGTCAATTTCGGCTATCCCGTACTCCGTATCGGGGTTCATTATTTCAAGCTCACGCGGATCCATTCCCGATACCAAGTCGATAACCCTCTGACGAGCGCCCTCGCTGTAATACACAAGAATACCGCCGTTTTCGCTGCGAACCTCCGCTCTCGTTACAAACTCAGCGTCGCTTACCAGCTTGAAAACACTGTATTCCTGCGATTTGTCAAAGGCATAGCCGCCGCAGCGAAAGCGTATTCTTCCCGGCTGGTCATAAACGATTTTATAGGTCATTTATCCTCAGCTTCTTCCTCAGCAAGACCCGCTTTTGCCTTTGCGTCATAGCACAGATCCGCGGCTTCATCCTTCATATTCTGAAAGGTTTCCTTTGCGTCATGGGTGAATTTCATACCCTTTGCAAGTCCCGTGACCGCAAGCTCTCTCGTTTTTTTTGCGGTGAGGATTTTCTTCCCGACAATGACCGCCGCTGCGCCTCCCAACGCGCTTAAAAAGTACTTGTTCTTAAAAATGTTAGTCATAGCAAACTCTCCTGTACAATTCTTCTTTCCGTTAC
>CAYMTG010000212.1:0-2888 GCA_964393305.1 uncultured Ruminococcus sp.
TGTTGGAAACGACGTGTGGGTTCAAGTCCCGTCACTCGCACCACCAGCGTGCCGCCGGACCCTTTTCGTAGATGGGTTCAGCGGCTTTTTGTATCTCGCTCGGCAGCGAGGAATTTTTTTGGTAACGATATCACAATTGGAAAGCTCCGAATGATTTATATGGTCATTCGGAGCTTTTGTATTTAATAAGTTATATTGTGACGGTTATTTAGGGAACCTCTAGAAACCGATTTGAAAAGAGAAAATCGGTTCTAGAGGTTCCCTAAAAATATTTTTAAGAAAAAAGCCGCGTTAATTGCCCTCAGGAGTGTAGCAGCGTTTGTTCATCTTCTCTGCGGGGACTTCCAGAGTAAGGTATTTACTGCCCTCTCCAAGGCAGTAGATGTTTACCATGCCCTTCTCCGCCAAACTATCTGACCAATCGCAAATAAGCGTTTTTGTACCGGTATAGTCCTTGGAATTGTCGGACAGGTAATCCCGCCAGTTTTCGCCTACAAGGTCTTCGATCGTAATAAGCTCAAGGGTATCCGCGTCAAAAAGTCCTCTGGGATTTTCACCGGCTGCGGCGCTGAAATGACTTATAGTATAGCAATTGCCATTTTTGTACATTCGTATTGCCAAGTGATTGGAATGCCACTCGGGAATCACTTCCCTGAAGGAATCCCATGAACGTTTCTGGAGATCATACCAGAACTCGTCCTGCGCCTTTACCTCAGCTTCGGTATGGAACGGCGAGCCTACGTACCTCAGATAAATGTCGCCGTCTTCTTCAAGGTAAGCTGTCTCCCATTCGTTACTGTAAGAAATATCTTCAACCTTATTGTCATACTTATAGGCATACTTATCGTATACGATAGACTTCATATCGCGATACTGCGTTACCGGACTGTGAAATCTGAAGCTGTCATCATACCGCAGTATGGGCGCAATGCTGAAATAAATATTATCCGGTTCGAGAATTACACCGTCTATTGTGAACAGGCGCGGCTCTCCGAGTATGCCGTAGAAATCAAGCTTTTTGTCGGACTCAAAGGCGGCGCTGTTTATCGTGAACTGCTTGTTAACGTCGGTAAGAAAGTCTTCGCCCTCGTAAAACAGATCGGAATATCGCTCAATCTTCTTGCCGGAGAACAGATCATAGTTCAGCGTTTCGACTTTAAAATACGGGGTGCAGTCTATGCCCTTATCATACGTATCAAAGTAACCAATGATGATCGACAAATATCCGTTTCGGCATTCGGCTTCGATAGACATATCGTCTATACAATCGTCATAATTCTGTGAGTTTCGTTCACGGTATTCCGCCTCGTCCTTCGGGAGCTCATAACCGCGAAGTCTGTCCATAGCGGCGCGGACATCGCTGTTTATGCGGTCCTGAAGCGCCGTGTCTTTGAGGAAGTCAAACTCAAAGTATTTGTCCTTCTTAATAATTGCCTGTCCGGGAAAGTAGCTATTTCTCACGGCAAGCCACAAATTTGAATACTTATCGGACGGCTTAAAATCGGCGGGTTTCGGCTCGCCCGTTCCGACCGCCTGATACGGCAGGTATTTTTCGGGGACTTCCATGCCGTTTACCGGGAGATAGCCGCTGTCAAGGACGTATTTCTGTCCCTCGTCGGAAAGCGCTTTTTCAACGAATTTTTTCGCGCTTTCGGGAGACTTGTCGGTGTAGATCATATACGTACAGCTGAGCAGCGGGTAGCTGTCGTCCGCCATTGTAGCTTTGGACGGCTCTACACCGTCGACTGCGATGAACTTCACCTTGTCTGCGTTAGCGTACATCTGCGCGGCATACGAATACACGGAATACCCGATAGCACCCGCGGAATTGTCGTAAACAGCCACCGCGTCCATAAGCCCTCCCATTCCGACTGCGGTGAACTCTTTTTGTGCGGGGAGAAGCGGGGTGTCGCCCATAAACACGGTCATATAATTCTGGCTGCCGGAGTCGGTATTGCGCTGATACGGGATAATCTTCTCGTCATTTCCGCCGACCTGCGACCAGTTGGTGATCTCGCCGCTGTAAATCTTGCGAAGCTGATCCTGTGTAAGCGAATCAATGGGGTTGCTCCCGTTCACCACGAACACGAAGCCCTCGCGTGCGACAGGCTCCATAAAGAGCTTTACGCCGGCTTCGTCCGCCATTTTCTTCTGCTCGTCAGAGATAGGCACTGAGAAGATCAGATCTACCTCGCCGTTTATCAGCCGTTTGAAGGATTCGTGAGTGGTGGTGTGAGATACAAGCTCCTTTGCCTCGTTATACGAGATACCTTGAAATCCGCTTCTCAAGCCTATCTCGAGAGGAGTTGCGGACGTTGAACCGTCCATGCGGGGAAGGTCGGTGAGGGCAGGCGCGGGGACGTCAGAGGTTGTGCTGCTTTGTGAGCTGTTGTCTCCCGAAACAGGCTCGGAAACGCCGCTTGAAGTATCGGATGTGCTTTCCCCCGACGTTTCGGGGGATGTGTCGCAGGCTGTGAGACTTAATGCCAGAACAAGTGCCGGGATGATGGATAAAGATTTTTTCATGATATGTACCTCTTGGTGTTTTATTATATAATATTACTTTAGCACTTCAAATTCTTTTTGTCAACTTTTATTACAAAACTGTAATAATTTGTAATTGTTCTGTAAGCACTAAAAAGCGGACGCCGCTCGGGTGTCCGCTTTTTTCTGTAGGTCACCTCTAAAAACCTTGTTTGAGAGAAAATGTGCGGAGCACGCCGTCTGCGTCGTCAAACCTCCTCGCAAGGCATCAAGCCTTGCTTCGTCGGCTTTCCTAGCATCCGACGCACTCCACTCATTTTCTCTTTTCAAACCGGTTTCTAGAGGTTCCCTTTATTTATGAGACTTTTTCTTTGCCTTCTTTGCCGCACGTTCCGGCGAACGGT
>CAYMTG010000213.1:0-2771 GCA_964393305.1 uncultured Ruminococcus sp.
CTTACCAGACTTCCGCACTTGTTACAAAATCTTTCCATAAATTACCTCGCAAAAATTAAATCGTCAAAATCCTATGGCATAAATGCCCAAAGGTCAACTCTAAAAACCTTGTTTGAGAGAAAACCGGTTTCTAGAGATTTCCCTTAACCTTATTTTACCACAACTTGAGCGTTTTGTCAATACATATTTTACGGAAATTAATTCCGATCATTCCTTAGTGATCCACTGGCTCATTCCCGCGCCCCACACCTCATTCGGTCGGGTACGGAAACCGAACTGCTTGTAGAATTCCTCCTTGCCGATAGCCGACATCAGATACAGGACGATAGTCTCGCCCGGTCGGAGCGTTCCGCGCATAAACTCCACCGTTCTGCGCATCATCTCCTTGCCGATACCCCTGTGCTGATACTCGGGGATAACCATTACATCCGTGATAAAGTTTGCGTAGCTGCCGTCCGACAATACGCGGATCATACCGATCGCTCTGCCGTTATCCCGCACAGTGGTGATGTGGAAGGCATTGTTCAGGGCATTGGACGCTATTCGCTCGGACAGCGGCATAAAGTTCACCGCACGGCGCATTTCAAAATACTCCTCGAGAGTGGGAGCTTCGTCTATGTATTCAATCATTTATACTCTCCGTAAAATTCCGCTCCGTATATACGAAGCGGAATTGTTTTGTTATTCGGATTTGATTTAGTCGTCTGTATCATCTTCACTATCCGAACTTTCGGACCTTTCGGCTTCAAGCTCCGGGAAAGCAATAACATTTCCCTCGGCGTCGATCTCGCCCTTCATCAGCTTGTAGAAGTCCGGACCGTCGATGGTTTCGCGCTTGATAAGCGCCTGAGTGAGAACCTCCAGCAAGTCGCGGTGTTCGGTAAGAATATCCTTTGCGCGCTCGTAAGCGGTCTCGATGATCTCGCGTACCTCCGCGTCGATCTCACTTGCAACGTTCTCGGAGAAATGCCTGCTGTTGCGCGTATAGTCACGCCCTAAGAACACCTGCGGTCCATCCTCTCCGTAGAGAATAGGCCCCAGCTTCTCGGAGAAACCATACCTTGTCACCATATCGTGAGCCGTCTTGGTCGCGTTCTCAATATCGTTTGACGCACCCGTCGTAATATCGTCGAGCACGATCTGCTCCGCCGCACGGCCTGCCAGAAGAACAACCAGCTCCTCTTCCATACGGCGCTTGGTCATATGCTCGTGATCCTTCTCGGGAACCTGCATTGTAAAGCCGGCCGCCATTCCGCGAGGCACGATCGTTACCTTATAAATTTTGTCCTGAGTCGCGCAGAAGTACGCGGCGACAGCGTGACCCGCCTCGTGATACGCTGTTATGCGCTTATCCTCGTCGCTTACGATATGGCTCTTCTTCTCCGGACCCGCAACGACCTTGACCGTTGCCTCCTCGATATCCGCCTCGGTCACCGCCTTGCGGTTGTTGCGGGCAGCCATAAGAGCCGCCTCGTTCACGAGGTTCTCCAGATCCGCGCCGGTAAAGCCGACGGTTCTTCCGGCAATTCGCTTGAGGTCAACATCGGGGCCGATATTCTTGTTTCTGGTGTGAACCTTGAGTATCTCCTCGCGTCCCTTCATATCCGGGTAGTTCACGTAGATCTGTCTGTCAAAGCGTCCGGGACGGAGAAGAGCGGGGTCGAGAATATCGCGGCGGTTAGTCGCCGCCATAACGATAATGTTCTCGTTCTCGTTGAAGCCGTCCATCTCAACCAGCAGCTGGTTAAGGGTCTGCTCGCGCTCGTCGTGACCGCCGCCGAGACCCGCGCCGCGCTGACGTCCGACAGCATCTATCTCGTCGATGAACACTATAGAGGGGGTCTGCTTCTTCGCCTGATCGAACAGGTCTCTTACACGGGAAGCGCCCACGCCGACGTACATCTCCACGAAGTCCGAGCCGGAGATCGAGAAGAACGGCGCGCCCGCCTCGCCCGCGACTGCTTTCGCGAGCAGCGTCTTACCTGTTCCGGGAGGTCCTACAAGCAGCACGCCCTTCGGTACCCTCGCGCCGATCTCACGGTACTTGCCGGGATTTTTCAGGTAGTCGACGATCTCAATAAGCTCCTGCTTCTCCTCGTCCGCGCCGGCAACATCGTTGAAGGTGACCTTCTTGCCCGTCTGCTGACGAACGTTAGCACGCGAGAAGGTGTTCATCTTGCCGCCGCCCGTGGTCTGCCTAAGCACGATCACCGTAAAGATGATCATAACTCCGATAAGCAGCAGATACGGTAAAATCGTAGTGAGGAAGGTGTTATCCGAAATGGGGATATAGTCCTCGATAAGCGGCGCGTCGGGATTTGCCTCGTTATAGCGCACCCGGTAGTTTACTTGCTTCCCGTCCTCTGTATAGCCGCTGTTAATATCATTAAGGAAAATATTAACATTCGGCACGGAGTAAACCCTCAAGTTCTTTTTCGAGGTTTCCTCGCCCTTGAGGTAATATTTCAGCGTACCGCTTCCCAGATCCAGCTCGTATGCCGACACATTCAGCTCGTCAAATTCGGTGATGACCTGCGAATAGCTTGTATCAGTGTTCTTGGAGCTTCCCGCGGCATTCAGCATATAAACCAGTCCGAAAATCAACAGTATAGCAATCAGGAAATAAATTATAACGCCTTGCAGCTTATTTTTCTTCATCTGTTCTCCTTATCCGCCTTTCCTTTGAAGTATTGGGCTTCTATTATCCGCCCTTGAAGTATTGGGCTTCTATTATCCGCCCTTGAAGTATTGGGCTTCTATTATCCGCCCTT
>CAYMTG010000214.1:0-2754 GCA_964393305.1 uncultured Ruminococcus sp.
ATTTTCCCAATATTCTTCCAGGGTGATCCCCTTGCTATGTATCTCCTCGGCTGCTTCCTTTCCCACGTAGCGGTAGTGCCACGGCTCGTAGGTAATGCCGGTTATGTCCTCTTTCCCGTTGGGGTAGCGAAGGATAAAGCCGTACTTCCACGCATTCTCGTCAAGCCACCCGTATACGCCCCATTCATCGGAAGAACCGCTGTACTGATTGATGTCGACCGCCAGACCAAGCTGGTGTTCGCTGTTTCCGACGGCGGCGACTTGTTCCCGTGCGAGCTTATACGCCCGGATGGGATTATACCCCTCCTGTATTCTGTCCGTGATTTTCTCGATGAGAATATCCTTCTGTTCCTTGCTTGTGCGGTAACCCTCGCGGACATACGGTCTGAGTTCCTCGGCGCGCATATCGTCGAACATCTGCTGTAAGTCGGGATAGATCCGCTCGTCGATCATCTGCCCGTTGGACAGCTCCATCAGCTTTATGTCGTATCCATTGGGAATATGATATTCATTGTTTACGAGAATAAGCAGCGGATCGGCGGGAATACTTGCCGCCTCGCCCTTTGGCTTTGACAGCGCCGAGTTTATACCGATGGCAAGCGCGCTCGCCGCGACGCACACGGATATGGTGATTATTGAGACTATTGCGCCAATTGAAATTCGTTTTTTCTTCTCCATAATTATTTCCCCCCAAAAATCTAAAGGTAACCTCCAAAATTCTCTTTTCGGGTCTGCCTGTACCCGCGCCGTGGGGCAGCAGACATTGAAACGACCCTTAAGATCATTATATCACGAAGTTTAAAAATCTTCTTGCAGATTTTATAAAAGAAATCTTACAATTATCTTACATTTGAATTTTGCTTATTATCGCGCAATTTATATTTCCAAAAAATCCCGACCGGGAACGCGGTCGGGGGTTCGGTTATTCATTTTTAGGGAACCTCTAGAAACCGGTTTGAAAAGAGAAAATCTGTTTCTAGAGGCTCCCTTGAGAGATGTCCGCTTTGATTTTTTAGAACGGCTCCAAGCAAAACCCTATTGCAAAACACAGAAAAAAGTGGTAGAATATAACTTAGAGGTGATTTATAGGCTTTATCACATTAAAAGAAAGGAGCGTAAGGCGAGTTATCGCTTTACAAAAAATTCAATGCAACAGAATGTGATCTGTATCCTGATCACTATCGTGCTGTATCTGATACTGATGATAGTAATAGGATTAAGGTACTCCAAGAAGAACAAGGACGTCAGCGACTTCTACCTCGGCGGCAGAAGACTTGGTCCTATTGTCACGGCAATGAGCGCCGAGGCCTCCGATATGAGCAGCTACCTGCTTATGGGTCTGCCCGGACTTGCCTACCTCAGCGGTATCGCCGACGTCGGCTGGACGGTTATCGGTCTTGCCGTGGGTACATACCTCAACTGGCTGCTTGTCGCAAAAAGGCTGCGTATCTACTCCCATAAGGTCAACGCGATCACTATTCCCGACTTCTTCTCCCGCAGATTTCACGATAACAAAAATATCCTGATGGGTATTTCCGCGCTTATCATTCTGATATTCTTTATCCCCTACACCGCCTCGGGATTTTCGGCATGCGGAAAGCTCTTCAAATCGCTGTTCGGCTTTGACTACCACGCTGCGATGATTTTAAGCGCGGTGATTATCATCGCCTACACAAGTATCGGAGGATTTCTTGCCGCCAGCACCACCGACCTTATCCAGAGCATCTGTATGACGATCGCGCTGTTTATTATCGTAATTTTCGGTATCAACAACGCGGGCGGTATAGGCGCTGTTATTGAAAACGCCAAAAGTATTCCCGGCTACTTCTCCCTCACGGAGATCCACAATTACTCGGATAATACAAGCTCGCCGTACACTCCCCTTACGATAATCTCTACGCTCGCCTGGGGACTTGGATATTTCGGTATGCCGCATATTCTCCTGCGCTTTATGGCGATCGAGGATGTCAACAAGATTAAGGTTTCGAGAAGAATTGCCTCTGTCTGGGTTGTGATCTCTATGTCGATTGCCGTGCTTATCGGCGTAATCGGCAACGTAATGGCGGCGAACGGCAGCATTGAGGTAATCTCTGACCCCGCCGCTGCGTCAACCGAGTCCGAAACCGTCATTATGAAAATGGCAATGCTGCTGAGCGAGAACGGCGTTTTAGCCGCGTTGGTCGCCGGCATCATCTTTGCGGGTATTCTCGCGTGTACGATGTCTACCTCCGACTCACAGCTTCTCGCGGCATCCTCAAGTATGTCGGAGAACTTCCTCAAAGGCGTTTTCAAGATCAATCTCTCGGAAAAGCAGTCTATGCTGTTTGCGAGACTGGTGCTTATCGTTATCGCAATTCTTGGCGTAGTTATAGCATGGGATCCCAACAGCTCGGTATTCGGCATCGTATCGTTTGCTTGGGCGGGATTTGGCGCGACCTTCGGTCCGGTAATGCTAGCGGCGCTCTTCTGGAAGCGCTGCAACAAATACGGCGCGATCGCGGGAATGGTTTCTGGCGGCATTATGATCTTCGTGTGGAAATTCCTCCTCAAGCCAATGGGCGGCATTTGGGGAATTTATGAGCTTCTGCCCGCGTTCATCGTATCGACTGTCTTTATTGTGACAGTGTCTCTGCTCACAGCAAAGCCCGATAAGGCGATCACTGATGAGTTTGAAGCGGTCAAAGCGTCCAAGAACTAATGGTCACCTCTAAGAAACCTTGTTTGAGATAAAATCGCCATAGCACACCGTCTGCT
>CAYMTG010000215.1:0-2728 GCA_964393305.1 uncultured Ruminococcus sp.
GGCGGACACCAAAATTGTCAATTCTCCATTGTCAATTATACATTTTACCGGCGCCCCCAAAGGGTTTACGGGGGACTTTCGTCCCCCGCTGCGTTTTAAAGCAGTGACTCCATCGGTAAGCCGAGTTCTGTCGCGTATGACCATCTATCTAGCCGCACCGTCGCCGGTACGGTCAAGCCGCCTTAATCGGGGCGCGCCGAGCAGACACGTTATCCCCCGAACCAATCGGCGTTGCATCGGATAGGGTTTACATGGCAGCGCGGTCTCCCGCGCTCCGGTGAGCTCTTGCCTCGCCTTTCCATCCTTACCGCCCCGAAGGACGGCGGTATATCTCTGTTGCACTTGCCCTAAGGTCGCCCTCGGCTGACGTTATCAGCTACCCTGCTCTGTGATGCTCGGACTTTCCTCATCGCGCTCACGCACGCCGCGGTCATATAATGAAGTCACAAACTCATTTTACCACAAAAAGAGAGTTTTTTCAAGGGGGAAATTAGTTGATTTGTGAAACTTCACAAAATTTTCATATTTCATCTCCTTGACAAATGGTTGTATATGATATATAATTAGTATGTATGATTGAATTCTCATTGGGGAATAATGGGAAATGGAGAGGGAGATTTTATGAGTGAAAATAACGTTGAAAATTACCATTTGAATTTCGTTGAGGAAGAATACGACCAAAACGGAATTCTCACTAAGTTCCGACTGAAGTACCCCGACAGCTTCAACTGGGCTTACGACATCATCGACAAGTTCGGCGAGATGGAACCCGATCGCCGCGCTTTGCTGTGGGTAGATCTTCAGGACAACGAAAAATTGCTCACGTTCGGAGATCTGTCCCGCTTGTCCAACAAGGCGGCGAATATGTTTCTCGATATGGGCATTAAGAAGGGTGACTGCGTTATGCTCGTCCTCAAGCGGCACTACCAGTTCTGGTATATCCTGCCCGCGCTTATGAAGATCGGCGCTATCGCTATCCCCGCTACTCACCTTCTCACGAAGAAGGACTTCATTTACCGCTTTAACGCGGCGGACGTGAAGGCGGTAGTCTGCACGCACCAAGGCGACGTCGCAAAGCACATCGAGGACGCGGACGCGGAGGCGGAGGATAAGCTCGTTGAGAAGTTTATCGTGAACGGCGAACGGGAGGGCTGGATAGATTTCGACAAAGAGATCGAGAAGTACCCCGACACCCTTGAGCGCATTGAGACCAACGCACACGAGCTGTTCCTGATGTACTTCACCTCCGGAACGACGGGTCACCCCAAAATGGCTGTTCATGAGCACGCAATGGCGCTCGCGCACATCCAGAACGCAAAGCACTGGCAAAAGGTAGACCCCAACGGACTGCACTTGACCATCTCCGATACCGGCTGGGCAAAGGCTGCGTGGGGAAAGATTTTCGGGCAGCTTTCGATGGGTACTTGCATTTTCGTTTACGATTTCGACAAGTTCATTCCCGATAATATGCTGAAGATCATCCAGAAGTATAAGATCACGACGCTTTGCGCGCCGCCCACGATGTTCCGCTTCTTCATAAACGAGGGAATTGAGAAGTACGACCTCTCCTCGCTGAAATACTGCAATATCGCCGGAGAAGCGCTCCAAGCGGAGGTTTTCAACAAGTGGTATGAATACACCGGCTTAAAGCTGATGGAGGGCTTCGGGCAGACGGAGACCACCTGCATTATCGGAAACCTTGTCGGCACAACCCCCAAGCCGGGTTCAATGGGCAAGCCTATGCCGCTCTACTCCGTGGATCTGGTGGACAACGAGGGCAAGTCGGTGCCTCCCGGGGTGGTTGGAGAAATCGTCGTTCGCGGCGAGTACGTCAACACTCCCGGTCTGTTCAAGGGTTACTACAAAAGTCCCGAGCTTACTCAGGCGGCATGGCACGACGGACTTTACCACACCGGCGACACCGCTAAGCGCGATGAGGACGGCTACTACTGGTATGTGGGACGTAACGACGACGTTATCAAGTCCAGCGGCTACCGCATAGGTCCGTTCGAGATAGAGAGCGTTCTGGCTACGCATCCGGCGGTGCTTGAGTGCGCTGTGACCGGCGCTCCGCATCCCATACGCGGAGAAGTCGTTAAGGCTACTATCGTTCTGACGGCGAATTATGAACCTTCGGACGAGCTGGCGAAGGAAATCCAAGACTACGTTAAGCAGAACACCGCGCCGTACAAGTATCCGCGAATAGTGGAGTTCGTAAAGGAGCTTCCCAAGACGGTAAGCGGCAAGATCAGACGTGTTGAGATCCGCCGGAACGACAAGGACAAGATGAGCAAGGCATAACTTACCCCCGCCTCTAAGGCGGCGGGTTCTGTTTGGTCACGTTAAATGACGGGGCAAATCCCCCTATTGAATGAACTCCACCCCGAAAAATTTTTTCGGGGTGTTAGTTAAGCATATCTTTTCCCCACCGTAGACGGGGGAGAGTCGGTATACCGCATTGAATAGGACGACGCGCTTATACCATTTTACAATCAACCAGTAGACTTTGTCTACTGGTTGATTCCGCCGTGCAAAGCACGGCGGTGGCGGCGAAGCCGCCGAAAAAGCCGTCAATACTAATTTTGTCAAAGCCGGAGGCTTTGACTGCCGCGTGAAACGCGGCTCTTTCTGTAGACAGAATGTCTACAGAAAGATTATGAATTAGTATTATTTAGGGAACCTCTAGAAACCGGTTTGAAAAGAAAAAATGGGTGGAGTGCACGCATTA
>CAYMTG010000216.1:0-2698 GCA_964393305.1 uncultured Ruminococcus sp.
GCGGCAGACCCTTGACACAACGGGGACAAAGTGATATAATTATATGTAAGAACCTATTTAAAGGTCACCTCTAAAATCTCTGCGCGTGGAAAAGGCATACCGGAAAAGAGATTTCCGAAAATCAAAGACAGGGGGTTGTACAATGAAAAGCTTTAATAAGATAAATCATTTCATCAAGGTCAGTATGATCGTGTGCGGCATCGCGATCATATGTATTTTCGCCTCGCTGGGTCTGTTTATGAGCCATCAGACGAACAAAACCGTTGAGCGTGTGGGAAGCGTGTATATGGCGGGTATGAACGACAGGATCACCAAGCACTTCACCACAATGCTCGACCTGAGAATAACGCAGCTTGACACCCTTATCGAAGGTATTCCCGACAAGTCCGGCGCGGACAGCGAGGAAACCCGCCTATGGCTTCAGGATAACGCTCAGGCGCGTGGGCTGGAAGCGCTTGCCTACTTTTTCGGGGACGGCACCTCCGAGACGATCTACGGCAGCCGCATAGTCGAAACTAAGGCGGAGTCGTTCCTCGACTATATCAAGTCGGGCGAAAAGCGCGTCTCCGTCGCCGTCGATTCCGAGGGAAACCGCTCCGCCGTTATAGGAATTCCCTTTGATATGGAGATGTCCGACGGGCGGCACAGTATTGCTCTTGTCGGTCAGCTCCCGATCGAGTACATAAGCGACACCCTCTCGCTCGATCAGGAAAACGCCCTGTACTACTCATACGTCATAAGGGTAGACGGCACATTCGTTATCCGCAGCAACGACGCTTACCGCGAAAACTACTTCGACCGCGTCAGGGCGACCTACGACGGCATTGTCGGGAGAAAAGACATAGAGGATTTCATCTCGGAGCTTCAAGCGGCGATGAACAGGGGCGCCGATTACTCGACTATGTTCACGGCGGACGGCGAGCGGCGGCAGCTGTACTGCTCCATGCTCCCGTATTCGGAATGGTACCTTATCACGGTTATGCCGTTCGGACAGCTCAACGAGGCTGTCGTGGAACAGGCGCGGCTGTCATTTGCGGTATTCGCGATTTGCTGCGTAGTTCTCCTTGCGATACTGCTTACAATATTTGTAAGGTACATTGTAATGAGCCGTGAGCAGTGCCGACAGCTCGACGACGCGTGCCGGCAAGCGGAGAAAGCCAATCACTCCAAGAGCGAGTTCCTCTCCAATATGAGCCACGACATACGCACGCCTATGAACGCCATAGTGGGTATGACGACGATAGCTATGGCGAATATCGACAACAAGACCCGCGTCGAATACTGTCTCAAGAAAATAGTACTCTCCAGCAAGCACCTGCTGGGACTTATCAACGATGTACTCGATATGTCAAAAATTGAGAGCGGCAAGATGATCATCAATATGGAGCTGGTTTCCCTGCGCGAGATCACGGAAAGCATAATCAGCATTGTCCAGCCAAACATCAAGTCGAAAAATCTGAAATTCGACGTTTTCATCTATAATATCTCCTCCGAGAACATCATCTGCGACAGTCTCCGCTTAAACCAGATACTGATAAATCTTCTCTCAAACGCGGTAAAGTTCACCCCCGAATACGGCTCCATTGAGCTGAGCCTTCACGAGTCCGATTCTCCCAAGGGCAGCGACTACGTCAGAATACTGCTCAGCGTGAAGGACAACGGTATCGGTATGTCCGAGGAATTCACGAAGCATATCTTTGACTCGTTTGCCCGCGAGGACAACAAGCGCGTCCAGAAAACCGAAGGCACCGGACTTGGAATGGCTATCACGAAGTATATCGTAGACGCTTTGGGCGGCACTATCACAGTCAAGAGCGTCCAGGACGTCGGAAGCGAGTTCACCGTTACTCTGGATGTGGAACGCGCCGCCGAAGAAGAGCAGGATATGACCCTCGACAACTTCACTATGCTCGTGGTCGACGACGACCGGCAGCTCTGCGAGAGTACGACAGACTCGCTCAAATCCCTCGGTCTTGAAACGGAGTGGGCGCTTGACGGCGAGAACGCCATAGAAAAGTCCATGCAGCGGCATGAGACTCACAACGACTATGATATAATTCTCCTGGATCTGCTGCTCCCCGGAATAAACGGCATTGAGACGGCACGCAAGCTCAGAAAGCAGCTCGGCGACAGCGTGCCTATCCTGCTTATCTCGGCTTACGATTTCAGTGAAATAGAAGCGGAAGCGCGGGAGGCGGGCATTAACGGGTTCTTATCCAAGCCGCTCTTTAAGTCTACCCTCTACTACGGTATCAAGCAGTACCTCGACACTTCCGCGCCGAACGTCGTTCCCAACAGAAACGAGCCGGATTTTAAGGGAAAGCACGTGCTTATGGCGGAGGACAACGAGCTTAACTGGGAGATAGGAAACGAGCTGCTTAAGAGTCTGGGGATGGAGCTTGACTGGGCGGAAAACGGTCAGCTTTGCGCCGATATGTTCGAGAAGTCGCCGGTAGGGTACTACGATGCTATACTTATGGATATACGTATGCCCATCAAGAACGGTTACGAGGCGACGGATATGATACGCGCTATGGATCGTCCCGACGCGGCGGATATTCCCATAATAGCGATGACTGCCGACGCCTTTGAAGAAGACGTGCGCCGCTGCCTTGAACACGGTATGAACGCCCATGTGGCAAAGCCCATTGACGTTAAGGATGTCGCAAGACTTCTGAACGGGTTTTTTGAAAAACGC
>CAYMTG010000217.1:0-2641 GCA_964393305.1 uncultured Ruminococcus sp.
CTAAGTTATTATCTGCCATAGTCCATAAAAAATTCGTTGACAACGCTTACCAAATGTTGTATAATAAACTTAACGGCTTGACGAATTTTTTTAATGATGAGGTCTCAAAATGAATATTGTAATTCGCGTTATCAACTGGCTGATTATCGGCTTTGGACTGAACTCTGTGGTTATTCTCGAGTCTGCGCCGCTCCTCGTGAAAATTCCCGTGTGGTGCGTACTGCTCGTTTATTTCACCGTGTTCAATGTATTCCCCTCTCTGCGGAAATATCCCACCTTCCGCCTGAAGGTTATGGGAGACGGCGCGGAGCTTATCCTCACCTTCTGGGCGACCTGCGCCGCCTGCATACCGTTTGTTGCGCTCACCATCGTGGAGATCGTGAAGAACGGCTTCGACCCGGTGCAGAACATAGCCTACGCGGCGGTGCTTATTATCGTAGAATCCGTGATCTTCTGGAACGGCATTATCCGCGTGTATCTCACCTCGGTACAGCTCGGCGTCAAGATCCGCGTTCTGGGGATCTTATTAGGTATGATACCGATCGCAAATCTCGTTATGCTGATGATAATTTATCTGAAGGTGCGCCGCGAGGCGGATTTTGAGAGCGAAAAGGTTCTCCTCAACGCGTCCCGCAAAAACGACAGGATATGCGAGACGAAATACCCGATACTCTTTGTACACGGGGTGTTCTTCCGCGACAGCAGACTCCTCAACTACTGGGGGAGAATTCCCGCCGAGCTTGAGAAAAACGGCGCGACGGTCTGCTACGGCGAGCAGCAGAGCGCGCTCTCCGTGGACGACAGCTCCCGCGAGCTTGCCAAGAAGATCGAGGACATAGTCCACAGGACGGGGTGCGGCAAGGTGAACGTCATAGCTCATTCTAAGGGCGGTCTTGACACACGCTGCGCCATCTCAAAATACGGCTGCGACAAGTACATAGCCTCTCTTACCACGATAAATACGCCGCACAGGGGTTGTCTGTTCGCGGAATATCTGCTGGGCGCGGCTCCCGAAAAGCTGGTCTCCTTTGTGGAGAACACCTACAACAAGGCGTTCTACGCGCTGGGCGACAATTCTCCCGACTTTATGTCGGCGGTGAAGTGCCTTACCAACAGCTTTTGCGAGGAGTTCAACAGGGAGACCCCCGACAGTCCCGAGGTTATGTACCAGTCGTTCGGCTCTAAGGCGAAGAACAGCAAGAGCGGACGTTTTCCCCTCAACGTCTCCTACCCGATCGTTAAGAAGTACGACGGCGACAACGACGGACTTGTGGCGGTAAGCTCCATGAGCTGGGGCGAGAGCTTTACGCCGGTCTACCCCAAGGGCAGGCGCGGTATCACTCACGCGGATATGATAGACCTTAACCGCGAGGATATAAAGGGCTTTGACGTAAGGGAGTTTTATGTACAAATAGCGGCGGATCTCAAGAAACGCGGGTTTTAAGAATAGGGAGGATAAGATGAACACGCCTCTCGCAAAAAGGAGTATATATGGCTGATTTATCTATGACAATGGACGATCTCGACAGGCTTCGTGCGGTGTTCGGGGAGTTCGACAGAAATATCAATCTCATTCAGAAGGCGTTCTCCGTGACGATCATCTCACGCGGGAGCGAGGTAAAGATCACGGGCGACAGCGACGCGGCTCTCTTAAAGGCGCGGAAGGCTCTCGAAACGCTTGAGGGTACGTATTCCCGCGAGGGCGGCGTGACGGAGCAGGACGTGCGCTACGCCATCGCTATGGTGAACGACGGCGCGGAGGGCGAGATAGCGTCCATCTCGGGAGACTGCGTGTGCGTTTCCTACTCGGGAAAACCCATTAAGCCGAAAACCGTCGGACAGAAGAAATACTGCGATCTTATCCGCAAGAATACTATAACCTTTGGCGTAGGTCCTGCCGGAACGGGCAAGACGTATCTCGCGGTTGCGCTGGCGGTCACGGCTTTCAAGCAGAAGCAGGTGCAGAGGATAATCCTCACGCGCCCCGCTGTGGAAGCGGGCGAAAAGCTGGGTTTTCTTCCCGGCGATCTCCAGAATAAGGTAGACCCCTACCTCAGACCGCTCTATGACGCGCTTTTTGAGATGTTCGGGCAGGAGGCGTTCACGCGGTTATCGGAGCATGGGGCGATAGAGGTCGCGCCGCTGGCTTATATGCGCGGACGCACGCTGGACGACAGCTTTATCATTCTCGACGAGGCGCAGAATACCACACGCGAGCAGATGAAGATGTTCCTGACGCGGCTTGGCTTCAACTCAAAGATGGTCATCACGGGCGACATTACACAGATAGACCTCCCCGAAGCGAAGAAGTCGGGACTTATCGAGGCGCTCAAGGTGCTTCGCGGCATAGAGGACATAGCGCAGAACCGCTTCACCGAAAAGGACGTCGTGCGCCACAAGCTGGTACAGGACATAGTCAAGGCTTACGACGAGTATCAGGGCAGCGCGAAAACGGGCAAGGGCGCATGGAAAAACCGGTAAATCGCGGGAACGGCAAAAAATACGCAATAACGGGCAGCGCGAGTTTGAGCTTGCCATAAAGAGGGTGAATTAACGGAATGAAAATTTATATTGATTTCAGCGACGAGCAGGACAAGATCTCGCTCGACTTTGACGTGGTAAAGCTCGCGGAGGACTGCAC
>CAYMTG010000218.1:0-2615 GCA_964393305.1 uncultured Ruminococcus sp.
TCGAGAAACTTAAGCTCCGACAGCTTTTTCTGGAACGCCGCGACGCGCTCCGATACGGCTTTTTGTGTTCTGAGCGTCTTTATTTCGTCCAGCTCCGTGCGCAGATCGTCCAGAAACAGCGGGTCAATGACCTTGTGGATATTCTCTGTTGAAGTGTAGTGCATACCGCCCGAACGCCGCGTTTCCGGGTTTAACGTGCTTTCAAAAACCGCGCCGAATATCGTGGGGGAAATATCGCTCCAGTCGATCCCCGCGCTTGCCTCGTCCAGCAGCAGCGTCTTTAATTCCTCGCTGAACTGCGGCACTCGAACGCTCCCGTCCGCGAACAGCCCGCCGTTTACATAGGGGAACGCGAGCAGCTTTTGCTCCTCGTCCGGGTCGCGCCTGTCGTATGGCGTATCCAATATTTTGAACAGCTCTATCAGTGCTTTGCGGATATGCTGCGGTTGAAATTCCGCTATGTAATCATGAAACTGGCTGTCCGCAAATATCCCCGCGTCCTCCGCGTAAAGACAGAATACAAGCCTTACGCAGAGCTGGTTTAGGCTTCTCAGCGTTTCCGCGTCGTCCGGCGCGGAGTATTGCTTTATCAGCGCGTCATAAAGCTTTGCCGTTATCTCGCCCGCACGGACGGATATTTTTTCCTCAAAGCGTATCTGCTCCGATTTTTCGGCTTTGAGAATATCAAACGCGGACAGCTTGTCCGGCAGCTCCGAAAGCGTCATTACAACCGGGTCGGAAAGAATATCGTCCATGTCGTGTATGCGTGTTTCCTTAAAATTCGAGACGATTATCCACCTGACGCGCTCGGTGTAGTTAAGGTTGTCGTTGTAGAATTTCGCCTGCTGAAACGGCGTTTGTCCGTCATGCCCTTTCTGCGGCTTGTCGAGGTCGATGTCGATGCTTTTTTGCTCTATCATGACCTTCGCGCCGGGAATATACACGTCAATACGCTTTGTAGAGCCGCCCTTCAGCTTTACCTTTTTCTCAAAATTCATGTACCGCGTCGGATTATCCACTCCGAGAACGGTCTGCAGCAGCTCTATCCAGAACGAGTGGCAATCCTCGTCCTCCTGCCCTCTGCCTGTCCACTTTTTCACAAATTCTTTTGCCGCCTGTTTTTGAGACTGTTCCGCCATGATTACCTCCTGTATAACTTAGGCAAGATGTCCCCCCCCGAGCTCCGGGCGGGTTTATTCATTAATAAAGAGGGGGGTTAATCCAGAAGGTCTTGTATCCCCACATACTCATTTATCAATTTCTCGGCGAGAGCGTAGGAAAATCCTTCTGTGGTGCTTGTAGCCGCGATTTCCTCTGTGTACTCGCTCCAAGGATAGATCTCAACAAAGCCCGATTTTACATTGGTGACAATCGGGACTGCTTCGGGATTTTCAAGAATTATCGTTCCGTCGGGCTGCTTGGTGACGGTAAGCTTTCCGAGCATACCCACCATCGCAAGCGGGGAGCTGGTCATCGAGGAGATGTAGTTGCCTAAGCAGTAGAATACAAACGCTTGTCCGCCGTCGGGTTTATTGACATATTCCATCGGCTGAACGGTGTGCGGCTGCGTGCCGATAATGATGTCCGCGCCCCAATCCACCAGATTTCGAGTTATCTGAAGCTGCTGTTCGGTAACGGTGTTCGACACTTCAACGCCGTAGTGAGCGCTTACTACAACGACGTCGGCGATCTCACGAGCCGCTCGCACCTGACGCTCGACCTCCTCCGTTTCGCTGAGGTAAGTGATCTTGCATTGGGTATCTGCGGGAAGACGCAGTCCGTTGGTATGCTCCATAAAGCCTAAAAACGCGAATGTGATGCCGTTCACCTCAAGCACGGGGATTTCCTCCTCGTCCTTTAAGCATGCGCCGTACACGGGAATATCCGGGTGTTCGGTTTTCCAATAATCCAGTGTCGCGATAAGTCCGGCCTCGCCCTTGTCAAGAACGTGGTTGTTGGCGATCGACATAACGTCAAAGCCCATCTCTACCATCTGGTCTCCGGCGGCTTCGGGCGAGCAGAACAACGGATAGTTTGACGGCTCGAACTCATCGGTGATGATAGTCTCCTGATTGAGTATTGCAAGATCCGCCTCAGCTATCATCGAAGCGGTACGCGCATACGAGGGTCGGAAATCATAGCCGCTCGGGTCATCGCCGCCGCGAGCCTTTGCCTGATTGATGATGTTGATGTGCAGCAGATTATCACCCGCGCAGAGTAATGAAACAGAGGTTGGCTGAGGCTCCGGCTCCGGCTCCGGCTCGGAGCTTTCCGCTGAGCTTGACTCTTGCGCGATGGAGCTTGAGGATTCCTCGCTTGAGGACGCTTCCGGGTCGCTGTCACTAATCTCCGTCTTTTTGCAGCCGGAAATCGATAAAATCAATCCCGCAATCAGTATTGACGATAAGATTTTTTTCATAATAGTATAGTCTCCTTTGATGATTAGAAATTGGAATGAACATTTTTTGGAATTTCTTTTCACTCTGCTGTCCCCCGCTGCGCGGAACAAGGGCAGGCATAGAAACGAATTTTTGGGAGTTTTTAGAAACCGCCACAAGTGAATTATATCACAACAGCTATCGAATGTCAAGGGGAAACCCGACATTTTGCCTTAA
>CAYMTG010000219.1:0-2520 GCA_964393305.1 uncultured Ruminococcus sp.
AAGCCCCTGTCCTTTTGGGATAGGGGCTTTTTGTTTGCGGGGAAAGCGCCTTTTTCACGCGAGAGGCGTGTTCACGATACGGTGTAGAGCAGCGCGTTCATTATAGCGGCGGCGACGGTGCTGCCGCCTTTTCTGCCGATGGCGGCGATATAGGGAACGCCGCTCGCGATGATGAGTTCCTTGGATTGGACGACGTTTACGAAGCCGACGGGAACGGCTATTACGAGCGCGGGACGAAACTGTCCGCTGCCGATAAGCTCCGCGAGACGTATCAAGGCGGTGGGAGCGTTGCCGCACGCGAAGATGACCGGCTCCTTAAGCGTCGCCATTTTGTCCACGGATGCCGCCGCCCTGGTAGTGCCGCGTTCGGCGGCGGCTTTGGCTACGTCCGCGTCCGCCATAAAGCAGTGACATTCCACGCCCAGCCGTCCGAGAGCGGCTTTGTTTATCCCCGATCTCGCCATATTGGTATCCGTGACGATAACGCAGCCGCTTTTCAGCAGTCCGAGCGCTGTCTGTACGACATTCTCCGAGAATTTCAGATTATCGTAAAAATCAAGATCCGCTGTCGCGTGAATGGCGCGGAGGACTATAGGCGCGGTCACGGGGTCGAGCGGCTTTCCAAGCGCGGACAGCTCGCCTTCGATGATCTCAAAGCTCCGTCTTTCTATCTCGCCCGGGAGTACGTATTCAATATTCAAAGCTCTATCCCCCTTCTCGCGGCGACGCCCCGCTCGTACGGATGGCGGACGCATTTGATCTCGCTGATATAGTCGGCTTTCCCAAGAAGCTTCGGGTCGGGGTTTCGTCCGGTGAGGACGATCTCGGCGGCCGCTTCCGCGATAAGTCTCTCCGCCGTCTCCCTGTCAAGGAGATCATTCGCATACGCCGAGTTGAACTCGTCGAGTATCACCATATCCGCTCCAAGCGCAAACGCCTCGCCCAGCAGCCTGTTGTGGCAGGCGGTGATCTCGGACTTGTCCCGTTCGCTCATTTTCCATGAAAAGCCGTAGTCGCGGTCACACCGTGCGATCGTGATCTCCGGGATCTTTGCAAGCGCCGCCAGCTCCGACGTAGGCGCGCCCTTCATAAGCTGCACGATATGCACGCGCAGTCCCGCGCCCGCCGCACGTATCGCTAAACCGAGCGCGGCGGTGGTTTTGCCCTTGCCGTCTCCGCAGTAGATGTGAAGCATTAGATCCCCTCCTTAATGATTTTGTAGATGAGCGGCATATCAAGGCTCTCGCGCACGGCGGAGGCAAGCAGGTCGTATTGCCGCTCCCTGTATTCCGTGCGGGAGAGTGGCGCATTGTGATATTCCAGACCCTTTTTCTCGAAAAGCGCCCTCACCAGCCGCCCGCAGAGGTCGATATTGTCAAAAAAGCCGTGTATGTATGTCCCCATTATGTTTCCGAAGAACGTGCCCACCGTACTGCCCGATGACAGGGCGGAAAGCACCGCTCCGTCAATGCACGTGATGCCGTGGTGTATGCAGTAGCCGTTGAAGTCCGCGCCCGACAGACACCCAAAGAAGCCGCTTACCTCGTCTACCCGTCCGCTTGCCCTCGCGGTAATTTTCTTTTCGTAGAATTCGGTATAGATGGGGAGAAGTCCCAGTCCTCTTACCGTGCCTCCCCCTTCCGCGCCGTGCGGGTCGGAGATCTCGCGCCCCAGCATCTGATACCCTCCGCATATCCCGACTATCGGGGTACCCTCGTCGGCGAGCCTCAGTATCCGGGCCTCTAACCCGCTCTCCCGCAGGAACTGCATATCGGAGAGGGTGGATTTCGTGCCGGGGAGAATGACCAGATCGGGGTTTTCAAGCTCTTCCGGACGTGTGACATACCGCACGCCAACTCCCGAAAATTGAGAGAATACGTCAAAATCCGTGAAGTTGGAGATCCTCGGCAGCCGTATAACTGCTATGTCGATGAGAGCGGGGGAGCGGCTTGTCAGCTTTTCGGAGAGCGAGTCCTCGTCGTCAATATCGCAGTGAAGATAGGGGATAACGCCCGCAGCGGGTTTGCCGCCGCGCTGCTCAAGGATCTTAACGCCGTCGTCGAAGAACGCCCTGTCCCCACGGAACTTGTTTACGATAAGACCCTTTACCATCTCCCGCTCGTCCGGCTCCAGAAGCGAGAGCGTCCCCAGAAGCTGCGCGAAAATGCCGCCTCGGTCTATGTCCCCCACAAGCAGTACCGGGGACCTCGCAAGCCGAGCCATACCCATATTGACGATGTCGTCGGACTTAAGGTTCAGCTCGGCGGGACTGCCCGCGCCCTCGATCACAATTATATCGTGAGCTTCGGCAAGCGAGCTGTACGCCGCCATAATATCCGGGACAAGCTCGCGCTTATAGCGGAAGTACTCGGCGGCGGTCATATTGCCGACAGGCTTGCCGTTGACGATAACCTGAGAACCGACGTCGGAGGTGGGTTTAAGCAGAATGGGATTCATAGCGGAAAGCGGGGGTATGCCGGCTGCCTCCGCCTGCATTGCCTGAGCGCGGCCTATTTCTAA